>NZ_BAAAHG010000069.1:0-25008 GCF_039525155.1 Streptomyces thermoalcalitolerans | reverse complement strand
GCCCGTGCCCGCCGTCCGCCCCGGCCCGCCCCCGGCGACCCCCGGGGCCCTCGCCGACCGGTACCGCGCGGGCCTGCGGCTCGGACGCCTCGGCCGCTGGAAGGAGGCCGGCGAGGTGCACCGCGCGGTCGCCGACGAACGCGCCCGTCTCCTGGGTCCCGACCACCCCGACACCCTCGCCAGCCGCTACGAGGTGGCGTTCGCCCTCAGCCGCACCGGGCGCGCCGCCGACGCGCTGCGCGAGTACAAGCAGGTGACCGCGGCCCGCATCCGGGTGCTGGGTCCCGACCACCCCGACACCCTCGCCGCCCGCCAGGAAATGGCGTACGTACTGGGCCGGCTGGGCCGTCACGCCGACGCGCACCGGGTCTACACCGCCGTGCTCGCCGCCCGCGAGCGCACCATGGGCCCGGACCACCCCGACACCCTGCGCTGCCGCCACAACCTCGCCTTCAGCCTCAGCCGGCTCGGCCGCGCGGAGGACGCCTGCCGCATGGCCCGTCAGGTCGCCGCCGACCGCGCCCGGGTGCTCGGACCCCTGCACCCCGACACCCTGGTCACCCGCTACGAAGTCGCCTATCTGCTGGGACAGTCGGGCCACTGGGCCGAGGCCCTGCAGACCTATCGCGAGGTCGCCGGGGCCCGCGCCCGGGTACTGGGTCCCGACCACCCCGACACCCTCGCCGCCCGCCAGGAAATGGCGTACGCACTGGGCCGGCTCGGCCGCGGCGCGGAGGCGCTCCGGCTCTACCGCGACCTGGTCGCGGACCGCACCCGCGTCCAGGGCCCGGACCATCCCGAGACCCTGCGCGCCCGCCACGGCATCGGCGTCAACCTCGGACGTCTCGGCCACTGGGAGGAGGCCCTCGCCGAGGCCCGTGACGTATGCGCGATCCGTGAACGCGTCCTGGGCGCCGATCACCCCGACACCCTGGTCAGCCGCCGCGAGGTGGCCGTGAGCCTCGGCTGGCTCGGCCGCTGGGCCGAGGCGCTCACCGAGTACCGGCGGGTGGCCGCCGACCGTGAGCGCGTCCTGGGTGCCGGCCACCCCGACACGCTCACCAGCCGCAGCGACGAGGCCCGCTGCCTGGAACGGCTCGGCCGCGGCGCGGAGGCCGCCGAGCTGCGCCGCAGGGTGGCCGCGCTGCGCCGGCAGCAGGAGGCCGGCACCCCCTGAGCCGGCCGCCCCGTGCGCACGGCCCGCGGCACCCTGGCCGAAGCGGATCACCGCGTGCTACGAAGAACCATGCGCGCACACGAGGCACACGGGACGTACGACGCCGTCGTCGTCGGCGGCGGGCACAACGGACTGGTCGCCGCCGCCTACCTGGCCCGGGCCGGTCGGTCGGTGCTCGTGCTGGAGCGGCTGGACCACACCGGCGGCGCGGCCGTCTCCACCCGCCCCTTCGCCGGTGTGGACGCCCGGCTGTCCCGCTACTCCTACCTGGTCAGCCTGCTGCCGCAGAAGATCGTCCAGGACCTGGGCCTGGACGTCCGGCTGCGCCCCCGCACCATCTCCTCGTACACGCCCGTCGAACGGGACGGCCGGCCCACCGGGCTGCTGGTGGGCGGGGGAGAACAGCGCACCCGCGAGGCGTTCGTCCGGCTGACCGGCTCCGACCGCGAGTGGGAGGCCTGGCGGAGCTTCTACGGCATGACCGGCCGGGTCGCCCGGCGGGTCTTCCCCACGCTCACCGAGCCGCTGCCCACCCGTGAGGAACTGCGCCGCCGCATCGACGACGAGAACGCCTGGCGGATCCTGTTCGAGGAGCCGATCGGCGTCGCCATCGAGGACCGTTTCACCGACGACCTGGTCCGCGGCGTGGTCCTCACCGACGCCCTCATCGGCACCTTCGCCGACGCCCACGACCCGTCCCTGGCGCAGAACCGCTGCTTCCTGTACCACGTGATCGGCGGCGGCACGGGAGCCTGGGACGTGCCGGTCGGCGGCATGGGCGCCCTGACCGACGCCCTCGCGACCGCCGCACGCCGGGCGGGCGCCGTCATCGCCACCGGCCACGAGGCGGTACGGGTGGCGAGCGACGGCACCAGCGCCGAGGTCACCTACCGCACCCGGAACGGCGAGGGCACCGTCGGCGCCCGGCACGTCCTGGTGAACGCCTCCCCGCAGACCCTGGCCGCACTGACCGGCGACACACCGCCCGAGCCCGCCGAGGGAGCCCAGCTGAAGGTGAACATGCTGCTCAAGCGGCTGCCCAGGCTCCGTGACCCCTCCGTCGACCCGCGCGAGGCCTTCTCCGGCACCTTCCACATCGCCGAGGGCTACGAGCAGCTGGCCACCGCCCACGCCCAGGCCGCCGCCGGCGCGCTGCCCGCCACGCCGCCCTCCGAGATCTACTGCCACTCCCTGACCGACCCCACGATCCTCGCCCCCGACCTGGTCGAACAGGGCTACCAGACGCTCACCCTGTTCGGTCTGCACACCCCGGCCCGGCTCTTCGCCCGCGACAACGACGCCGTCCGCGACGAACTGCTGAAGTCGACGCTCGCCCAGCTCGACGCCCACCTCGCCGAGCCGCTCGCCGACTGCCTGGCGACCGACGCCGAGGGCCGGCCCTGCATCGAGGCGAAGACCCCGCTGGACCTGGAGCGGGACCTGCGCCTGCCCGGCGGCAACATCTTCCACCGGGCGCTGAGCTGGCCGTACGCGCAGGAGGGCACCGGCCGCTGGGGTGTGGAGACCCGGTACGCCAATGTGCTGCTGTGCGGCGCGGGCGCGGTGCGCGGCGGCGGGGTCAGCGGAGTGCCCGGGCACAACGCGGCCATGGCGGTCCTGGAGGGCACGGGCGGCACGGACGGCTGAACGCCTCCGCCGGGCGGGGCACTCCGCCTGAGACAGCGTCACTTGACGTCACTTCAACGGACCGAACGAAGTGCAAAGAGCCGCGAGGTGCCCACCAGGTGCAAAGAGCCCTTCAACGAGAGGCGACGAGGGACGCCTTGCGTGCATCCGCGGGAAGCCGGTGGGCCTGCCCCCCTCGCCGGGGGCAGGCCCTGCCGCGGTCACTGCGGCTTGAAGGAACGGATCTGGTAGTTCCCCTGCAGATTGCCTCCGGCACCCGCCGGGGTGGAACCGACACGGTTCTTGTAGTTGGTCTGCGTGTAGTACTGCACCCGGTGTCCGGTCCCGTTCCACACGGAGCGGACGTTCTGCCCCTTCTGGATGAAGGAGCAGTCGTCGGCCGTGTTCGCCTTGCTGGCCTGCTTCCACTGGCAGCGGGTCCCGCGGCCGTTCCAGTCGCTGTAGATGCAGAAGTACCCGGAGGTGCAGTTGTAGTCGACGGCGGGGGCCGCGTCCGCGGCCGGGACGACGCCGAGGGACGCGGCCAGGGCCACGAAAGAGACGGCGAACGAGCGGACACCGCGAAGACCACGAGCACGTTGCATGAGACGGACTCTCCTTTCCCTCACCGGTGGCCCTGGACGGGCCCGTCCTTCAGAGGACGCCACAGCGCCGGAACCGGAACCAAGAGGAATCCGGATAATCCACCCCTTGGTGGGAATCGCCTCGCCCCGCCGATCGCTGGTGTGTCCGGGGCGGGTCCTGCCGCCCGCAGGGGCGCAGCGCGCCTTCCGCCGGCACGCGGCCGGTCGACTCCCGGCGCGGCCGGTCGACTCCCGGAATTTCTCAAGCACTCGCCCCGCACTTCCGTACACTGCCGGGCGTGGCATGCCGCATCAGTGAGCTGGTCATCGACTGCGCCGACCCCGAACGACTCGCCGCGTTCTGGAGCGAGGTCCTCGGTTACGTCGAACTCGGCCGGGAGGACGACGGGAGCATCGAGATCGGGCCATCCGGCGCCGGCTTCGGCGGTCCGCAGCCCACTCTCGTCCTCAGCCCCAGCAGCGACCCGCGGACCGGGAAGCTCCGCCTGCACATCGACGTCAGTCCCACCGACCGCGACCAGGACGCCGAGCTGGAGCGGCTGCTCGCTCTCGGCGCCCGGCCCGTCGACGTCGGCCAGACCGGCACCGAGAGCTGGCACGTCCTGGCCGACCCGGAAGGCAACGAATTCTGCCTTCTGCGCACCCGGATCCAGCCCCTCTGAGCCATGCGCCCCGACGCCGGGCCGTTCGGCCGTGCGAGTGAGGCCGGGCGGTGCCCGGGCACAGGGCGGTGGAAGAACGGCGGCAGCCGCACCCGGAAGACCGGGCACGGTGCGGAAGGCCGCCCTCAACGGGTGACGGCCGCGCCCCCGCCACCGGGTCCGCGGCCCCCGCCGGACGGCGGACCGGCGGCCGCGTCCGGTGCCGCGACGGAGGGCAGCGTGTGCAGGGTTCCGCCGGACGAGGCGGCGTGCACGCTCCGGCCCCCGGGGGCGCAGACCGCCGCCAGGATCTGGCCGCCGAGGTCGAAGCTCTGCAGCGATGCCCCGTCCACCGCGTCCAGCAGGTGCAGCCGGCCGCTCCAGCCGCCCGCGTACACCGCGGCACCGTCGGTGCACAGGGTGAAGAACTCCTCCCGCTCCCCGTGGTGCACGCGCCAGCGCGGCTCGCCGGTCGCCGCGCTGTGACAGTGGACCGTGCCCGCGGTGTCCCCGGCGATCACCGTGTCGACCACCCTGACGGGCGGAGCCACCACGGGCGCGCCGAGCCGCTTCTCCCACACGGTGGAGCCGTCGGCGGCGGCCAGGCATCTCAGGGTGCCGTCGCCGTCGGCGACCACGAGGTGCTCCTCCAGCGGCAACGGCGGCGCGAGGACCGGGGCCGGCAGCCGTACGGGCGTCTTCCAGGACAGCGCTCCGTCCTCGTCGTCGACGGCGAGGATCTCCATGCCCTGCGCGGCCGACAGATACACCTGCCGGATCCCGGCTGCGACGGGCACGGCCGGGGTACCCGAAGTACCGGTGAGGGGACCGGTCCGCCACCACAGACAGCGCGTGACCGCGTCGAAGTGGTGCAGCAGGCCGTCGGGGTCGCCGAGGAACACACTCTGCCCGCGCAGCACCACCCGCGCCTGGCCGAGGCCGTCCGGCGGCACGGCCCACCACATGCGGTGCTCCCGTGTGCTCCAGGACTCCAGCCGGCCGGCGGAGTCGCACACCAGCAGGACGTTCCCGTCCGCGTGCAGCCGCACCGGCGCCGTGAGGCCCGTGCGGTGGGCCGTCTCCTCCCCTGTGGTGCCGTCCAGCCGGCGCACCGCACCGCTGTTGTCGGCGACGACCACGTCCCCCTCCGCGGTGACCACCACACTGTGCGGCCACTCCCCGACTCCGGCGCTCCAGTGGCGCCGGCCGGGGCGGAACGGCACGGTCAGGTCGGCGGCGTCGCCCGCCCCGGCCAGGAAGTCCCGCAGTTCCGCGCGGTAGGCGGCCAGGGTGCGGGCGACATCGGCCGGCAGCCGCAGGGCGCCGGGCCGGCCGAGACCCTCGGCGACTTCGTCCAGGTGCGGCCGGTCGGCCGGGTCCTCCTCCAGGCAGGCGCGGACCAGCCGGCCCAGGGCGTCGTCCGGCAGTCCGGAGACGTCGGGCGGGACGCCGGTGACACGGCGCGTCAGCATGGCCCCGGCGTCGCTCTCCGCGGTGTACGGCGGATGCCCGGTGAGGGCGTACAGGAGAACGGCGGCGATGCCGAAGACATCGGTCGCGTACCCCGTCCCGGCCAGTCCCCGGACCTGTTCGGGGGCGCAGAAGTGCGGATGGCCGATGACCATGTCGAGGGGCAGCGTGACCCGCTGGCCGCGGATCCGGGTCAGCCCGAAGTCGATGATCCACGGTCCGTCCCGGGTCAGCAGGATGTTCCCCGGGTGCAGGTCCCGGTGCAGCAGTCCCTTGCGGTGCGCGGTCGTCAGGGTGTCGACGAGCTCGGCGGCGAGCGTGTGCACCGTGTCGCGGGGCAGGGGGCCGCCGTGCGATTCCACGACACGGTACAGCGACAGACCCGGGATGAAACGGGTCGCCAGGGTGGGCTGCCGGCCGGCACCGAGGTCCAGCGCGAGCAGCTCGGGGATCCGTGCTCCCCGGCACCGGTCGAGCGCCTTGCTCTCCTGGACGAAGCGCTGCATGTGCTGGGTGTCCTCGGTGAACTCGCGTTTGAGGACCTTCACGGCCGCGAGGGTGTCCGGGCCGTGCCCGCCGCCCGGCCGCCGGCCGAGGTAGACCGTGCCGAACCCGCCCGTGCCCAGCCTGCCCAGGAGCCGGAAGCCCGCCGCCTCGGACGGGTCGACGGCCGGATCCAGCGGCATCACCATGTCGATGTCCTTTCTTCGGAGGGGCTCAAGATGGGCTCGGGCCCGGTACGGGGCGCTCGGCAGAGGGGTCCGGGACGGCGTGCGTGCCATGGTGTGCGTGCCATGGCGTGTCGGGTGTGCGTGCCATGGCGTGCCGTCGGGGCGCGTCACCGCAGGACGGCCGCCTCGCTCTCCTGCTTGTGCGAGAAGCCGATGCCGCACAGCACCGTGGACTTGCCGAGCTCGCAGGTTCCGGTGTCGCACAGCCGCTCACCGCCCGGACGGGGAGCGTCGCGCTCGCACCGCAGGACGAGCATCGGACGGCCGGCCTTCTGCCGGCCGCGCACGGTGACGCGTGCCCACACCTGCCCGGCGTCCGTCTCCTGGGTGACTTTCCGGCCGTGCAGGGGGATCTCCTGGCGGTTGCCGGTCCGCAGGTCGGTGACGATCAGAACGCCGGTGAGCAGGGGGGCGTGCCGCTTGTAGCCGCGCCAGGCGGCCGCCGCGCCCAGCAGCAGGACGAGCAGGACGAGGGGAGGGAGCCAGCCGGGCGTCCGGCCGGGCACCGTGCCCCGCAGGGCGAGTTCGGTGACCACGGGTGCGCCGGTGGAGAACTCCGCCTCTCCCAGGGACCCCCGGATCGTGGACGTCCACGGAGAGGAGACCGCGGCACGCAGGCCCACCCGGCCCTCGTAGTCGCGCGAGCCGGGAATCAGGCTGAACCGGGGATCCTGACGCCAGGTCAGCGTCACCCGCACGGTCTTTTTCCCACCCGGCTCCAGGGTGACGGGACCGGCCGGGCTCGTCGAGGTCACCCTGGCCCCGCCGGTGCCGCCGGTGCCCGTCAGCCGGACGTCCAGCGGCACGTACCGGGCCTTCGACACCAGGGTCACGTCCAGGGTCCGGGTCCGCTCGCCGGTGCGGTCCCCGGTCCGGACGGTGACCTGTCCGCCGTCCGCTCGGCGCACGTCCTCGCCGGCGACCGACACGGTGACCGTGGCGCCCCGGTCGGCGCGGAGCAGACTTGCGGCCTTCTGCGCACGGACCTGGTCCTTGGCGGTGCTGAGCTGGGAACCCAGGGCCGCGGGGTCGACCGGCAGGATGCGCGGGGCGCCGAAGGCGCTGCCGAGGACCTCGGAGACCCCGGTGCCCTCGGTGAGCGGAAGCCCGTAGCCCATGATCTTGCGGTTCGTGCCCAGCTCGGTGTACCGCTCCCGCAGCTGCCGCCAGGCCGGGTTGCCCAGCCGGGCGTACGGGCTGCCCGGCGCGTTGACGGCGCCGTCGGTGAGCATCAGTACGGCCCCGACCGGGGCCTCGCTGCGGTCGAGCTGGTCGGCGGCGGCGTCCAGTGCGGCGCCGTGGTCGCTCGCCGACTCCTGCGCGACTTTGGGCAGTTCCTTGTCGAAGAGGCCGTCGGTCCGGTCTGCCGGGGACATCGGGTGGACGACACCGGTCGCCCGGCCGAAGGTGACGACGGCCACCTGGTCGGCGGGTGTGAGCGAGCCGATGAAGCCGGCCAGGCGGCGCTTGACGGTGGTGTAGAGCGGTACGCCGTCGGGACCCTTGTCCTGCATGGAACTGGAGACGTCGACGAGGACGACGTAGGCCGCCGGGACGTCGTCGACCTTGAGCGAGCGGTAGATGTCCTCGCGCGGTACCGGGGGGTCCGCGGCCATGGCGGGTGCCGTGCCGCCGAGGGTCAGCAGGACGGCGAGGGCGAGCAGGACGGCGCGGCGGGCCGTCGCCCGGATGGTGAGCATGAGGTGTGTCCCCCCTGGGGCGTGCTTCGTTCAGATGAGGGTGCGGCGGGCGGAGTCGCCGAACCTGCGCAGGCGGCTGATCTTCTGCTCGAGCAGTGACCGTTCGTCCTGGAGCTTTCGGATTTCCCAGGAGATGGCGGAGGTCCGCTGCATCAGCTGACGGATGGCGTATGCGCAGTACTGCTGCAGGACGGAGCGGTCCGAGCCGCTTCTGGCGAGGGCGTCCTCCAGGCGTTCACGTTTCTCCCGGGCGCGGACGCGCCCGACGTACGGCACCCACTGCCTTTGGTAGGCCTCGAGGAACTCGTGGACCCGTTCGCCGGGGCGGCCGCGGACGGCCCAGGCCTCCACGGCCGCGCAGAGCCGGTCGTCCTCCGCCCCGGCGCGACGGGCCTTCCACGCCTGTACGGCCAGTGCTTCGCAGTCCTCCGGCGTGCCCGAGAGACGCTGCGCGACGCGGTGCATCTCGCGGAGCGGAAGGGAGGGCCGCAGTTGCGGCATCCGTTCGGCGACCCTCTCCAGCCATCGCCGGTCCTCGGTCGTCTCGTTCCACTGCGGTGCCTGGGTGGCCAGCTGCTCCACGGCGTCGAGGACGGCCTGCCGCGGGGGCTGATCGGGCCAGTCCAGGATCCGCAGGGTCAGCTCATGGGCGGCCGGTCCGGGGCCCTCGCCGCTGTCCGGGTCCACCGAGAGGACGCCTTCCAGCAGACGGTGGACGATCGTCGCGGTGTGCCGGCGCAGGGCGCGCAGACCGAGTTCCGTCCGGAGGGTCGCGGCATAGGTGTCCACCCGGCCGGCCAGGCCGGGAGAACCCGGTTGCCGCGCCGCCGGGACCAGGGCGGTGAAACCGGACGGTGGCAGCCCGGTCAGGACGCACAGCATGTCCCAGCGGGCCGCGGTCTGGGGCAGCAGCCCGGCAGGCCGTCGCCCGAGCGCGCGGTCGAGCGCCGCCCGGAGCGCCGTACCGTCCGCGGGCGGGGCTGTGGAGGCGACGCAGCCGACAAGCCCCTGGAAGAAGTCGGGATGCAGCACGGCGTCGGCGTGTCCGCAGACGGCCGCGGCCTCCAGCAGCCGTGCCGCCGCCGCGGGGTGGCCGGCCGCCCACTTGCGGTGGGCCTCCGGCGGACAGGTACCGGAGCGCAGCAGCTCGAGCAGCAGGGGAAGTTCGGGATGACCGGCGACGTCGGCCCCCGGTCCGTCGCAGAGCCACGTGAGCCAGGCGAGGAGACCACGGGCCGGATCCGGCCCGTCGCACAGGGCCCGGACGAGCCGGCCGGCGAGGCCGGGGACGGTACGCAGCAGGGACTGCGTGAGACTCATGGTGCCCACGGTGAACGGGACCACGGCGGGCAGGAGTTGCTCGGCCACCGGGTCGGACGCCGTCCCCGAACGGGCTTGCCGGAGCTGCTCGATGACGTAGGCGAGCGCCCCGTCCAGTCCGTGGAGAGCCTCCCTGGTGTCCGGGAGGGCGGCGCGCATGCTCTCGAAGTTGCTCCGGGCGATGTCCGTCCGGCCGTCGAGCAGGTCCTCGATCAGCTTGGCGCGGTAGCGCTGCAGGACACCGGGTTCGGACACATGGGGTGCCAGGGCGGCCAGGTCGGTGGAGGGCCCCGCGAGTTTTCGGTCGGCGAGCACGGCGAGGGACTCCGGGTCGATCTCCGGCCGGCTGAGGGCCAGATCGACCCGCTCACCGGGCACCTCGTGGCCCTCGAGGACCTCCTGGGCGACGGCGAGCGCCGGGTTCAGCGCGGCCAGCACCTCCCGGGCACGGACATGCGCGTCGGGAGCGGCGATGTCCAGCGGTTCCCCGGCGTCGGCCAGATGCCGCAGGACCCTCTCGCTTCCGTGCTCGGCCCAGCTCCGGATGAGCAGGTCGTGGTAGGAGCGTGCCGGCGGGGACAGCGCGCCGAGGTCCGGTTCCCCGCTGCCCCAGGACAGGCCGGTCTGCCCGGGAGAGCCCGTGGCGGTGCCCCAGTACAGCCGCATGGGCACCTCGGAACCGGAGGACGTACAGGTGGCGGCGGAGAGGGTGCTGCGCATACCGAAGGGCAGCAGGGCGGCTATGGTGTCGAGGACGAGCAGCAGCTCCAGCGGTTTCCAGCCCCGGGCGCCGGTCACCACCAGGGGGCCGTCCAGCAGATAGGCCGCGGCGGCCGCCATCCACACGATGCTCTCGGACACCCGGGGGGTGACGAGACGACTGATCCGGGTGAGCAACCGGTCGCCGGCTTCGAAGGGCAGGACGGCCGGTCCGGCACCGGGGTCGGCCGGCCGCGGGACGGCCTGGAGCGCGGCCCGGGCCAGAGCCCACCAGCCCAGTCCCGCCGCGTGGACCTCCTCGTAGGGGACGGCGAAGTGGGTGACCTGGTGGATCCGGCGGTTCGCGCGGTCGACGGAGTCCGTGGCGTCCAGGAGGAAGACGCCGATCGTGCGGAGCCCGTCCGGTGCGGTCGTGCATCCAATGGTGATCCACGGCAACTGGTCGCCGTACGCCGGTGTGCCCGGTGACCAGTGGAGGACGGCACTGTTGAAGTCGGCGCTCCGGCCGGGCGGATGGGCGGCGAGAATCCGGTAGCCACTGTTGGTGCGGGGCTCCTTGCCCCACACGGCCCAGTCGGCGATCAGCCTCTGTTCCATGGCGTTTCCTCTCTTCGAGCGGGTGTCGAGGCCGGATCAGGACTGCATCGGGCCGAAGCCCCGCAGGAAGAGGAACGGTTCGAGGACGTTGATGGGCCGGGGCGCGGCGACGAACCGGACGGTGTCCTCGACCTGGTTCACCAGGGACGGGTTCTCGAAGTCGAAGCCCCGCTCGGGGTCGACCCAGAAACCGACGGCGGAGCAGACGAAGTACCCGACGCGTTCGGGCGCGAAGAACGACTCGATCTGCTGCTGGATCTCGCGCAGACTGCCGTGCGGGAAGGTTTCGCACAACCCGTCGAACAGCCGCTTGGCGTCCATGACCTCGGGCTGGCCGGTGCGCGGGTTGAGCCGGACGTTGCCCTGCTCGCAGGCGAAGCGGAAGACCCGGTCGTCGTCGAACTTGGCCAGGCAGACGGCGATCCGGTGCGGCAGGAGGTTGCCCTGGCGGTCGCCCCGGATGTTGGTCTCCGTGAGCACTCCGGCGAGGACGTCGGTGAAGAAGTCCGCGTTCTGCCGGGCGTCGGTGTCCGCCGCCCCGTCGTCGCTGTTGACCCGCCACTCGCGCACGGGGTCGACGACGTAGACCATGGCCCGTGAGGCGGCCAGGTCCTTGATGAGCCTGGCCTCGTACTGGGACCCGGTGTGCGAGTACGGGTCGAACGCCTCCCCGGGCATGTCGCGAACGGTGACCTTGAACTCGACCGGTTCCGGCTCGGCCGGTCTGCCGCGCTTCCACCATCTGCGCCCGGCACGGGAGAACCGGGTTCCGGCGAGGTCCCCGGCCAGGGTGAAGCGGATGGGCCGCTGCTCGGTCAGCGTGGCGGGAGGGAACCTCCGCTCGCGGTAGAGGATGCGGCCCAGGTCACTGAGGAACTTCCGTGAGACATGGTCCTCCGGCCAGATGTTCCACTTTCCGTAGACCGGGTCCTGAACGGCCCGGGACAGCGCGGCCAGCAGGGTGGACTTGCCGCTCTCCATACCGCCCCAGAGCGTGACCGTCGACTCGGGTGCGGCAGGCTGCCCTTCCGGTTCCCGGCGGTCCGCCTCCGGACTGTCCCGCCGTTCCGTGACCGCCTTCCGGCGGGCCTTCGCGGACTTCCCGGTGTGCGAGGACGGCCCCTGTTTGCCGGCCTTCTCGAGGACGACGCCGGGCGGTTCCTCCGCGTCGGGTGCGAACCGGGGCCGGGGCAGGACGGACTGCCGTACCCTCTCGTTCTTCTCGTCGTCCTTCTCGTCCTTCTCGTTCTTCTTGTTCTTCTCGTTCTTTTCCTTCTTCTCGTCCGGTGGCGCCGGACGGGAGGCCGCGGGTGCGGAGCCGTTGGCGTCCGCCGGTGGTCCGGCGGGGGAGGTGACCGGCGGGGGCAGGGCGGCCCGGCCTTTGACGAGGGTGGACCGGTCCCAGACCGCGAAGGGCCCCTCCACCTCCCGCTTCTCCTTCTTCTGGTGCTTCTGGTCCGTCCCGTCGTTCTTGTCGCGCTCGGGCCGGGCGTCGTCGTCGACCATGGTTGTGCTCCCGCTTGACGGGCGGCGGAGGGCGTCCGCCGCGCGGTGGTGGTCCGGTCCGCGTGCCGCGCGCACCGGGGGTGCCGGGGACCGCGTCAGCCGGCCACGGCGTGCTGCCAGTCCCCGGCGGTTCCGCCGGCGACGACCAGCCGGATCGGTGCGCCGTCCTGGGACAGGCACAGCGCCGGCGTGGCGACGGCGGAGGCGATCAGCCAGGGGTCGTGGCCCGCGCCGAACCGGCCCTCGGTGCCGAACGCCTGCCAGGCCTGCTCGGCCCAGCGCGCCAGATGGGGTTCGCCCTGCGGGTCGTCCATCCAGGCCGGTTCGTCCACGACCGCCACGCACGCGATGCCCTCGTAGTGGCGTGCCGCGTCCAGCTCGGCCCGCCAGTCCAGCCGGTCGGGGCAGATGCGCACGGGCGCGCCGCGCCGCACCACCCGGGGAGGGCGGGCGTGCGGATACGGCGGACGGGAACCGACCACCAGGAGCACCCGGTGGCTGCCGGCCCGCCACAGATGGCGCCATTCGGACAGTTCCCGGGGCACGTGCTCCAGCCCGGTGGCGAAGTCGTGCCGCAGCGGGTGGGGGCGCCAGGCCCTCAGGGCCCGTGCGGCATCCGGGGCCGGGCACGGGCCCACCCGGTGCACGACGGGGGCGTGGTCGCGCGGCCGGTGGAGGGGGTCGTGGTCCCGGTAGCCGATCAGTCCCACCCGGAGCGTGTCGTCACCGCCGACCGCGTCGTGCACGGCGGTGACGACGGCCGTGGCCTCCTGCAGGCGTTCCTCGACCGCGCCGCCCCCGTCGGCCTGCGGGCCGGCGATCTCCACGGCGACCACCAGGTCGACCGGGCAGGGCCGGGAGAGCCGCCGGGGAGTCCCGGACGCCAAGGCGGCCCAGGACGTGGACTCGGGTTCGTGGCGGCCGTCGTAGCGCAGCTCCACCCGATGTCCTTGGTGCAGCGAGTAGCACAGGGTGGTCCGGGAGCCAGGAGGCAGTTCGAGCCGGTCGATGCGCAGCGAGCGCCATCGGGAGGCCTGCTCGTCGAGTCCGGTGACGACGGCGGCGGCGCTCTCCCCGGTGGTCGCGCCGGGCGGGGGCGCGGCGACCGGCACACGGACGACGGGACCGGTGGCGACGCGGTCGTCCACCCGGCTGCCGGCGGGGAACAGCGGCCGGCGCACCAGGTCCACCGTCCCCGAACCGCCGTCGACGTGGGCGGCGGCGAGCCACACCGTGGTGCGCAGCGGCAGTTCGGCCACCAGATCATCCGGTGTCATCGGCCAGTGCGCGGGCAGCCGCAGGCACAGCAGGGCGCCCGACTCCGTCCGCACCTCCTCGGCCGCCCGCTCCAGCGGCTGCCAGCCGGCGGCTCTGACGGCGAGCACGAGCGGTTCCGTCCCGTCGCGGTACGCCGCCCGGACGAAGGCGCCCAGGGATGCGCGGAGCGCGGCACCGACCCCGGCGGTGGTCTCGTCCCCGCCGCCCGCGAGCAGGAAGAGCCGCTGCGGCCGCTTCCGCGGAAGTTCCCTGGAGGCAGGGGGCAGTTCCGTCCACGACGACTCGGCGATCCGTACCGTCTCCGGACCGGTCGCACCCGGCGCGTAGACCAGTCGGCTCAGGCGCAGGCGTTCGCAGCCGATCTCCAGGACGTCCAGGGCCGGGAAGACGCCGGAGGCGAGACGGGTGAGCACCCAGCCCAGGCCCGCCCGTGACCGCCCGGCGTGTTCCTGGGCGAGGACGTCCCGCCAGGCCGCGTGCCAGGCCCCGGGTGCGGGCGCCGCGTTCGTCCGGGGCAGCAGTTCCGCCGCCCGGTGCGGGGCGGGCGGCGCCGGGCGGCCGCCGTTCTCCTCCACGCCGCGTGTCAGGGGCCCACCGGCCAGCAGATCCGCGACGCGGAGCGCGGCCCGAAGGCCGGCCGCCCGGAAGTCCTCTTTATTGTCCGACGGCACTGTTCCCCACCCCCCGATACGGTCACCCGTTCCCTTGGCAGGGCGGCGGGCGACCGCTGTCGCACATGAATTCGGAATCAGGCATGGGAAAGCCCAGCGAAGAGGCGCCATGACCGATCGCAGATCCCGGACCCCCGATCCGGTTACAGATCACATTATCGCCAGTTGAGCGGTTGAAAACCTTATTCGTGGGATTTTTGTTGCTACGACTGTCCCGGAGGTGGAGGGGTGAGGGGAGACGGAGAGGAAGGGATGAGGGGAGAGAGGAGAAAAGAAGCAGGAATTTTTCTGCTGTCAATCCATTCGCGAATGCGAGAATATTGGAATTGGCTGAAATTGATCGGATCTGATCACTTCAGGGGTCGCATCCGGCCCCCGGAGACGCGGGGATGCTTGACCTGCTCCCGCCGGCAGGTCGATGATCATGTGTCATGACGCCTGGACACGGGAGCACGGTCGACGGAGTCCTGCGGCGCAGCGCCCGGCGCCTCCCGGCGCGGGTCGCCGTCGAGTACGGCGACCGGTCGTGGACGTACGCGGAACTCGACGACGCCGTCTCCCGCGCGGCGAGCGTCCTGCTCGACCAGGGCCTCGCGCCCGGCGACCGGGTCGGCGCCTACGGCCACAACTCCGACGCCTACCTGATCGCCTTCCTCGCCTGTGCCCGCGCGGGCCTGGTGCATGTGCCGGTCAACCAGAACCTGACCGGCGACGACCTCGCGTACATCGTCGGCCAGTCGGGCAGCACCCTGGTCCTCACCGACCCGGACCTGGCCGGGCGGCTGCCGGACGGCACACGGACGCTGGCGCTGCGCGGGACCGACGACTCGCTGCTGGCCCGCCTGCCCTCCGCGGCGCCGTACGACGGCCCCGAACCGCGCACCGAGGACCTGGTGCAGCTGCTCTACACCTCCGGCACCACCGCCCTGCCCAAGGGCGCGATGATGACCCACCGGGCGCTGGTCCATGCCTACCTGAGCGCGATCACGGCCCTCGACCTCAGCGCGGGGGACCGCCCCGTCCACTCGCTGCCGCTCTACCACTCGGCACAGATGCACGTGTTCCTGCTGCCGTACCTGGCCGTGGGCGCCACGAACATCGTCCTGGACGCGCCCGACGGCGACCGGCTCCTCGACCTGATCGAGGCGGGGCGCGTGGACAGCCTGTTCGCCCCGCCCACGGTGTGGATCGGCCTCACGGGCCGCCCCGACTTCGCCACCCGCAACCTCGACGGGCTGCGCAAGGCGTACTACGGCGCGTCGGTCATGCCGGTGCCGGTCCTGGAACGCCTCCGTGAACGCCTGCCGAAGCTCGCCCTCTACAACTGCTTCGGCCAGAGCGAGATCGGCCCGCTGGCCATGGTGCTGGGCCCCGACGAGCACAAGGGCCGGATGGACTCCTGCGGCCGGCCGGTGCTCTTCGTGGACGCCCGGGTCGTCGACGAGGAGGGCAAGGACGTGCCCGACGGCACACCCGGTGAAATCGTCTACCGCTCCCCGCAGCTGTGCGAGGGCTACTGGGACAGGCCCGAGGAGACCGCCGAGGCCTTCCGCGACGGCTGGTTCCGCTCCGGCGACCTCGCCGTCCGCGACCCGCACGGCTACTACACGATCGTCGACCGGGTGAAGGACGTCATCAACTCCGGTGGCGTCCTGATCGCCTCCCGCCAGGTCGAGGACGCCCTGTACACGCACCCCCGGGTCGCCGAGGCGGCCGTGGTCGGGCTCCCCGACGACCACTGGATCGAGGCCGTCACCGCCTTCGTCGTCCCCCGCGGCGAGGTCACCGAGTCCGAGCTGATCGCCCACGCCCGCGAAAAGCTGCCCTCCTTCAAGGTGCCCAAGAAGGTCTTCCTCGTGGACGAACTGCCCCGCAACGCCAGCGGAAAGATCCTCAAGCGCGAACTGCGCGACCGGTTCGCCGGCACATGACCCTCCACCTGCCGGCACAGCCCGTCCCGTCCGCCCCGGCCTGAGCCCGCGCCCGTGGTCCGAGCCGCTCCGGTCCCGGGACCGTCGTCCGGGGAACCGCCGTCCGAGGAGAGGAACCCATGAGCAGCCTGCCGGTCGTCGCCGCGGTCGACGGGTCCCACGACAGCCTGCGTGCCCTGGACTGGGCCCTCGACGCCGCCCGAAGGCGCGGTGCGCGACTGCGGGCGGTCCATGTGCGGCAGTACCCGGCCCGGGGCGACGACGACCCGGTGCTCGACCGGGTGCGCGCCCACCTCGAGGACCGCACCCACGGCATCGAGGTGGAGTACACGGGGCTGGACGGACAGCCCGGCGTACTGCTGCCCGAACTCGGCTCCACCGCCCAGCTGTTGGTGCTCGGCTCACGCGGACGCGGAGGCTTCGCCGGCCTGCTGCTCGGCTCCAGCGGTCTGGCCGCCGCCCGCGACGCCGACTGCCCGGTCGTCGTGGTGCCCCGGCCCGGCCGCGAGGTCCACGGCGAGGCGCCGGGCGGACCCGGGCCCCGTGTGGTCGTCGGCGTGAACGCCGCCGGCCCCGACGAGGCCACGCTCGCCTTCGCCTTCACCGAGGCCGCTCTGCGCGGGGCCCGGCTCCAGGTGGTCACCGCCTACCCGTGGCCGGGCCCCACCTGGATGGCCCCCGGCGAACTCGCCCCGCCCATGATCGACCAGGAGGCCGTGGAGAGCGACACCCGGACCCTGATCGACGACCTCCTCGCCCCGCACCGCGCCCGCCGCCCCGACGTCCGGACGGAGTCCTGGGTCGCCCCCGGAGACGCGGCCGGGCACCTGGTCGCCGCCTCCCGTGACGCGGAACTGGTCGTGGTCGGCCGCCACCGCCGCCGTCCGCCGGCACCGGCCCGCATGATGGGCTCGGTCACCCAGGCCGTCCTCCTGCACGCGGCGAGCCCCGTCGCGGTGGTGCCGCCGTCCCCGCGGGAGTGACGGCGGCGACGGACCGACGGCAGCCGTACCGCTCCGCCTCCCGCCGCGCGGGACCGCTTCTCCCGGCCCCGGGGACGGCCACCACCGTTCCCGGGCGGCCCGCACGCCGCACAGCGGGCCGGGGCACGTACCATGGGCGGCATGTCGTTCCTCCGCCGCCGCAGTGCCAAACCCGCCGGGCCCGACTTCGACGTACTGGCCGTGGACCCGGGAGACTGGCCCGGCGACCTCGGTGCCGGGCTGCTGCCCGCGCCCGACGGCACCTGCCAGGGCGTCTTCCTGCGGTACGACCTGTTCGGCGGCCGCGGCACCGCGATGATCATCGGCAATCTGCCCGAGGGCTCGCCGGCCCGCGAGGTCGCCGAGGGCGAGGTGCCCTTCGAGGTCGCCCAGCTGCTGCAGGCCCTGGGCAACGACGAGAAGGTCACCGTCGACGGCGTCGAGGACGTGCCGGTGATGCAGGGCGACAACCTGCTGATCGTGCGCCGGCTGAAGCTCTCGGAGAGCCGGATCTCCTGCGTGCAGTTCGACCGCAGCGACGGCGTCCTGGTGACCATCGCCGCCTGGGACCGCCCGATCACCGACGACCTGTACGCCCTGCTCAAGCCGCTGCCCGCCGAGCTGTTCCAGCAGGGCTGACCGGGAGCGGCGGAAGGACCTGCCCGCCGGACCTGCCCGCCGGACCAGCCCATCGGGTCGACCCGGCACAGTCGGCCCTTCCGCCGCTTCCGGCAGCCGCTGCCGGGATCGTCGGCGGTGCTGCGGGCTTTGACCCGGTGGGTGAGGCCGGGCGGGGCGTTGCGGTGTCTGCCGCGCGGCGGGAGTGCTCACAGCGGCCGGGTTTGCTGCTCGATGTACTGCCTGACGACACTGAGCGGCGCGCCGCCGACCGACCCGGCGAAGTACGAGCCGGACCACAGGCGCTGTGCCCGCCAGTGGTGGCGGGTGAGGTCGGGGAACTCTCGGCGGAGCTTGCGGGAGGGCACGCCTTTGAGGGAGTTCACCAGCCTGGACACGGCGATCTTCGGCGGGAAGTTCACCAGCAGGTGGACGTGGTCGGCCCCGCCGTTGAACTCGGTCGGCTCGGCCTCGAAGTCCTCGCACGCGGCTCGCATGATTTCCGCGCACCGCCTCAGGTGCCGGTCGGCGAAGACGGCGTGCCGGTACTTCGTTGTGAAAACCAAATGGGCGTGCGGGCGGAAGACGCAGTGGCGGCCTGTGCGAATGTTCTCATCGGTACCCATAAACCAACTGCGTATCGTGATCTGTGTGCAGCTTCGGTACAGCTTCCGCCTGTACCCGACGCCGGGGCAGCGCGTGGCGTTGGCGAAGGCGTTCGGGTGTGCGCGGGTGGTCTTCAACGACGCGTTGCGCGTCCGCGAGACCGCCCGCGCGGCGGGGCTGCCGTTCGTCACCTCCGCCGAGCTGTCCAGGCGCCTGACGGCCGCGAAGAAGACCCCCAAGCGGGCGTGGCTCGGCGAGGTGTCGGCCGTCGTGCTGCAGCAGTCTCTGCGGGACCTGGATGCCGCGTACCGGAACTTCTTCGACGGTCTGAAGGGCAAGCGCCCGAAGACGGGGCCTCCCCGGTACAAGTCGAAGCGGGACACCCGGCAGTCGATCCGGTTCACCGCCAACGCGTCCTGGCGGATCACGGCGGGCGGGAGGCTGCGCCTGCCGAAGATCGGCGATGTGAAGGTGAAGTGGTCCCGTCAGCTCCCCTCCGCACCATCCACGGTGACGGTGGTCAAGGACAGCGCGGGCCGGTACTTCGCGAGCTTCGTCGTCGAGACCGGCCCGTCCGAGGTGCTGCCCGAGACCGGCGGTGCGGTCGGGATCGATCTCGGCCTGAGGCACTTCGCCGTCCTGTCCGACGGCACGAGGATCGACAGCCCGCGCTTTTTGCGCCGCGCCGAGAAGCGCCTGAAGAAAGCCCAGCGGGATGTGTCCCGCAAGCAGAAGGGCTCCAGGAACCGGGACAAGGCCCGGCTGAGGGTCGCCCGCGCTCACGCGCGGGTGGCCGACGCGCGCCGCGAGTTCCATCACCAGCTCTCCACCAAGCTGATCCGCGAGAACCAAGCGATCGCCGTGGAGGACCTGGCGGTGAAGGGACTCGCCCGCACGCGCCTGGCCAAGTCCGTGCACGACGCCGGATGGTCGGCGTTCGTGAGCATGCTGGAGTACAAGGCCGCCCGCTGCGGGCGGACCTTCGTGAAGATCGGCCGGTTCGAGCCGACCTCGCAGGTGTGCTCACAGTGCGGCGCCAAGGACGGCCCCAAGCCCCTCCACGTCCGCACCTGGACCTGCGGGGCCTGTGGGGCCGTCCTGGACCGGGACACCAACGCGGCGGTCAACGTCGCCAGGGCCGCCGGACTGGCGGTGTCAGCCTGTGGAGCGCAGGTAAGACGGGCACTTGTGCCCGCACAGCGCGGTGAAGCAGGAACCCACCCGAAGCCTTCACCCGCGCGGTGGGAGCAGGCGGGAATCCCCGGCCTTTAGGCCGGGGAGGATGTCAAAGGGCCGACGGCTCCAGCCGTACGTCGGCGGCCCGCACGAACGCCACCCGGTGGCCGAACTGGATCTCGTAGTACAGATCCTTGCCGGTCACCACCCGGTGCGAGTCCGTGGTGAAGGTCACCGAGTAGTAGTACTCACCCCGCACCAGGTCCCCCACCACGTACTTCTGGCCCGCGGGCAGCCGGTACGGCAGCGGCGACACCGGCTGCACGGGCACGCCCGCCGGATAGGCCTCCTTCTCCGGATACGCCCTGCCGTAGACGGGCACACTGTCCACCCCGGGCTTCGGCGTCACCACCAGCCCGGCCGCGTCCACCGCCGTCGGCCGTCGCACCGGGTTCTGGAACCAGGCCTTCTGCCCCAGGTACCAGATCGCCGTCCAGTCGCCCTGCCGTTCGGCGACCGCGTACTGCTGGCCGGTCTCCACCCGGGAGGCGATGTCGTTCACGTCGGTCGTGGAGGCGCCGCCGTCCGGTCTCAGCCCGATGTCCTTGATCAGCGGCGAGGAGGTGTCGGGCCGTGAGTACAGCCGCACCGCGCTGGAGCCGTGCGGGGCGCAGGGCCGGCCGCGGTCGGTGCAGCCCGTGTACTCGGGCCGGTTCGCGGCGTAGTCGGGGCGGATCGTCACCATGCCGCCGTTCCTGCCCGCGGTCGGCTCGAGGGGGCGGCCCAGCAGTTCGAAGTAGTGCCGCCAGTCCCAGTAGGGCCCCGGGTCGGTGTGCATGCCCGGGATGGACCCGGCCGTCGGCCCCGGCACGGTGTCGTGACCGAGGATGTGCTGCCGGTCCAGCGGGATGTGGTACTTCGCGGCGAGATGCTTCACCAGCCGTGCCGAGGCGCGGTACATCGCCTCCGTGTACCAGGCGTCCGGCGAGGTGAGGAAACCTTCATGCTCCAGACCGATCGACGTGGCGTTGACGTACCAGTTCCCCGCGTGCCAGGCCACGTCCTTGGTCTTCACATGCTGGGCGATGTGCCCGTCGGTGGAGCGCAGCGTGTAGTGCCAGGACACATAGGTGGGGTCCTGGACGAGATCGATGACCCCGTCCCAGCGGCCCTCCGTGTCGTGGACGACGATGTACCGGATGGACTGTGATTCCGGCCGGTCGCCCAGGTCGTGGTTGCCGTAGTCGCCGTCGCCGAACTCCTCATACGGTGCCGGAATCCACTCGCAGGACACCGAGGCCGGGCACTCCGTGCCGGCCGCGGAGGCACGGCGCAGACCCGTCCGGGCCAGCTGGGCGGTGTCGGGGACCAGGCGGGGCTGCGCGGCCAGGACGACCCGCTGCCCGGTGCCGGTGACGCGCTGCGCCCCGGAGCGGATCACGTCGTAGACGTCGTCGGCGTACGCCGCCGCCGTCGCGCTGTCGTCCGCGCCGGAGAACCGGGCCACCGCTCCGTACCAGTCGGCCGGGTCCGGGCTCAGCGGCTCGCCGAGCTGCTTCTGGGCGGCAGCGAGCAGGGCCGCGCCGCCCCTGATGTTCGCAGAATCGTCACTGCGCAGCCGCTCGGCGGGAATCCCGGTCAGCTCGGCCGCCTTCGTCAGGGTCTTCAGCCGGGCGGGCAGCGCGGAGTTCTCCGGCACCTTCGCGACCGGGCGCAGGGCCGCACGCGCATCGTCCCCGCGCGGGTCCTCCGTGCCCGCGTGGTGATGCGAGGCCCTGGTGAGCGCGGTACGCGCATCGGTGAGGTGCATCGGCCCGTAGCCGCCGGTCACGCTCGGCGCGCCGCCGTGCCCCTCCCACCGGGACTGCAGATACGACACGCCCAGCAGCACACCGAGCGGCACCCGGTGCTCGGCCGCGGCGGAGGCGAACGCCCGCTGCAGCCGCCCGGTGTCGTCCACGGACGCCCTCACGGACGGCGCGGCGCCCAGCAGCGGCACCAGCAGCATCGCCGAGGCGACGGCACCCACCGCGCCACGCATGCGTCTGCCTCCCGGCACGGGTCCGGAAGCGGTGACGGATCCTCGCAAGGCGGCCTCCTGTGCGCTCGGGCGTGACGGGGCGTGCGGGACCGGCGTGGGTCAGTGGTACCGGCTGTCCGACGATCCGTCAATCATGCGCGTCAGAAGGAGAATTCCCCTGCCGACGGCCTCCCCGGCGAGTTTCACCCGGACGCCCCGCACGGTCTGTGCGGCGTCAGTGGCGTGCACCGGTGGCGTCCGGGGCCGCTGCTTCGCAAGGAGGACCGGCCAAGGGAGCGAGGACCGACAGGGGGGACCGACAGGGGTGGAGCGGGCAGGGGAGTGGAGCGGCAGGAGGCCGACGAGGAGCGGGTGCGGGGGACGAGCGGGGGAAACGGTCGCGGCGCGTCCGGGGAGGAGGACGCGCCGCGGGCCGCGGCGGTCAGCGGGTGCCCACGGCCGCGCGTACCGCTCTGCGGGCCAGCTGGCAGTCGTCGTGCAGACGGCGCAGAAGCAGGCGCTGTTCCTCGCCGGACTGGGCGGCGCCCGGATGAGTGGCGTCGTGCATCGAGCGCTGCACGGCCGTCTCGTAGGTGCGGATCTCATGGGTGAGCACGAGCATCAGGTTCACCAGGAACGCGTCCCGCGCGGCCGGGCCGGCCGCCTGGGCGAGCTGGCTGATCTGCCGGCGCGCCGCCGGCGCGTCGCCGAGGACCGTCCACAGCGTCGCCAGGTCGTAGCCCGGCAGGTACCAGCCCGCGTGCTCCCAGTCCACCAGCACTGGACCGGCCGGTGAGAGCAGGACGTTCGCGAGCAGGGCGTCACCGTGGCAGAACTGGCCCATGCCCTGCCGGCCCGCGGCATGCGCGATGCCGTGCAGCAGTTTCTGCAGGTCGCCCAGGTCCCGGTCGGTGAGCAGCCCCAGCTCGTGGTAGCGGGAGATCCGGGCTGCGTAGTCCAGCGGGGTGCCGAACGTACCCGCCGGCGGCCGCCAGGCGTTCAGCCGGCAGATCGCGCCCAGCGCGGCCCGGATGTCCGCCTGCGGCGGTGCCTGGGCCGGGTGCCGCTGGAGCGCGGCCACCCGGCCCGGCGTACGCTCGACGACTAAGGTGCAGCTGTCCGGGTCCGCCGCGATCAACCGGGGCGCTCGCACCGGCGGCCGGTGCCGCACGAACGAGCGGTATGCAGCTATTTCGTGCCGGTAGCGCTCCACCCACGCGGGGGAGTGGTCGAGTAAGCACTTGGCGACGGCCGTACTGCGTCCGGTCGTGCCGACCAGCAGCACGGACCGCCCGCTGCGGCGCAGCACCTGCACCGGAGCGAACTCCGGACAGATCCGGTGCACCGAGGCGAGCACCGTGCGCAGCTGGGCGCCCTGAGGGCCGGACAGGTCGAGTCTGCCGCTGAGCGGCTGCGTGCCGAGCCCCGCGGCGCGTCGCGGACGGACCGCACCGGGCACGGGGGCCGCCGGACGCGCGGGGTCGAGGTAGGGGCCGCCGGCGCCCGGACGGGGACGCGGCGACCTGGGCGGGGCGGACACGGAGGACGATGCTGCGTACATGGGCGATACAGATCCCTTCGTGTGCCTGCTGCTTCACGCGCGCTGCCCGCGGCCCGGACGCCTGGGTGCACCCTGGGGAATGTCCCTCGGTGACCGGGCCGGGGTGGCGCGTTCCTACCTGACACCCGATGGGCAGTGGCACACCATCTGGCGAACCCTGGCGAACCCTGGCGAATAGTCGCCGGGCAAGTCCTGTCGGGGCTACTGTCAACTCAGCCGAGTACCTGGGGGCTTGACGTGGCAGGACAACCCAACACCCGTCTCGCGGACCTGTTCGGCCTGGCCGGCTGGTCCAAGGGGGAGCTCGCGAGGCTCGTCAACCGGAAGGCGGCGGCCATGGGCCATCCCCAACTGGCGACCGATACCTCCCGGGTACGGCGCTGGATCGACATGGGAGAGATCCCGCGCGATCCCGTGCCACGGGTGCTGGCGGCCCTGTTCACCGAGCGTCTCGGCCGTGTCGTGACCATCGAGGACCTAGGTCTGGTGCGGCGCGGGCGTGCGGGGAAGCGGCAGGGCGGCGGGAGTGCGGAACATCCCGACTCAGTGCCGTGGACGCCCGAGCAGACCGCCGCGGTCCTCACCGAATTCACGGGAATGGACCTCATGCTCAACCGACGCGGCTTGGTGGGCGCGGGCGCCGCGCTCGCCGCGGGATCCGCACTCAGCAGCGCCATGCACGACTGGCTGCACACCGATCCGACCCTCAAGACCGACGCTCCCGACACCGACCGTCCCCTGCACGCCGACTCCGCCGGGTTCGACCGCTATGACGCCGCTCCCATCGGGTCGCAGGAGATCGAGGAACTGGAGCGCTCGGTACAGGTGTTCCGGGCCTGGGACGCGGCCCGCGGGGGCGGGTTGCAGCGCAAGGCGGTGGTCGGCCAGCTCAACGAGGTGGGCGGCATGCTCGCCTACCGTCACCCGCCCCACATCCAGCGGCGCCTGTGGGGCGTCGCCGCCAATCTCGCGGTCCTGGCCGGCTGGATGTCGCACGACGTCGGCCTGGAGCCCACCGCCCAGAAGTACTTCATCATCGCCGCCCATGCCGCACGGGAGGGCGGCGACCGTCCCCGCGCCGGCGAGGCGCTGTCCCGTGCGGCCCGTCAGATGGTGCATCTGGGCCGCCCCGACGACGCACTGGAGCTGATGGAACTCGCCCAGTCCAGCTCCGGCGACCGTCTCCAGCCGCGCACCAAGGCGATGTTCCACACCATCGAGGCCTGGGCCCAGGCCTCGATGGGCAGGGGACAGGCCATGCGCCGCACTCTCGGCCAGGCGGAGGAGCTCTTCGTCTCCGACAAGGGCGACGGGGAACCGCTCGACTGGATGCAGACCTTCAAGGACGAGGACCTGTACGGCATGCAGGCGCTCGCCTACCGCACACTGGCGGAGCACGACCCGTCCGCGGCCGTGCACGCCCAGTACTACGCGGAGAAGGCCCTGGCCCTCCGGAACGACGGACGGGAGCGGTCGAGGATCTTCGACCATCTGTCCATGGCCTCCGCCTGCTTCATCGCGGACGACCCCGAACAGGCGGACCGTTACGCACGGTTGGCTCTGATGGCGATGGGGTCGAACTCCTCCCGCCGTACCTGGGACCGGCTGCGTCAGATGTACCGGCTCACCGCCGCGTACGCCAGCTACCCGCAGATCAGCGAACTGCGGGAGGAGATCCGGCTGGCCCTGCCCAAGTCGAAGGGAGGGATCGGCGGGACCGCGCCGGCGTAGCGCCGGCGGCCACGACGTCACCCGGCGGGCGGGCGGCCCGCTGACGACATCCCTGGCGTTCGGGCACCCCGTGGCGTTCCGGGCGCGCCGGACCGCCCCACGGGCGTTCGTACGCGTTCCCGCACGTCGTGTCCCAGGGGGAACCGCGAGGTCACGGCGAGCAGGCGGGGCACGGCGGCCGTTTCCCCCGGCCGTGCCCGAGCGGGGATCCCCGGTGCCGTGGCACCGGTCCGCCGGTGTGCGGCGGGGGCGGGCCACCCGCCCCGAGGGCCCCTCGGCCGGTCCGCGGGGCCCCTCGGCCGGTCCGCGGAAGGCTCCCGGGGCGGTGCCGGACAGGCCG
>NZ_BAAAHG010000068.1:0-30455 GCF_039525155.1 Streptomyces thermoalcalitolerans | reverse complement strand
GGCGGCCTCACCGGCGCCTGGCGCAGGCGGCGCGGACGGCGGCGTCGAGGCGGCCGCGTCCCGCGGCCTGCCCGAAGACGGCGACGGAGGCGGCGTCCCCGGACCGGGCAGCGTACGCGGCGGCGCGGGCGGCGGTGTGCTGTCCTGCGGGGCACCGGACGCACCCGCGCCGGACGCACCCGCGCCGGACGCACCCGCGCCGGCCGGCGTACCGGCTCCGCCGGTCCCACCGGTCCCGCCGGTCCCGTCGGGTGCGTCGATCGCCGGTGCCAGCCTCGTCCGC
This sequence comes from Streptomyces thermoalcalitolerans, assembly GCF_039525155.1. Classification (NCBI taxonomy): domain Bacteria; kingdom Bacillati; phylum Actinomycetota; class Actinomycetes; order Kitasatosporales; family Streptomycetaceae; genus Streptomyces; species Streptomyces thermoalcalitolerans. Next base: position 30,172 of record NZ_BAAAHG010000068.1, on the reverse strand, counting down.
GGAAGCCGGCTGCCGCCTTCCATCAGCGTCGTCTTGGCGTCCGGCGCGACGGCGGGCGGCGGGGTGTCGTCGGTCTCGCTCAGCGACGGCGAGTAGACCGTGTCCGGCAGCGGCACGGAACGGTCGTCCTCCGCATCCACGCTGATGTCCGTCCCGGTCCACGGAGTCGCCCCGACAGGAACACCCGGAGCGCTCGGGGTGCTCGGGGTACTCGGAGTGCTCGGTGCACTCGGGGTGCTCGACGTGCTCGGCGCACTGGGCGTGTTCGGCGTTCCCGGAGCACTCGGAGTGCCCGGGGTATTCGGCGTGCTCGGGGCACCCGACGCCCCGGACGCGCCCGCCGGCACCCCGGCCTGCGTCCGCGGAAGCGCCTCGCCCTCCGCCTCCGACCCGCCCCGCCGGTCCGGAATCCCCAGCTTGTCCGCCGTCTCCTGCAACCACTGAGGCGGCGTCAGCAAAAACGACGTCTGATTCAGATCCACCCGGGCCGACGGCGCCAAAGCCGCCTCCGCGGCCTGCTCCGCACGGCCGTACTCCTCCTCGTACCGGCGGATGATCTCCCCCACCGGCAACGCCGGCCACAACGTGGCCTCCCCGCTGTCCCGGGCGATCACCAGCCGCTGCGCGCCGCCGTCCGGCCGAGGACCGCCCTCACGGTCCTCCGCCCACACCACGAAGCCGAGTTCGAACTCCCGTACCCGCACCTCACGCTGCTGGTACGCCGGTACGTCCCCGTTGATCCACTCTTCCCCGCGCTCCTGCGCCTGCGCGAACGTCACCATCGCCCGACTCACTCTCCCACCGACGGACCGGAGGACACGGGCACCACGCGCGCGAAACCACCCTCCACCATCAGATTCGCCACCGTCTCCAACTCCGGCGGAGAACCCGCCAACCGGGACAGAAACGCGTCGAAGTCCTCACCGCACGGCAGCAGCAACCGCTCCACCCGCTCCGCCTGCGACCACGACGGATCCACGTCCCGCACATCGTCGTACGGGCAGAACCACACCGAACCGGCCCGCTCGCCCTTCACCTTCACCGCGAGCAGCCCGCCCTGCACGAAAGCGACGCCCAGATAGTCCTTCGTCAGGTGATCACGCAGACACTTGTTGATGTACACCAGGTCATTGACCGCCGCCTCCTCCCGCACCGTGAAGAACGGCTGGTCGATCAGCAGCCCCAGCTCCGCGTCCAGCGCCGTCCCCACCGGCGCACAGCCACCCGCCGCCTTCAGAAACGACCGGTACGCCCCCGGCAGCCGGTACCCCAGGTCCTCCTCGACCCCCTGCACCTGCTGCTCCGACACCGCCACACCCGACTTCGGCAGCCCGAAGTGCGCCGGCCGCGTCTCCTGCAACGGACGCGTCCCCCGCTTGGTCTGATCCACATTCGCAGTCGCGATGCCACCGTGATGACGCAACAGCGCCTTCACCTCCGCCGGCACCAGCTCCAGCCGCCGGCTGCCCGCCACGTGATGCCACGTCCAGCCGTGCGGAGTCGCCACATTCGGCACCGTGTCCCACAACTCGTGCCCGGAGGCCGCCATCGCCGCGTTCGCCGACACATAGTCCGTCAGCCGCAGCTCATCGACCCCGAACCCCGCAGGCGGCTCCGCGATCTCCACCGCGACCCGCGCATACGGCGAGAAGTCGGGGAAACCACGCTCGTCCACCCACACCCCTCTGGGATGGCGAGCGGCCCGGACCGGATCCGGAAAGTGCACGACCTGCCCGGCATAGGCCGCATTCGGCGGCGCGGTCCGTCCCCCAGCCTGGCGGCCGGGTGGAACCCCCAGCCCGAGCCGACCTGTCGTCATGGCGGTTGCCCCCTGAGGCACTCTGTACGACCCACGGCGACCGGCATCCAGCACCGGCCCGCCAAGACCCGTATCCCTACTTCTCTCCACTACGTCAACCGCGCGCACCGCGGCGTGTCGACAGCCTATGCGGTACGCCGACACCGGTCATCGGGCCACCACCCCGCCACCGCCCCACCCCCGCCCACCACAAGTGACCAACCGTCACCCCTCCGTGACGCACCGCCCCCGCCCGGGTGTGTCACACCGCCCCAGCTACCACAGCGGCAACGCCATTTGGCACTCTGTGTCCCTCGGGGGATGCACAGGAGGACACAACGATCATGAGCGCGACACAGACGGGACCGCAGGCACACGCCTCCGGCGACCCACGCATCCGCTGGAGCAGCACCGACACCCCCCACGCGCCCACCCTCCGTCACCGCCGCGACGGCATACTCCCCACCATCGCCGCCGCCCTCTCCGTCCGCGGCGCCACCCTCACCGGCACCGCCGCCCGCGGCGAGGAACCCCCCACCCTCCACCCCCTCGTCCAGGACTTCCTCGACACCCTCACCAGCGCCCAGCGCGACCGCTTCACCGGCCGCTGCGCCGAAACCATCCTCATCTCCCGGCACATCACCGCCGCCGACGCCGCCCGCAGCAAACGCGCCTCCCGCAAACCCATGACCAACGGCGAAGCGCGCAAATCCCTCAAACACGCCAAACTCACCACCCGCCACATCCGCGAGGACGGCGACCCCCTCCACGGCCGCTTCGCCACCCCCTGCCGCGCCTGCACCGCACTCAGCGCCCACTTCGGCATCCGCATCGTCGAACCCACAACCGGCAACTGACCCCACCCCACCCCCACACCCACCGCACCACCCCCACGACGAACGAAGGCAGATGCACGCCGACCGCACCTCGACCACCCGCTTCGCCGTCCCCGTCGACGCCGCCCTGCGCGCCGCCGGCTGGAAACCCGGCCGCTGGGACATAAAACAAGCCGAAATCTGGGCCGACACCCTGAGCGAACACACCTCACCCGCCGGCCACCGCCACACCGTCCTCCCCGCCGCCGTCGAAGCCTGGGCCGAATTCGGCGGCCTGCACATCACCCCCACCGGCCCCGGCCGCCAGATCGCCCCCGCCACCCTCCACCTCGACCCCCTGCACGGCCTCCACATGGCCCGCACCCTCGGCGACCTCGGCCTCGCCCTCGGCACCGAGGTCTGCCCCCTCGGCGCCGAAACCGACACAGGCTCCCTGCTCGCCATCGACGCCGAAGGCCGCGTCTACGCCCTCGACCACACCGGCGACTGGTACATCGGCCCCGACATCGACCACGCCCTGACCGCCCTCATCTCCGGCATGCAACCGGTACGCCTCACCACGGGCTGAACCCACCGGACCCCCGCCCCACACCCGCCGGCCCCACGGCCGCTCACCCCGCAGCCGCCGGCCCCACGGCCGCTCACCCCGCAGCCGCCCGGCCTCACGGCCCCCGGCGGCCCCACACCCCCCTGGCCCCACACCCCTCAGCCCTACGGCCCGGCCCCACACCCCGGCCCTACGGCGCCGGAATCACCGCCGACACCCGAAACCCCCCCGCCTCCGTCGGCCCCGACACAAACACGCCCCCCAGCGCCACGACCCGCTCCCTCATCCCCACCAGACCGTTCCCCCCCGACGGCAGCCCCGCCGCCGACCCCGCCCCCGGCACCGACGGCGGCTCGTTCTCCACCTGCACCGCGATCTCCGACGCCCGATGCGCCAGCCGCACATACGTCTTCGCCCCCGCCGCGTGCTTGTGGACGTTCGTCAACGCCTCCTGCACCACGCGATACGCCGTCTGCTCCACCTCCGGCGCATACGAACGCGCCTCCCCCTCCACCGACAGCTCCACCGTCGTCCCCGCCGCCACCGACTGACCGATCAACTCGTCCAGCTCCGACAGACACGGACCCTCCGCCCCACCCCCGGCCGCCCGGGAAGCCGCCGCAGCCGCAGCCGCCCCCACCGCCGCCAACGGCACATCCCCCTCGTCCTTCCCCCCGCGCGGCGCGGGCACCTGCCCCTCCGTACTGCGCAGCACCCCCAGCATCTCCCGCAGCTCGGCCAGCGCCTGCCGCCCCATGTCCCCCACCAGAGCGGCGTTCTTCACCGCCTTCTCCGGATCCTTCCGGGCCACCGCCTGCAACGCCGCCGCATGCACCACCATCAGACTCACCCGGTGCGCGACCACGTCGTGCATCTCCCGCGCGATCCGCGTCCGCTCCTCACGACGCGCCCACTCGGCCCGCTCCTCCGCCCGCTCCGCGAGCAGCTGCAGCTCCCGCTCCAGACTGTCCGCCCGCTCCCGCAGACTCTCCATGAGCCGACGCCGCGCCCTGACGTACAGCCCCAGCAGAACCGGCGGCGCCGTCAGCCCGAGCGACGTGGTGACCGCGGCGAACGGCACGAACCAGTTCCCGAGGGTCAGATCCGCCCGCGCCGCGTCCTGCTGCACCCGCACGAACGTCACGATCATCGTCCCGAGCAGGGACATCCCGGCCAACGCGGCGACCACCCGGCGCGGCACCTCGTACGCGGCCAGGGTGTAGAGCCCGACGAGCCCCATCAGGTAACCCATCTGGGCCGGCATGACGGCGATCACCATCAGCACCACGGCGATGGGCCACCGCCGCCGGACGAGCAGCACGGAACCCGCGAGCACCCCGAACACGACCCCCACGGCCGTCGGAATCCCCGCATCCCGCGCGAACGGCACCCCCTCGAGCCCGCACTCCACGGCGGACACCAGCGCAAGGCTCCCGTCGAGCACCGCACCACGCCACCGCGTCCACCACCACGGCCCGGTCGGGGCCGTGGCGCGGTCTTCCCCCGTCGTGGTCATACCCCCAGACTACGGGCGGCCGTTCCGGCCGCTCCTCCGAGTTCCGGGCACGGGACCGGACCACACTCCGTCATCGCAGGACAGCGAAACCGGCCGGATTCCCTCGAACTGCTGAACCATCCCCCGTTCGACCCCGGAACCGAACATTCCGGCCGGACGGTATGCCCATGGCACATGCACGAAGCAAGTACGCCGACTTCGAGGGACTGCGGGAACGGGCTATCGCGCTGCGGCGCAAGGGCTACAGCCTCCGGCAGATCCGCGACGAGCTCCAGGTACACAGCAAGGAGACGCTTCAGCGCCTCGTCGAGGGCGAACCACCCCCCGCATGGACGAAGCGCCCCCGAGCCAAGGACGACATGCGAGAGAGAGCACGGGAGCTGCGCAAGCAGGGGTGGACGTACAACGAGATCCAGGCGGAGCTGGGCTGCTCCAAGAGTTCGATTTCCCTGTGGGTGCGGGACCTGCCATCACCGGAACGGCGCCGACCTGACATGACAGCAGCGCGGCGCGGCTTGGAGCGCGCGGTCAAGGACCGCGCCATCGCACGAGAAGAACTGCGGAATGCCGCATACGCCGAGATCGGCCCCCTCACCCCACGCGAACTGTTCCTGGTAGGCGTGGGGCTCTACTGGTCCGAGGGAGCAAAAGCCAAGGCCGGCGCACACCGACGCGTCATCTTTGTGAACAGCGACCCGAACATGATCAAGCTGTTCCTCCGATGGCTCGACCTGCTCGGCGTGGAACCCGAACGCCGACGCTTCTCGGTCAACATCCACGAGTCAGCAGACATCGCCAAGGCCGAGGCCTACTGGGCGGACCAGGTCGGCATCGACGTCGGCGCCCTGCTGAAAACGAGCCTCAAAAAGCACAACCCCAAGACCAACCGGACGAACACCGGCGAGGGCTACTACGGCTGTCTTCGGGTCGCAATCCTCCAAAGCGCCGACCTCCACCGTCGCATCGAAGGCTGGTGGTACGGCATAGTAGGGACAGCACCTGCTACCGATCCATCAAATCGGACATAGGGGCTATCCCGGGTCGTCTAAGGGCAAGACGTCAGATTTTGGCTCTGATCATGGGGGTTCGAGTCCTCCCCCGGGAGCACATGCCCAGTTCGGGTCCTGACCCCTCAGGGGGCAGGACCCGTTCCTGTCTCGTCGCCCGAATGCCCCCGGTATCCTGCGGTTGTCCAACCCCCACCCATCCACAGCCGAAGGGCATTCCGTGAGCGCCATCTGCCCGGCAGCCGTCATCGTTCTCGCAGCGGGTGAGGGCACCCGTATGAAATCGGCCACACCGAAGGTCCTGCATGAGATCTGTGGCCGTTCCCTGGTGGGTCATGTGCTCGCCGCTGCGCGTGAGTTGAAGCCGGAGAATCTTGTCGTCGTCGTCGGGCACGCGCGGGAGCAGGTCACCGCGCATCTGGCCGAGATCGACGCCGAGGTCCGTACGGCCGTGCAGGAACAGCAGAACGGGACCGGGCACGCGGTCCGCATGGGGCTGGAGGAGCTCGGCGGGTCCGTGGACGGGACCGTGATCGTCGTCTGTGGGGACACGCCGCTTCTGACGGGTGAGACCCTGCGGAATCTCGCCGCTGTGCATCACTCCGACGGCAATGCCGTCACCGTGCTCACCGCTGAGGTGCCGGATGCGACGGGGTACGGCCGGATTGTGCGGGACGGGGTCAGCGGTGCGGTGACCGCGATCGTGGAGCACAAGGACGCGACTGAGGAGCAGCGGGCGATCCGGGAGATCAATTCCGGGGTGTTCGCGTTCGACGGGCGGTTGCTGGCCGATGCCCTGGGGAAGGTCCGGACGGACAACAGTCAGGGTGAGGAGTACCTGACGGATGTGCTCGGGATTCTGCGTGAGGCGGGTCACCGGGTGGGTGCGTGCGTGGCTGCTGATCACCGGGAGATCGCGGGGATCAACAACCGGGTGCAGTTGGCGGAGGCGCGGCGGATTCTCAATGACCGGTTGCTGACGGCTGCGATGTTGTCCGGGGTGACGGTCGTGGATCCGGCGACGACCTGGGTGGATGTGTCGGTGACGTTCGAGCGGGATGTCGTCGTGCATCCGGGGACGCAGTTGTGCGGGTCGACGCATGTGGGTGAGGGCTCGGAGGTGGGGCCTCACAGCCGGCTGACGGATACGCGGGTCGGGGCCGGTGCGCGGGTGGAGAACACGGTGGCTGTCGGGGCGGTGGTCGGTCCGGGGGTTTCCGTGGGTCCGTATGCGTATCTGCGGCCGGGGACGGATCTTGGGCCGAAGTCCAAGGTGGGGACGTTCGTCGAGACGAAGAATGCGTCGCTCGGTGAGGGGACGAAGGTTCCCCATCTGTCTTATGTCGGGGACGCGACAATCGGTGAGTACACGAACATCGGTGCGGCGACGGTGTTCGTGAATTATGACGGGCAGAACAAGCATCACACGACGGTGGGTTCGCATTGCCGGACGGGTGCGGACAACATGTTTGTTGCGCCTGTCACAGTGGGGGACGGTGTCTATACGGCGGCCGGCTCGGTGATCACGAAGGATGTGCCGTCGGGTGCGCTGGCGGTGGCCCGTGGTCAGCAGCGGAATATCGAGGGTTGGGTGGCTCGCAAGCGTCCGGGGAGTGCGGCGGCGAAGGCTGCCGAGGCGGCTGCTCGGGAGTCCGGGGGCGAGGGCTGACGGGGAACGGCTGCTCGAAATACGGCGTACCGTGATAAGTGCGCACACGCGTGTACCCCACCATGCTGCGAACACCTTCTGAGGAGACACTGCTGTGACCGGGATCAAGACGACCGGCGAGAAGAAGATGATGTTCTTCTCCGGCCGCGCCCACCCCGAGCTTGCCGAGGAAATCGCCCATGAGCTGGGTGTCGAGGTCGTCCCGACGAAGGCGTTCGACTTCGCGAACGGGGAGATCTATGTGCGGTATCAGGAGTCGGCGCGGGGTGCCGACTGCTTTCTGATCCAGAGCCACACTGCTCCGATCAACAAGTGGATCATGGAGCAGTTGATCATGATCGATGCGCTGAAGCGTGCGTCGGCTCGTTCCATCACGGTGATCGTGCCGTTCTACGGTTATGCGCGGCAGGACAAGAAGCACCGTGGGCGTGAGCCGATCTCGGCGCGTCTGATCGCGGATCTGATGAGGACGGCGGGTGCGACGCGGATTCTCGCCGTGGATCTGCACACGGATCAGATCCAGGGTTTCTTCGACGGGCCGGTGGATCACCTGTTCGCGCTGCCGCTGCTGGCGGACTACGTGGGCGGCAAGGTGGACCGTTCGAAGCTGACGGTCGTGTCTCCGGACGCGGGCCGTGTGCGGGTGGCGGACCGCTGGTGCGACCGGTTGGGTGCGCCGCTGGCGATCGTGCACAAGCGGCGTGATCCGGATCTGGCGAACCAGGTCACGGTGCATGAGGTCGTCGGTGATGTGAAGGGCCGCATCTGTGTCCTGGTGGACGACATGATCGACACCGGTGGCACGATCTGTGCCGCGGCGGACGCGCTGTTCGCGCATGGTGCGGCGGATGTGATCGTCACGGCGACGCATGGTGTGCTGTCGGGTCCGGCGGCGGACCGGCTGAAGAACTCGAGGGTGAGCGAGTTCGTGCTGACGAACACGCTGCCGACGCCGAGCCAGTTGCAGCTGGACAAGATCACGGTGCTGTCGATCGCTCCGACGATCGCGCGTGCGGTGCGTGAGGTGTTCCAGGACGGTTCGGTGACGAGCCTGTTCGACGAGCGGTGACGGTCGTGCCGTAGTGCCGTAGTGCCGTAGTGCCGTGGGCCGTGGTGCCGTGGGCCCGTGGACCGTTTTGGGGTCGGCCTCCCGCTCTGAGTACACTGCTGCAGTTGCTCGGCGAGGGAGGCCGTACTCGTTGTCGTGGTGCGGCGGTCCGTTATCGACGTGCTCTTCGTAGCAGGCTGTTCGGAGCCGGGCGACCGCGTCCGTTTTCCGTCTACTTCTACGAGGAGTGGTGAGCATGTCCGAGGTGAAGATCGCCGCCGAGACGCGCACCGAGTTCGGCAAGGGTGCGGCGCGTCGTATCCGCCGTGAGAACAAGGTTCCCGGTGTGCTGTACGAGCACGGCATGACCCCGGTCCACCTGACGCTGCCGGGTCATGATCTGCTGCTGGCGCTGCGTACGCCGAACGTTCTGATCTCCCTGGACATCGACGGCAAGACCAACGAGCTGGCGATTCCGAAGGCGGTGCAGCGTGACCCGCTGAAGGGTTTCCTGGTGCACGTGGACCTGCTGCGGGTCAAGCGTGGTGAGCGGGTCGTCGTCGAGATTCCGGTGGTGGCCGAGGGCGACCTGGCTCCGGGCGGGAACCTGCTGGAGCACGTTCTTCCCGCGCTGCCGGTGGAGGCCGAGGCGACGCACATCCCGGACACGCTGTCGGTGTCGGTGCAGGGGCTGTCCGCCGGCGCGTCGGTTCTGGCCAAGGACATTCCGCTGCCGAAGGGTGTGAAGCTGGCGGTGGAGGAGGACACTCCGGTCCTGCAGGTTCTGGCGGCGCAGACCGAGGCCGCGGAGAGCACGGAGGAAGAGGGCGCCGAGGCCTGAGTCCGGCCGTCGTCGTTTCGTCAGCCGCTGTTCCCGTCGGGGGCAGCGGCTGGCGCTGTATTTGAGGAGATCTGGACGTGACGACCCCTGCGAATGCTCCCTGGCTGATCGTCGGGCTGGGCAATCCCGGACCGGGGTATGCGATGAACCGGCACAATGTCGGGTTCATGGTGGTGGATCTGCTGGCCGATCGGATCGGGGGTCGGTTCAAGCGGGCGACGAAGGCTCAGGCGCAGGTGGTGGAGGGCCGGATGGGTCCTGTGGGGCCGGGCAGCCACCGGGTGGTGCTGGTGAAGCCGATGTCGTACATGAATCTGTCGGGCGGGCCGGTGAAGGCGCTGCGGGATTTCTACAAGGTGCCGCTCGACCGGATCGTGGTGGTTCACGACGAGCTGGACATCGGTTATGGCGCGTTGCGGCTGAAGCGGGGCGGTGGTGACAACGGGCACAACGGTCTGAAGTCGCTGACGAAGGCGATGGGGCCGGATTATCACCGGGTGCGGTTCGGGATCGGGCGTCCTCCGGGGCGTATGCCGGTGGCGGATTATGTGCTGAAGGATTTCTCGCCGGCGGAGCGCAAGGAGTTGGACTACTTCGTGGACCGGGCGGCGGATGCGGTGGAGTGTCTGCTGGCGGAGGGGCTGGAGCGGGCGCAGAACGCGTACAACTCCTGATGTGCCGCCTTGTGGCTTCTCCCGAGGGTGACCGGCCTTGGGGGGGCTGAAGTTGACCAACGGTAGGGGTATGGCCAATGATCCCCGCCATGCCTGCCGTGAGCGTTTCCCGTACTCGTCAGGCCTCCCACGCCGTGCTCCGGTTCGGGCTGGTCGCGGCGATGGGTGTGGTGACGGCGCTGATTCTGATCGCGGGGGTGTGGGCGTCGTGGGACACCGCGCCGTACGTGATGCTGACCAAGGGGCGTGAGCACGGCACGGTCACGGTGACGGACTGTGCCGGCGACACGTGCACGGGGCCGTACTCGCCCGTGTCGGCCGGGTCGACGCCCCGGGAGCGGGTGGTGATCGCCCGTACGGCGGCGGTGCGGGTGGGGCAGACCTACAGCGTCGTCGTCAAGCCGGGGACGGATCAGGTGCTGCGTTCGGGTCCGGCCGGGATTCTGCACGCGTGGACTCCGCTGGGCGGTGCGCTGCTGCTGGCCTCGGTGGTGGTGGCGGGCGGGCTGCGGCGGCCCCGGGTGGCGTGGGTGCTGGCGGGGGTGGGGATGGCGCTGCTGACGGTGGTGTCCCTGACGGTGTGAGGCGGCTTCGGTGCTCTCCCCGCCTGCGGGGGGCGGGGAAGCCGTTGCTGCTTCGTGATTGACCCCGGTCGGGGCGAGGCCGAGACTGAATCGCCCCCCATCTTCCCCCTTGGTCACTTTCCGCTCAGGTGGGCCGACTCATGCACCACCCTGCCCGTATCGGCGTCCTCGCCGCTGTCTGTTCTCTCGCCCTGTTCACCGCCCCGGCCGCCCATGCGACCCCTCCCGGTGACAACGGCACGGTCAAGATCCACGATGCCTCCACCGGAGAGGAGCTGCGGCGCAACGAGCCGCATGTCTGCACCTTCTACCTGGACGCCTTCGGTTTCGACGGCGGGCAGCGGGTGGACTGGCGCATCGAGCGGTGGGCTCCGGCGGCCGGCGGCAAGGGCGAGACGGTGCTGTCGGACAGCCTCGTCCTGGATGCGTCGGGCCACGGCCGGAGCGAGGATCTGTCGCTGCCGGACGGCCACTACAAGCTGTTCTGGAGCTTCGACGGTCAGAAGGGTTCCGCGAAGCACAAGGTGTTCTGGACGGACTGCGAGGACTCCGGGGACTCCGGGGACTCCGGGGGCTCCGGGGACTCCGAGGGGGGCGGCACGACGCCGTCCGGTACTCCGTCGGCGTCGGTCACCCCTTCGGCCGAGCCGTCCGAGCCGTCCGAGCCGTCCGGGTCCTCCGGTGCGTCCCCGTCGGCCACGTCTCCGGCCGCGGTCCCCGGGGCGTCTCCGTCCGCGCAGGGCACCACCGGTGATCTCGCCGATACCGGCAACGGTGTCCCGGTGGGTCTGCTGTCCGGTGCGGCGGCCGCGCTGGTCGCCGTGGGCGGTTTCCTGCTGTTCCGCCGACGCGGGGCCGTCCGCGACTGACGCGGCGCCCTCCCGGCCCCTTCGCAACCCCCTTTCAGCCCCCTTCCCAGCCCCTTCGTGACACACAGGTGCCCCTGAGCCCGGTTGCTCGGCTCAGGGGCACCTGTCGTGTGTCCCGTGCGGCGCCGGGGCCGGCCGTCAGCCGGTGTTGCGCATGCCGGCCGCCACGCCGTTGACGGTGAGGAGCAGGGCCCGGGAGAGCAGCGGGTCGGGTTCCTCACCGGCCTCCGCGGCGTCGCGCTGCCGCTTGAGCAGGGCGACCTGGAGGTAGGAGATCGGGTCGAGGTAGGCGTCGCGGATGGCGAAGGTCTGCTTGAGCACGGGCTGGTGGTCGAGGAGTTCCTTCTCGCCGGTGACGCGGAGCACCTCGCGCACGGTGAGTTCGTGCTCGGCCCGGATGCTGTCGAAGATGTGCTTGAGGTGGTCGGGGACGAGGGTGTCGACGTAGTGCCGGGCGATGCGCAGGTCGGTCTTGGCGAGGGTCATCTCGACGTTGGAGATGAAGTTCCGGAAGAAGTGCCACTGCTCGTACATCTCGTCGAGCACGGTGTCGAGGCCGGCTTCGCGCAGGGCCTTGAGGCCGGAGCCGACGCCGTACCAGCCGGGGACGATCTGCCGGGACTGGGTCCAGCCGAACACCCAGGGGATGGCGCGCAGTCCGTCGAGGCCGGCGCCGGAGTCGGGGCGGCGGGAGGGCCGGGAGCCGAGGTGGAGGTCGGCGAGCTGGTCGACGGGGGTGGAGGCGAAGAAGTACGCCGGGAGGTCGGGGTCCTCGACGAGCGTGCGGTAGGCGGCGTGGGCGGCGTCGGAGACGACGTCCATGGCGGCGTCCCAGCGGGCGAGGGCCTCGACGGACTGGCGGGGGGCGGTGTGCAGGGCGGAGGCCTGCAGGGTGGCGGCGACGGTCAGTTCGAGGTTCTCCCGGGCGAGGGAGGGGATGAGGTACTTGTCGGAGATGACCTCGCCCTGTTCGGTGACCTTGATCTCGCCCTCGAGGGTGCCCCAGGGCTGGGCGAGGATGGCGTCGTGGGTGGGGCCGCCGCCGCGGCCGACGGTGCCGCCGCGGCCGTGGAAGAGGCGCAGGCGTACGCCGTAGCGGTGGGCGACGTCGCGCAGGCGGCGCTGGGCCCGGTGGATCTCCCACTGGCTGGTGGTGATGCCGCCGAACTTGGAGGAGTCGGAGTAGCCGAGCATGACCTCCTGGACATCGCCCCTGAGGGCGACCAGGCGCCGGTAGGAGGGGTCGGAGAGCATGTCCTCCAGGAGGGTGTCGGCGGCCCTGAGTTCCTCGGTGGTCTCCAGCAGCGGCACGATGCCGATCTTGGCCCAGCCGGCGTGGAGGTCGATGAGGCCGGCTTCCCTGGCCAGCACGGTGGCGGCGAAGACGTCGTCGGCGCCCTGGCACATGGAGATGATGTAGGACTCGATGACCTCGGGTCCGAAGACGTCCAGGGCTCGCTTGATGGTCTCGAAGACGCCGAGGGTCTTGGCGCCGGCCTCGTCGACGGGGGCGGGGGTGGGGGCGAGCGGGCGGCGGGAGCGCAGTTCCCTGGCGAGGAGCTTGGTGCGGTACTCGCGGGGCATGTCGGCGTAGCGCCAGGATTCCTCGCCCAGCCGGTCGAACAGCTGCCCGAGGGCGTGGTGGTGGGCGTCGGCGTGCTCGCGGATGTCCATGGTGGCGAGCTGGAGGCCGAAGGAGGCGAGGGTGCGGATGATGCGGCTGAGCCGGCCGTCGGCGAACAGGCCGCCGCGGTGGGCGCGCAGGGAGTCCTGGATGATGCGCAGGTCCTTCAGCAGCTCGCTGGTGCCGAGGTAGTCGTGGCCGGGCTCGTGGGGGGTGCCGGTGGCCAGGCGCTGCTTGGTGTTGACGAGCTTCTGGCGGATGCAGGTGGCCTTGAGCCGGTAGGGCTCCTCGGCGTTGAGGCGCTTGTAGCGGGGGCTGATCTCGGGCAGCTTCTCCAGGTCGTTCTGGAGGGAGGTCAGCAGTTCCTCGGTGGCGCCGGTGTAGCGGATGGAGTTGGACAGGAAGCCGCGCAGCTCGTCGATCAGGGCGAGTGCGTCGTTGATGCCGTGTTCGTGCTGGAGGATCAGCACGTCCCAGGTGACCTGGGGGGTGACGTTGGGGTTGCCGTCGCGGTCGCCGCCGATCCAGGTGCCGAAGGTGAGGGGGCGGGTGTCGTCGGGGAGCTTGACGCCGACGCGTTCGAGTTCGGCGGTGAGGTCCTCCAGGACGTCGCCGACGGCGTCGGCGTGGAGCTCGTCGAGGTAGTAGATGGCGTTGCGGGCCTCGTCGGTGGGCTCGGGGCGGACGACGCGGAGTTCGTCGGTCTGCCAGATGAGGTCGATGTTCTCGGCGAGCCGGGTGTCGAGGCGGCGGCGGTCGGAGGCGACGACCGGGGTTTCCAGCAGGTCGGCGATGCGGCGGAGCTTGTTGAGGACGGAGCGGCGGGCGGCCTCGGTGGGGTGGGCGGTGAAGACCGGGCGGACGCTGAGGTGCCGCACGGTTTCGCGCAGGTGTTCGGGGTCGGCTTCCTTGAGCCGGTCGGCGGTGCGGGCGAGGAGGCCGCCCTCGGCGGCGCGGCGGGCGCGCAGCTCGCGGCCGCGGTGCACCTGTTCGGTGATGTTGGCGAGATGGAAGTAGATGGAGAAGGCGCGGACCAGCTTGGCCGCGGTCTGCAGTTCCGTGCCGCGCAGCAGTTCGGCGGCGGCCTCGCCGTCCTCGCGGGTGAGACGGCGGACCTTCTCGACCAGTTCGAGGAGCTCGGGACCCTCCTGCCGTACGAGGGTCTCCCCGAGGAGGTCACCCAGTCGGCGGATGTCGGCGCGCAGTTCGCTGCTGGTCGTCGTCTGGTCGTCGGCACTGCTCACAGGTGCGGCTCCTTGCGGGATTGAAGCGCTTCTGGGAGGGAACCCGGACGGGTGCCACGCGGCGGGTCACCGCATCACGGTCCGGGCATCCGGGAAGGGATTGTCATCAGCGGACCGCGCTGTCCGACCAACGCCAAGTCTAGGTGTCGGGCGGGACTCGCAGGGGTGCGGGCCCTTGCCGCGGGGCGACACGCTGCCATACTTACGACGCCGTAGGTTACGGAACCGTAAGAAGCTGGACGGTTCCGCGAGCCGCCGGCGTCCGTCTTGAATCTCGACCCACAGGGGACGCCCATGACCACGAGCTCCGATGTGATCGACGGCCCCCCGGCACCGGACGGCACCGCGTTGCCGTCCGCCACGCTGGGTGGCGACCAGAAGCGTTCGATCGAGCAGATCACGTTGCTGCTCTTCATCGTCGTTCCCTTCCTCGCGCTGCTGGCGGCGGTGCCGATGGCGTGGGGCTGGGGGGTGAGCTGGCTGGATCTGGGCCTGCTCGTGTTCTTCTACTTCCTGGGCTGCCACGGCATCACGATCGGCTTCCACCGGCACTTCACCCATGGTGCGTTCAAGGCGAAGAAGCCCTTGAGGGTCGCGCTGGCGATCGCGGGGTCGATGGCGGTCGAGGGGCCGCTGGTGCGCTGGGTCGCCGACCACCGCAAGCACCACCGGTTCTCCGACTCCGAGGGCGATCCGCATTCGCCGTGGCGGTACGGCGAGACGATTCCGGCGCTGCTGAAGGGCCTGTGGTGGGCTCATGTCGGCTGGATGTTCGACAAGGAGCAGACGCCGCAGGACAAGTACGCACCGGATCTGATCAAGGATCCGGCGATGCGGCGGATCTCCCGTCAGTTCGTGCTGTGGACGACGGTGTCGCTGCTGCTTCCGCCGCTGATCGGCGGTCTGGTCACCCTGTCGTGGTGGGGGACGTTCACCGCGTTCTTCTGGGGGTCACTCGTCCGGGTGGCTTTGCTGCACCATGTGACCTGGTCGATCAACTCGATCTGCCATGCGGTCGGCAAGCGTCCGTTCAAGTCGCGGGACCGCTCGGGGAACGTGTGGTGGCTGTCGGTGCTGTCCTGCGGCGAGTCCTGGCACAACCTGCATCACGCCGACCCGACCTCGGCCCGGCACGGGGTGGAGCGCGGCCAGCTGGACTCCTCGGCGCGGATCATCCGCTGGTTCGAGCTGCTCGGCTGGGCGTATGACGTGCGCTGGCCGTCACGCTCACGTATCGATTCCCGCCGCAACACCGATCAGGTCCGCTCCCGGCGCCGTAAGGAGACCGTCAAGGCGGCATGATTGACCGCGTGGCGACCGACTCCAGCAGCACTCACAGCAATGACAAGCCGCGGCGCACGCGCCGCACCCGTATGACCGGTGCCCAGCGCCGTCAACAGCTACTGGAGATCGGTCGCACCCTGTTCGCGTCGAAGGGCTTCGAGGGCACGTCGGTGGAGGAGATCGCGGCGAAGGCCGGGGTGTCCAAGCCGGTGGTGTACGAGCACTTCGGCGGCAAGGAGGGCCTGTACGCGGTGGTGGTGGACCGTGAGATGCGGCGGCTGCTGGACATGGTGACCAGCTCGCTGACGGCCGGCCATCCGCGTGAGCTGTGCGAACAGGCGGCCTTCGCCCTCCTGGACTACATCGAGGAGTACACGGACGGCTTCCGCATCCTGGTCCGTGACTCCCCCATCCCCCAGTCGACGGGCTCCTTCGCCTCCCTGATCTCCGACATCGCCACCCAGGTGGAGGACATCCTGGGCCGCGAGTTCAAGTCCCGCGGCTTCGATCCCAAGCTGGCCCCGCTGTACGCCCAGGCCCTGGTCGGCATGGTCGCCCTGACGGGTCAGTGGTGGCTGGACGTGCGCCGCCCGAAGAAGGCGGAGGTCGCGGCGCACCTGGTGAACCTGGCGTGGCACGGACTGGACGGCCTGGAGCAGAAGCCGCGGCTGATCGGTCACCGGAAGGCTTAGACCCGGTCTACGGCTTCTGCCGGCCGGCCCCTCCCCTCCGCCTGGTCTCCGGCCGCCGTCCTCTGCCTCTCCTCCGGCTGTCCTCTGCCCTCCCCCTTCCGGCCGCCCTGCCCGGCTTCGGCCGTCCCCTGCCTGCCTTCGGCCGCCTCCTGCCCGTCGTCCTGGCCGGGAACCCCGGCCAGGTCCTCGGGGTTCTCCCGGCAGGGCTCCAGGAACTCCAGCCGGTCGCCCACCGGGTCCTCGGAGAAGAAGCGCCGGTGGCCCGGCGGGGCGCCGTCCCGGGTGACGGGTGCTCCGTGGGCCTTCAGCCGGGCGGCGTGCGCGTCGATGCCGGTGACCCGCAGGCCGGGGTGGGCCTTTTCGCGGGGCGGACGTCCTGCTCGATGCCCAGGTTGGAGCTGGACGGTCCCGGCCTGGAACCAGCAGCCGCCGCGTGCGGCCAGGACCGGCGGCTTGGGGATCTCGGTCATGCCGAGGGCATCGACGCAGTACCCGCGCAGTCGCTCCTCGGAGCCGGGCGGTGCGGCCGGCTGGACGTGGTCGACGGCGGCCATCATGGTCATGCCCTCTTGACTGCCACGGCGAAGATCCGCCGGAACGGGAACGGGGTGCCGTGCGGGCCGGCCGGGTAGGCCTCGCGCAGGGCGGCGCGGTACTCACCCAGGAACTCCTCGCGTGCTGCCGGGTCGTCGCCCAGGGCGGTGAGGACGGGCCGCAGCCCGGTGCCCATCAGCCAGTCCAGGACCGGGTCCTCACCGGTCAGCAGGTGGATGTAGGTCGTCTCCCAGACGTCCGCCGTGCAGCCGAGGCCGGCCAGCCGTTCCAGGTACGCCTCGGGGGTGAGCACCGCGTCCTCGTGGCGGAGGGTGCCCGCGAGGCGGTCGCGCCAGCGGGCGGAGCCCGCGAGCTCGCGCATCAGCCGGTGGCTGGGGGCGGAGAAGTTGCCGGGCACCTGGAAGGCGAAGGTGCCGCCGGGGCGGAGGGCCGTGATCCAGTCGGCGAACCGGTCGGCGTGGCCGGGCACCCACTGGAAGGTGGCGTTGCTGACGATCAGGTCGTACGGCTCGTCGGGGGTCCAGGTGCGCACATCGGCGTGGGCGAAGTCGAGGCGTCCGCCGCCGGGGGTGGGGCCCTGGTGGTCGGTCACGGCCTTGTCGAGCATCTCGGGCGAGTTGTCGTAGCCGGTGATGTGTGCGGTGGGCCAGCGGCCGGCGAGCAGGGCGGTGACGTTGCCGGGGCCGCAGCCGAGGTCGGCGATGCGGGGCGGGCGGGGGCTGCCGGGCAGGTCGGGGATACGGGCGAGCAGGTCGGTGAAGGGGCGTGTGCGGTGGTCGGCGTGGCGCAGGTACTGGGCGGGGTCCCAGACGGGAGCATGGCTGGGCATGGCGGCCTCCTCGGCTCTCACTCCAGTCTATATCTCGATGTCAAGAGAATGGATATCAAGAGACTTCACGTCGACACAACCACTACACTGACCGTCATGGAGGACGAGGTCGATCGGCTGGTCGCAGCGTGGCGCCGGGAGCGTCCGGACCTCGATGTGGGGCCGCTTGAAGTACTCAGCCGGGTGAGCAGACTCGCCCGGCACCTGGATCGTGCACGGCGGCAGGCTTTCTCCGAGCACAGCCTGGAGCCCTGGGAGTTCGATGTCCTGACGGCGCTCAGACGTGCGGGGGCGCCGTACCAGCTCTCCCCCGGACAGCTGCTGACCCAGACCCTGGTCACCTCGGGCACCATGACCAACCGGATCGACCGGCTGGCGAAGAAGGGCCTGGTGGAGCGCCTTCCCGACCCCCATGACCGGCGCGGTGTCCTGGTCCGTCTGACGGAGGAGGGCCGGGACCGCGCGGACAGCTCCCTGGCGGAACTGCTGGAGCAGGAGCGGGCGATCCTCGCGGAGCTGTCGCCCGCCCAGCAGGCCGAGCTGGCGAACCTGCTACGCCAGCTGACCGCCCCGTTCGACAACGTCTCCGGTTAGCTCGACGGGCCCCACTCCGGCGCGGCGGGCGAGGGCGACGGCGGCGAGGGTGGAGTGGACGCCGAGCTTGCCCAGGACGTTCTGCATATGGGTGCGCACGGTGTGCGGGGACAGGTACAGCCGTTCGGCGACGGCCTTGCGTCCGAGCCCGGCGACCATGCAGCGCAGCACCTCCCGCTCGCGCGGGGTCAGCGACTCCACCAGGCGCTCGCTCTCGGTGCGGTGCCTGCGGGCGGCGGTCAGCTCCCGCAGGACGCCGGTGAGCAGGGCCGGCGGCAGATGGGTCTCGTCGCGCAGGACACCGCGGATGACGGTGAGCAGCCGGGACAGCGAGCAGTCCTTGGCGACCCAGCCGCAGGCCCCGGCCTGCAGGGCGAGCGCGGCGCGCTGCGGGTCGTCCTTCTCGGCCAGGACGACGGAGCGCACCGAGGGCTGGGCGTTGCGCACCCCGGAGACCAGGGAGATGCCGTCCACCAGCCCGTCCTCCTCGCCCTCCCGTACGGGGACGGCGGGGCGGGCCCCGGGGGCGCTTCTGCCGAGGTCGGCGTCGACGAGCATGACGTCGAAGCGGCGGCCCTCGGCGGCGGCCCTCTCCAGACAGCGCAGCGCGGCCGGCCCGGACCCGGCGGCGGACACGTCGACGTCGGGCTCGGCGGCCAGGGCGGCGGCGAGCGACTCGGCGAAGATACGGTGGTCGTCGACGACCAGGACTCGGACACGGACCACGGAAAACCCCCTTCCCCAGGCTCCTGGCAGAGCAGGGGCTTCTCAACGTCGAAACGCGCCAAAGAATGCGCCGGAGAACGCCGGCCGGCTCGCCCCCCGACGCTTCTCACCCCCCTGACCGGCACCGGCCCCCACCGGTACCGCTCTCAGAGTACGGGCGGTGAACGCCAGGGGAAGGCAATTCTCAGAACTGACCGTCCAGCGCGTTTAGGGTGTGCCGCATGTTTCGTATCGAGGCAGAAATCGACAGAGAGCGCCGCAATCTGCTCCGTTCCCGCCTCCGCGACACAAACACGGCGGCCTCCCCGGTCATCGCCGCCCTGCGCACAACCCCCGCCGCACACGAAACTCCCCTGCACCTGTGGGCCCTGCACGACTCGGGCGCCCTGGCCGGCGGCCTGGTGGGCCACACCTGGGCGAGGTGGCTGCATGTGACCTACCTGTGGGTCGACGCCCCGCACCGCGGCGCGGGCCTGGGCTCCCGCCTTCTCGAGCAGGCCGAGCGCATCGCCCGCGACCGGCGCGACTGCACGGCCGCCCGCCTGGAGACCTGGGACTTCCAGGCCCCGGACTTCTACCGCCGGCACGGCTACGAGGTGGTGTGCGCGATCCCGGACTACCCACCGGGGATCACGGAGTACACCCTGACGAAGCGCCTGGTCTGACACCTGGGCCTCTGACGTCTGGGTCCTTCGACTTCCGGGTCCTTCTGGGTCCGGCGTCCGAGGCCGGCTGCCCGAGCCGACGGCGGCCCTCAGAGCGCGTCGAGCGCCTCCGCGGTGATGTCGATGTCGATGTCGTACGGCACGTCGAGCTTCAGCCGGCCGCGGTGGGTACCGGTCAGGGCGTACGTCTTGGTCAGCGGGTCGAGTTCGTAGGTGCGGACCACGGGGTGGTGATCGGAGCCGCTCATCTCGACCAGCCAGAAGTGCGGGATGCCCGCGGCGGCGTACTTGTGCGGCTTGGTGTCGTGGTCCCGGGCCTCGGAGTCCGGGGAGACGACCTCGACGGCCAGCAGGACGTCGGCGACGGCGAAGCGGGTCTGCTCCCTGCTGGTGACCGCCTCCGCGCGGACTACGCAGATGTCGGGCTCCGGTCCGTTACGACGGTCCAGGACGACCGTCATCTCCCGGACGATCTTCATCGTCTCGGGAACCGTGCGGCGCAGACCGGTCACCAGAAGGTCGATCACGATGCTGTGGAAATACCGCTGCGGACTCGCAAAGACCAAGCTCCCGTCGATCAGCTCGGTGTGCGGCGGGAGGCCGGGCAACGTGAACAGGTCGTCCACGGTGTATCCGTCCCGGGGCGGCACCGGCCAGCGGCAGCCGGGCTCAGCGGTCATGATTCCTCCCATGGACGGCATCCTCGGCCTGCCCGTCCACGGTAGCCGTCGTCCTTGACGATCGTCATCACAAAGAGTGACGACCGGGCCGATGGGTGACGCACAGGACGGCCTTTCGGCCGGACGGACCACGCGGCCGTCGCCAGTCAGGGAGCGCACCACAGGCCGCGACGAGTCCTGACCGTGCCTTCTTCGTGCGGTCCGGTGCGGTCCGTCCATGCTCCGGCGGGCTGCTCCGTCCCCCCTCTCAGGCCGGTGCGGGATCTTCCCGGTTCCGACTGCGGGACCGGCGTTGTGATCGTTTCGGGTACCGCGCCGCGGGTACCCCGCACGAAGGATCAGCGGCTCCTTGGCGGAGGAGGCCTGTTTCATGCCGAACGCCATCGCCGGCAGGGAATCTTCTTTCAAGAGCCTGGGACGCGGCCGGCCCCGCGAGTACCACCTGGTGACGCAGAGCTTCGGCCCCGTGCCGGCGCCATGGTCGTCGTGACGTCGCTGATCGCGCCGGCCGTCCTGTTCCCCGTCGCCTTCACACCGAGAAAGCTGTGTCCTCGTCATTCATCCTCGTAGCGGGGCAGCTCTTCGGGAAAGTCACGGGAAGGCTTGCACTTGGCCAGCTTGTAGACGTGCTTGGTCAGCTGGTAGGCGATGTCGGTCAGAGGCTGTCGCAGTGTTGCGCCAGTGGGTTTGCGATTCTCGTAGACACTCGCACTCACCTCGGCGATGACTGCATAGTCTTTGTTCCTGGAGGCGTCGTAGGAAGAGATGGCGGGGGATGCGCAGGGTACGTACGCCGCCGAGAACGCGTCCTCGGCGTCGAATTGAGCCAGAGCTTCTACGCCGTCGACAGATACGCGAACAATCTTTTCGTCACGGCTTTCCCGAAACCTTTCAAGCCAGTCCGCCTTGGAGACAGGTTGAACCCATATGCGACCCCAGACGGACGACTCACTACTGGTGACGACTTGGCACTGAAACGTGAAGTCGTACTTCGTGTTCCGAAGGCCGGCCCATTCCTCCGCCGACCGGGCCGGCGGCAGCACCTGGATCACCAGGTCCCGTTCGACAGTGTTCTCACATACCTTCGCGGGCAGACGCTCGAGCCCCTTGGTGAAGGTCTGCACGTATCCGAACCAGCCGGCACATCCCACAAGACAGAGAACTGCCAGGCTGGCAACAAACCCTTTCAGGGTGTACTGGGTTACGTTCTGTTCCCTGTTCTCAGCCATTCGGACACTCCTTCGTTCCCCTCAGAAGCTCCCTGCCGGCGTCCCGGCCGTCGTCCACGGCATCACGCATCAAGCCGTCGGTGCCTTCTTTGAGGGAGATCGAAGTGGTGCCGATCGATGCTTGCTTCAGCCGCCCACTGCGTTTGCCCGTCGGTTGCATCACGGGGGTCGTGCAGATCCGCCGCACTGCGCTACAAGGCCTGCTCACGCAAGCGTCCCTCTCCTGACGGCCGCTGCTCCCACTCTGCCCGCACCCTGTGCGGCCTCCCCCGTGTCCGACGGTGCACCACTGGTCACGCAGTGCCGGCCATGAACACTACCGTTGCCCGTCAAAGCCTCTGTGGGACTTGGCCGTTCGGGGCTCGGTGTCCAGTGCGGCCATGACGGTGCTGGCCCCGTACACGCTGATCGTGCACGGGGCCGATGCGGGCTGCGGGAGCAGGGGGCGTCAGTCCACCCGTCGTGCCCCCGCCGAGGGCACGGCCTCGAAGACGCGTGGGGGTGTGTGGCCCGCTGTGGTGAAGGCCTCTTCGATCGCCTTGGTGAGCGGCTGGACGTCGGCCTCCTCCACGAGTGCGATCGCCGAGCCGCCGAAGCCGCCGCCGGTCATGCGGGCGCCCAGGGCGCCGGCGGCGAGGGCCGTGTCGACGACCAGGTCCAGCTCCGGGCAGGAGACACGGAAGTCGTCGCGCAGGGAGATGTGTCCCTCGGTCAGGACCGGGCCTATGGAGCGCGGGTCGCCCGACTGCAGGTGGGAGACGACGCGTTCGACGCGGGCGTTCTCCGTGACCACATGGCGGACCAGGCGGCGGACCTCCTCCTCGTCGCCGAGGCGGTCCAGCGCCGCGTCCAGGTCGGCGGAGGAGATGTCGCGCAGGGCGTCCACGCCCAGCAGGGCCGCGCCCTTCTCGCAGCCCGCGCGGCGCTTGCCGTACTCGCCGTCGCTGTGGGCGTGCTTGACCCGGGTGTCGACGACCAGCAGACGCAGGCCCTCGGCCTCCAGGTCGAAGGGGATCTGACGCTGGGACAGGTCGCGGGTGTCCAGGAACAGGGCGTGGCCTGCCTCGCAGCAGGCCGAGGCGGTCTGGTCCATGATGCCGGTGGGGGCGCCGACGTAGATGTTCTCGGCGCGCTGGCACAGGCGGGCCAGCTGCCAGCCCCTCAGGTTCAGGCCGTAAAGGTCGTTGAGGGCCAGGGCCACCACCACCTCCAGCGCCGCGGACGACGAAAGACCGGCGCCCGCGGGGATCGTCGAGGACAGGTGGATGTCCGCGCCCGTCATCTCGTGGCCCGCCTGGCTCAGGGCCCAGACCACGCCCGCGGGGTAGGCGGTCCAGTTCCGGTCGGACTCGGGGGTCAGGTCGGCGACCCGCAGTTCCACGGGGGATCCCGGCATGTCCGCCGAGTGCAGGCGCAGGACGCCGTCGGTGCGGCGCGCGACCGCGGCGAGGGTGGTGTGCGGCAGCGCGAAGGGCATCACGAAGCCGTCGTTGTAGTCGGTGTGCTCGCCGATGAGGTTGACGCGGCCCGGCGCCGCCCAGATCCCTTCCGGTGCGGTGCCGTACAGCTCGGTGAAGCCTTCCCGGACCTCAAGTGCCCCCACTTACCTCTCCCTTGCGATGTACTGGGCGAACTCCCAGGCGTCCGCGACGATACCCGCGAGGTCCGTGCGGGTGGGGTTCCAGCCGAGTTTTTCGCGGGCGGCGGCGGCCGAGGCGACCAGGACCGCCGGGTCGCCGGCCCGGCGCGGGGCCACGACCTCGGGGATGGGGTGGCCGGTGACCTGCCGGGCGGTCTCGATGACCTCCCGGACGGAGAAGCCGTTGCCGTTGCCGAGGTTGCAGATCAGGTGCTCGCCCGGGGCGGCCGCCCGCAGGGCGAGGAGGTGGGCCTCGGCCAGGTCGGCGACGTGGATGTAGTCGCGTACGCAGGTGCCGTCCGGGGTGGGGTAGTCGTCGCCGAAGACGGAGATCGTGTCCCGGCGGCCCTGGGCGACCCGCAGGACCAGGGGGATCAGGTGGGACTCGGGGTCGTGGCGTTCGCCGTACGGCCCGTAGGCGCCGGCCACGTTGAAGTAGCGCAGCGAGACCGCGCCCAGGCCGTGGGCCGCCGCCTCGCTGGTGATCATGTGGTCGACGGCGAGTTTGGAGGCGCCGTAGGGGTTGGTGGGCCGGGTCGGGGCGGTCTCGACGACCGGGATCCGCTCCGGTTCGCCGTAGGTGGCCGCCGTGGAGGAGAAGACCAGTGTGCGCACGCCGGCCTCGCGCATGGCGGCGAGCAGGGCCATCGTGCCGCCGACGTTGTTCTCCCAGTACTTCTCCGGCTTCACCACCGACTCGCCCACCTGGGAGAACGCGGCGAAGTGCAGCACCGCGTCGAACGACGAGTCCATCCATTTGGCGGCATCGCGGATGTCGCCCTCGATGAAGGAGGCACCGGCCGGCACGCCCTCGCGGAAGCCCGTGGAGAGGTTGTCGAGCACGACGACCTCGTGACCGGCCTCCAGCAGATGCTGGGCGACCACGCTGCCGACGTAGCCCGCACCGCCCGTCACCAGGTATTTCCCGCTCATGAACTCGCTACCTCTCGCAGTCTTTCGGCCGCGCGCTCGGGCGGCACGTCGTTGATGAACACGCTCATGCCGGACTCGGAGCCGGCAAGGAACTTCAGCTTGCCCGAAGTGCGGCGAATGGTGAGGATTTCGGCGTGCAGCGCGAAGTCGTCGCGCGTCACCCCGCCGAACTCCTCCAGCGAGCCGAACGGGGCCTGGTGCCAGGCCGCGATGTACGGCGTGGGAGGGTCGTCCGCGAAGCCGCCCCGCCCGCCTCGCCCGTCCTGTCCGCCCTGTCCGTCGAAGATGCGGTCGAAGCGCCTCAGCAGCTCCAGGTACACCCGCGGGAACTCCGTGCGCGCCGCCTCGTCGAGCGCGAGCAGATCGGGGACGCGGCGCCGGGGATACAGGTGGACCTCGTAGGGCCAGTGCGCCGCGTACGGCACGAAGGCCACCCAGTGCTCGCCCTCGAGGACGATCCGCTCGTCGGCGAGTTCCCGCTCCAGCACGGCGTCGAAGAGGTTCTCGCCGCCGGTGGCCTCCTTGTGGGCCGCCAGTGAGCGCAGCATCAGGGCGGTGCGCGGGGTGGTGAAGGGGTAGGCGTAGATCTGGCCGTGCGGGTGGCCCAGGGTCACGCCGATCTCGGGCCCGCGGTTCTCGAAGCAGAACACCTGCTTGACCGACGGCAGGTGCGACAGCTCCGCCGTGCGGTCCGTCCAGACGTCCAGGACCAGCCGCACCTGATCCTCGCTCAGGTCGGCGAAGGAGGCGTCGTGGTCGGAGGTGAAGCAGACGACCTCGCAGCGGCCCGAGGTGCCGGACAGCGCCGGGAAGCGGTTCTCGAAGACCACCACGTCGTACGAGGAGTCGGGGATCTCGCTCGGCCTTCCGTCCCGGGACGGGCACAGCGGGCACTCGTCGGCGGGCGGGTGGTAGGTGCGGCCCTGGCGGTGGGAGGCGATGACGACCGCGTCGCCGAGCAGGACGTCCCGGCGTATCTCGGACGTGGTGACCGCGCGCTCCAGCGGGCGCCGGTCGGGCGCGCCGCGCACGGTGTCGTCCCGCAGGTCGTAGTAGATGAGCTCACGGCCGTCGGCCAGCCGGGTCGAGGTCTTCTTCACTGTCGGACTCCCTATTGGTCCCCGGGCCCGCTCCTGTCAGCCCCCACCACCCATCCAACACAATCAAACATAACACATCACAACCAATCATCCGTGGGTGTGTTGAAGGAAGGACAGGCCGAAAAAAGACACGGCGGCCGAAGGCATGACGAACGAAGGACACGCCGCGCCACGGCACGGTGGGCGAAGACACGCCGTGCGAAGACACGCCGTGCGAAGGCATGACGAGCGAAAGGCATGGCGACGAAAGGCGCGGCCGGTGATGTGCGGCCGCCACCGGCCGGCCGGTGGCGGCGCTCACCGATCGGCCGGTGGCACGAGGACGGACGGCACGAGGGCAGAAGGGTGCCGTGGCCGTGCCGGGCGGGCCGCGGCTATGTCGGGCGGGCCACCTGGTCCAGCAGGCCGGTGCGGGCGGCCAGGGCCGCCGCCTCCAGACGGGAGCCCACGCCCAGCTTCATCAGGACGCGTTGGACATGGGTGCGGGCCGTGCTGGGGGCGATGCCCATGCCGGCCGCGATCAGCCGGGTGTCCTCGCCCTCGGCGACACGGACCAGGACCTCCACCTCGCGCGGGGTGAGCAGTTCCAGGAGGCGCCGGCCCTCGTCGTCCGGCTGGGCGGAGGGGTTCAGCAGCTCGTCGAAGGCGCCCTGGAGCAGTTGCGGGGCGACCGCCGCCTCGCCCGCCCTGGCCTTGATGATCGCCCGCTCGACGCCCTCGATGCGCTCGTCATGGCGTACGTAGCCCGAGGCGCCCGCGGCGAAGGCAGCCGCGATGCCGCGCGGTGACGGGACCGGCCCCAGGACGACCACCGCGACCTGGGGACGCTCCCGTCTGATCTTCACCACCGGGTCGAATGTGCCCGGCTCGGCCGGTGTTCCCGTACCGAACAGGCACACCTCCGGCGCACGGCTGATCACCACGTCGGCCGCACCGGCGGTCGGTGCCGCCGCGGCCAGCACACGGTGTCCGCGCAGCTTCAGCGCCGAGGCCAGCGCCTCGGCGAGCAGTCGGTGGTCGTCGACCACCATGAGCCGCACTCCCAATCGAGCCCCCCAATCCCCCCAGCGGACGCTCATAGCCCGACGGGCAGTGGTTCCCCCGGCACACCGCCCTTCATGCCCTCGGAAGCTACACGCTTGTTCGACGTCGCGCTGCCCCTACCGGCGAGAAGTGCCCCTGATCGACGGACTTTTTGGGATTCCTCTCCTTCGAGGGGCCTTCGACGGTCCTTCGGAAGTCGTCCGAGAACCGTTCGAGGCCCCTCGGGAGTCACGGCTGCCGGGTCACGGCTGCGGAGTCACGGCCGAGAGGTCACGACCGGGAGGTCACGACCGGGAGGTCATTCGCTCGCACCGAAGGCCAGCACCAGGTACTGCTTGCCGAAGGCCGACCTCATCTTGCTGGCGTAGATCGCCGACATGTAGAGGCGGCCCTGGGAGTAGCGGATCTCCGCGTACTCCGGGGACATGGTCATCTCCGCGTTCCGCACGCTGCGGCTGGCCGGGTTCTCCAGCAGCTTGGTCACCTTGAAGCTGTTGCCGTCGATGCTCACGACCTGGCCGCCCTTGTCATAGGGCGGACGCTTGTAGGCGATGACGTTCCCGCCGTCCATGCGCAGCGGGTAGATCTGGTAGCCGTCGCCCGCGTCCGCGCGCTGGCCGGTCTGCTTGCCGGTGCCGAGATCGAACGCGACGATCTCGTTGGTCTTGGTGAACTCCTTGGCGCCGTCGTGCTCCTCGGTGGGCACGTACAGCCGGTCGTTGCCGACCGCGATGCCCGTGCAGTGCTCGATCTTGCTGATGTTGTCGCAGCGGGCCGCGTACCGGTCGCCGGGCGCCGAGATGCGGGTGCGCAGCTTGCCGGTCCGGTTGTCGATGGAGAAGAAGTCCGAGATGCCGCTGCCGTCGCCGGCGCTGCGGTTGACATCGGCCGCGACGACCAGCGGGTTGGTGGAGACGATCGACGCGTACTCGATGCCCTTCGTCATCTTGTACTCGGAGATCACCTTCCCGGACTTCGGGTCGATGGTCTGGATGTGCAGCTGCTGCTGGTCGTACGGGCCGCACTTGCGCAGCGCGACCAGCTTCTCGCCGCCGCCGTAGCCGGCGTCGTAGCAGGTGTCGTCCGCCTTGGGAAGCCACAGGGCCTTGCCGTCGGCGATGCTGAAGGCGGCGCCGCCGCTGGTGCTGCCCACGGCGACCGTGCCGCCGCTGATGGTGACGTTGTCCAGGCTGACGTCCTGGTCACCGGACTTGACCGTCTGCGTCCACAGCTTCCTGCCGGTGTCGAGGTCGATCGCCGCGACCTGGCTGCAGCCGTTGAAGCGCTTGGTCGCGGTCGGCATGGCGGGCTCGTAGAGGATCGCCGTCTTCTTGTCCGAGGTGATGTGGTGGGTGGTCTGGCACACCGGGCCGGGCAGCTTCAAGGTCCACAGCTTGGTGCCCTTGACGGGGTCGTAGCCGACGATCTCGGCGTTGCCGGTCTTGGCGTACACCTTGTCGGTGAGCCAGGAGCCGGAGGTGGAGGTCGTCTCGGTGACCTCCGGCATCGGCACCTGGAAGAGGACCTGGGAGGCGGTGTTGGCGGGCACCTTCTCCTTGCCTCCGGAGGAGGCTTTGCCGGTGCCGCCCTTGCCGCCGTCGGTGCTCGCGGTGTCCTGCTTGCCGTCACCGCCGGACGACTTCGAGTACCAGACCCCGCCGCCGATGATGAGCGCGATCGCGACGACGGCCGAGACGATGATCGCCAGCTGGGTCCTGCCCTTGCCGCCGCCCGGCTGTCCGCCCTGGGGCCGCACCGGCACGGTCGGCGGCTGGCCGGGGTAGCCGTAGCCGGGCTGCGGAGCCCCGTACGGGCCCGGCTGCGAGGGGTACGGCTGGGCGTACGGGTTCGGCTGCGGACCGGGATAGCCGTAGCCGGGCTGCGGGGCGGGCTGCCCCTGGGGGGCCTGCGGGTAGCCGTAGCCGGGCTGGGGCTGCGGCGGGCCCGCGGGCGGGGGCGGGGTCTGCGGGGGCTGGGCCGGGGGCGGAGGCGTCTGCGGGTAGCCGTAACCCGGCGCCGGCTGGGGGGACTTGGTGAGGTCCGGGCCGTCCCCGGAGGACGCGGACTGGTTCGGCTG
Organism: Streptomyces thermoalcalitolerans; assembly: GCF_039525155.1. Classification (NCBI taxonomy): domain Bacteria; kingdom Bacillati; phylum Actinomycetota; class Actinomycetes; order Kitasatosporales; family Streptomycetaceae; genus Streptomyces; species Streptomyces thermoalcalitolerans. The sequence continues at coordinate 1,868 of NZ_BAAAHG010000068.1, read as the reverse complement.
GTCCTGGGGCGGACCGAAACCTCCCTGCTGCGGCGGCTGGTTGGGCGGCGGGGGCGGCTGGCTCATGACGGATGCACCTCGCGAATACGGGGACGGCGGCTGGACAACGGGGAAGCGGGACGGCCGGAGCGGCGCGCGGACGCCGGCCGCACGGGACGGCCGGCCCGGCTCACTTGCCGTAGGCGAGCATCAACTTCTCCTTGCTGTCGCCTTCTCCGCTCAGGTGGGTCGTGGAGATGTAGAAGCGTCCGTCGACCCAGTCGATGTCCTTGAAGAAGAAGCTGCGCTCGATCGTCGCGGTGCCCTCCGGGTGCTGCAGCAGCTTCACCGGGGTGTGGTCCGAACCCGTCGTCGGCACGGCCACGACCTGGCCACCGGCGTCGTAGGACGGAGCGGCGTAGGCGATGAGCCGTCCGTTCTCCATCTTGAGCGGCGTCATCGTGGTGTCCGTCGGGGACTTCACACGCCACTTCTCCTTGCCGGTGTCGAGGCTGATCGCGAGGATCTCGTTGCGGCCGCGTCCGACGTCGGTGGGCAGGTAGAGGGTGCCGGCGTCGGCCGCGACGGCCTGGCAGCCCTGCAGGTCACGCCTGAGGACGACCCAGCCGCACTCGGGGTTGAAGCTCGCGTCGGTGTCGACCTGGGAGCGGACGGAACCGTCGCCGTTCAGCGTCGAGACGTTCCAGCGCTTGCGGTCCTCGCTCGTCGAGTACAGGATCACCGGGTCGACGGAGAAGACCTTCCGGACCGACCAGCCCTTGGGGATCTTCCTGGTCCACTTGACCTTGCCGGTGGCGGGGTCGAGTTCCCGCACCTCCTCGTGCTCGGCGGGCTGTCCGGCGGCGCAGGACGCGACCGAGATCAGCCGGGTGCCGCCGGCGAAGGGGCCGGGGAAGCAGGCCTGGCCGTACCTCTTCACGTCGTAGAGCTTCTTGCCGCTGTCGATGTCGTACGCCGTGCCCGACTGGGAGCGACCCACCATCAGCGTCTTGCCGGCGACGGTCAGTTCGAGGGTGAGCGTGCTGTCGAACAGGTCGCCCTCGGCGACCTCGGCGGTCCAGCCCTTCTGGCCGGTGTTCAGGTCGAGCTGCTGGAGCCGGTTGCAGTGGGCGCGGTCGCTGCTGCCGTCCATGTAGGCCACGACGACCTTGTCGTCGGCGGTCTTCTGCGGCGTCACCGCGCAGATCTTCTCCGGGAAGGCGACCGGCTCCCAGGTGGGCCTGCCGTCACTGACGTTGTAGGCGAAGACCTGCTTGTACGCCGCCTTCACCGCCGCCTTGCCGGTGATCCACATGCCCGGTGCGTCGGCGCCGCGGCCGGGTGCCTCGGGCGCCTCCTTGTACCAGAGCACCTTGGCCTCGCCGGCCTTGCGGCCCGCGTTGAGGTCCTCCGGGTCCGTCTTGCCGTCGCCGCTGCCGTCGCCGGGGTTGACGGGGGCGTCCGAGGGGGCGGACCCCGAGGGCTTGGAGTCGCTGCTCTTCTGGGCGGCCGGCTTGTCGTCCCCGCTGCCGGTGACGGCCCATATGGTGCCGCCGGCCACGAGCAGGGCGGCCACCGCGGCGCCGATGACGGCGGCGGGCTTGCCCTTGAACGGGTTGCGGGAGCCGCCGGCGGGCGGCGGGGTGCCGGGGGCGCCCGGGTACTGCGCCTGCGGGTAGCCGTAGCCGGGCTGCGGCCCGTACGGCCCGGGCTGCTGGGGCTGCCCGTACGGGCCCGGCGCGCCAGGGGTGCCGTAGGGGCCCGGCTGGGCGTAGGGGCCGGGCTGCTGCGGGTAGCCGTAGCCGGGCTGGGGCTGCGGCGGGCCCGCGGCCGAGCGCGTACGGTCCGGGGACTTCGCGTTCAGCTCCAGCGTGCCGTTCGGCTGGTCG
>NZ_BAAAHG010000067.1:0-31200 GCF_039525155.1 Streptomyces thermoalcalitolerans | reverse complement strand
TGGCGTTGACTTTTGGCACGCTGTTGAGTTCTCAAGGAACGGACGCTTCCTTCGTACTCACCCCACAGGGCTTTCCTCCGGGCGCTTCCCTTCGGTGCTTCCGACTCTATCAGAGATTCTGAGCCGGTTTTTCCGCCCCCCTCCGGGAGTGTCCCTCGGAGCGCGTGAAGCGCTCGGGTTCCCGTCCGGGCGGAGCCGTAAACGTACTGGAGCAGGGCGCCCCGATGCAAATCGAGGTGCCCCGCTGCTCGTTCGCGCGCGTCAGACCTCCACGACGACGGGGAGGATCATCGGCCGGCGCCGGTAGGTGTCCGAGACCCACTTGCCCAGGGTGCGACGGACGAGCTGCTGCAACTGATGGACGTCCGCGATGCCTTCCTGGGCGGAGCGCTCCAGCACCTCCGAGATCTTCGGGATGACCTCGGCGAAGGCGGAGTCCTCGATGCCGGAGCCGCGGGCCTGGATGTACGGCCCTCCGGTGATCTTGCCGGTGGTGGAGTCGACGACCACGAAGACCGAGATGATGCCCTCGTCCCCGAGGATCTTGCGGTCCTTCAGCGCGGGCTCGCCGATGTCGCCGACCGAGAGGCCGTCGACGTAGACGTATCCGGCCTGGACCTTGCCGGAGATCTTGGCCTTGCCCTCGACGAGGTCGACGGTGACGCCGTCCTCGGCGATGACGATCCGGTCCTGCGGCACTCCGGTGAGGGCGCCCAGCTCGGCGTTGGCCCGCAGATGGCGCCATTCGCCGTGGACCGGCATCAGGTTCTTCGGACGGCAGATGTTGTAGAAGTACAGCAGCTCGCCGGCCGAGGCGTGGCCCGAGACATGGACCTTGGCGTTGCCCTTGTGGACAACGTTGGCGCCCCAGCGGGTCAGGCCGTTGATGACGCGGTAGACCGCGTTCTCGTTGCCGGGGATCAGCGACGACGCGAGGATCACGGTGTCGCCCTCGACGATGCGGATCTGGTGGTCGCGGTTGGCCATCCGCGAGAGGGCCGCCATGGGCTCGCCCTGCGAGCCGGTGCAGACGAGGACCACCTCGTGGTCGGGCAGGTCGTCGAGCGTCTTGACGTCGACCACGAGGCCCGCCGGGACCTTGAGATAGCCGAGATCCCGGGCGATGCCCATGTTGCGGACCATGGAGCGGCCGACGAAGGCGACCCGGCGGCCGTACTCGTGGGCGGTGTCCAGGATCTGCTGGATGCGGTGGACGTGGCTGGCGAAGCTGGCGACGATGATCCGCTTGCGGGCACCGGCGAAGACCTGGCGCAGAACGTTGGAGATCTCTCGCTCGGGCGGGACGAAGCCCGGCACTTCGGCGTTGGTGGAGTCCGCAAGGAGAAGGTCGATGCCCTCCTCGCTGAGCCGCGCGAACGTGTGCAGGTCGGTCAGACGCTTGTCCAGCGGCAGCTGGTCCATCTTGAAGTCGCCGGTGTGCACCACCAGGCCGGCCGGGGTGCGGATGGCGACGGCCAGGGCGTCCGGAATGGAGTGGTTGACCGCGATGAACTCGCAGTCGAAGGGGCCGATGTGCTCGCGCTGCCCTTCCGCGACCTCGAGGGTGTACGGGCGGATGCGGTGCTCCTGGAGCTTGGCCTCGATGAGGGCCAGGGTGAGCTTGGAGCCGATCAGAGGGATGTCCGGCTTCTCCCGCAGAAGGTAGGGGACGCCGCCGATGTGGTCCTCGTGGCCATGGGTGAGGACGATGCCCTCGATGTCGTCGAGGCGGTCCCGGATGGACGAGAAGTCCGGCAGGATCAGGTCGATTCCGGGCTGCTCCTCCTCGGGGAAGAGCACTCCGCAGTCGACGATCAGCAGGCGGCCGCCGAATTCGAAGACGGTCATGTTCCGGCCGATTTCGCCCAGGCCGCCGAGCGGGGTGACACGCAGGCCCCCCTCGGCGAGCGGCGGGGGCGGGCCGAGTTCAGGATGCGGATGACTCAAAAGACTCTCCTCAACCACGTGCGCCACGTACCGGTGGGCACGTGGCGCGCGTGACGTTCGTGCAGAAGCAGTTGTCGTTGTGTTGTGGGTGCGGGCACCGGTGTCCCGCGTATTCAGTTGTGAGGGCTTTGGTGGGTCCGCGCCGGGCGGGTGGGACGAAGTCCCGTTGTCAGAGCTGTACCCCGCCGGCGGCGAGATCGGTCTTGAGCTGCTCGATCTCTTCGGGCGTGAGCTCGATCATGGGGGGCCGCAGCGGCCCGCCGGGCAGCCCCAGCAGGGCGAGGGCGGCCTTGGTGGTCATGACGCCCTGGGTGCGGAACATGCCGGTGTAGACCGGGAGCAGCTTCTGGTGGATCTCGGTGGCCTTCTGGACGTCGCCGGCCGTGTACGCCTCGACGAGGGCGCGCAGGTCCGGGGTGACGACATGGCCGACGACGGAGACGAAGCCGACGGCGCCCACGGAGAGCAGGGGCAGGTTGAGCATGTCGTCGCCGGAGTACCAGGCGAGGCCGGAGCGGGCGATGGCCCAGCTGGCGCGGCCGAGGTCACCCTTGGCGTCCTTGTTGGCGACGATCCGCGGGTGCTCGGCGAGGCGGACGATCGTCTCGGTGTTGATCGGGACACCGCTGCGGCCGGGGATGTCGTAGAGCATGACCGGCAGGCCGGTCGCGTCGGCGATGGCCTTGAAGTGCCGGTACAGGCCCTCCTGCGGAGGCTTGTTGTAGTACGGCGTGACGGTCAGCAGACCGTGTGCACCGGCCTTCTCGGCGGCGCGGGCGAGCGCGATGCTGTGGTGGGTGTCGTTGGTGCCGACGCCGGCCACGATGTGGGCGCGGTCTCCGACCGCTTCCAGGACCGCGCGGACCAGGTCCGTTTTCTCCGCATCGCTGGTGGTGGGGGACTCGCCGGTGGTGCCGTTGATGATCAGGCCGTCGTTGCCTGCGTCCACCAGGTGGGTGGCGAGCTGCTGCGCGCCGTCGAGGTCGAGTGCGCCGTCCGCCGTGAAGGGCGTGACCATGGCGGTGAGGACCCGCCCGAAGGGGGTCTGCGGAGTCGAGGTCGGAGCCATGGGTTACACGCTACTCGCTGCTCTGTGTGGTGGCTGCCCTAGGGGCTGCGACCGAGGTGACAACCGATGTGACACGGGGAGCCCGGCACTGCCTGCTCGGGGGTTCAGGCAGTGCCGGGTCCGTTCGATCAGGCTAGATGAACTTCTTCAAAGGCCGCAATATGGACACTTCTCCAGGCTGACCCGTCCCGTCCGACCTGGGCGGACGGGCGGTCGCCTGCCTACGGCGCGACCCTGCCGTTGGCGTTGAAGGCGGCATGGGTCAGCGGCATGAGCTTCGCCCACTCGGCCTCCATCTTCTCGCCGACCATCTCGATCTCCCGCTGCGGGAAGGAGGGCACCTTGGCCAGCTCGTGCCGGGTGCGCAGGCCGAGGAAGTGCATCAGCGAGCGGGCGTTGCAGGTGGCGTACATCGAGGAGTACAGGCCCACCGGGAGCACCGAGCGGGCGACCTCGCGGGCCACTCCGGCGGCGAGCATCTCCTGGTACGCCTCGTAGGCCTGGCGGTAGGACTCCTTCATGGCCCGGTCGACCAGCTCCTGCTGGGCCTTCGTGCCCTCGACGAACTGGTACTTGCCCGGGCGCCCCTCCTGGACGAGCTTGCGGGACTCGTCGGGGACGTAGAAGACCGGCTGGAGCTCCCGGTAGCGCCCGCTCTCCTCGTTGTACGACCAGCCGACCCGGTGCCTCATGAACTCACGGAAGACGAAGATCGGGGCGCTGATGAAGAACGTCATCGAGTTGTGCTCGAAGGGGCTGCCGTGGCGGTCCCGCATCAGGAAGTTGATCAGCCCCTTGGAACGCTCCGGGTCCTTGTTCAGCTCGTCCAGAGACTGCTCGCCGAGGGTCGAGACGCGGGCTGCGAACAGGACGTCGGCGTCCGACGCGGTGTGCTTGACCAGCTCGACGGTGACATCGCTGCGGAAGCTGATCTTCAGGTCGTCGGCGGGGGTGTCGGTCACGGCGTGGAGAGTCCCTTCCTTCACTTCTCTGGGCGGCGCCCACTCTACGGGCCGCCTCTGACAGCGAAGCGTCCGGTGCCGGGGAGCGACATCTTCGGCGAAGAACTGTGATTTCGGGGAACCGGGCACCTTTCGGGACAGTCAATCGTCTATGTGGGTGAGACACATCAGTTCGACCGGAAAGTCGACCGGAAAGGAGCCGTACTCTCGATGTCACTTCGGCGCGAGCCCATCCCGTTCGCCTTTGTCGCCGAAGCCGACAAGTTCCGCAGCAACGTCACTCCCCCGCCTCCCGAGCCCCTGTCCGCCGGTCAGATCGTCGAGCGCTGTCTGCTGGGCCTGACGATCGTCGCGGCACTGGTGGGTTCCCTCGTCCTGGGGATCCCCGCACTGACGGTTCCCGACGCCCCCACCGAGACACAGCAGTCCCAGGTCGCCCACGACCGCTGACCTTCCCCCGGCCCCCCACGGGTGGTGGGCATGAACACGTGGAGATAGCCTCACCGCCACAGCTTGTGCGTGGATCGAGTGAGGACCAGCCGTGCCCCTGCCCTTCCTGACGGCCGACCGCGCGTTCGACGCGGCGGACGATGCCGTGCTGTTCGACGACCGCGAGCGCTGGCGGCGCCCCTACCGGCCCGGGCCGTGCCGGGTGGGGGCGGCCGCCCTTCTGCTGCTGTTCGCCTCGTTCGTGCTGCTCGCGGGCGTTGTGATCGCGTTCACCGCCACCTTTTCCTCCGCCGGTGTCTGCTTCGGTCTGGCCCTGGCCGTGATCGCCGGCGCGCTGCGGCTGCTGCGCATGGGCGTGTGGGTCAGCACGCGCGGGCTGCGCCACGTGGGCTTTTTCGTCACCCGTACGACCCCCTGGCCGCAGGTGGCGGCGGTACGGGTCGTGCAGCAGCCGGTGCGCTGGCTGGGGCTGCCGCGCACGGTGCAGGGGCAGGCGCTGGTGCTCAGCCGCAGGGGCCGTGGGGCGCAGGAGCTGCCGCCGTTGCTGACCACGCACAACGCCGACTTCCTGGGCCGTCTGGCGGTGTTCGACCGGGCCGCGGACGTGGTGGAGGCCTGGGCGGAGGAGAACAGAAGGCGCTGAGGGCCGGGCCGATGTCGTGCCGGTGGGCCCGGTCCGCGCCGTATGACCGCGGACCGGGCCCACCGGCATGACGGGGTGCTCCGGGCTCAGGCGGCCCCGGCCGACCGCTTGCCGTCGTGCAGGTCGATCGCCCGCTGCATCGCCTTGCGGGCGCGCTGGGGGTCGCGGGCGTCGTGGTAGGCGATGGCGAGACGGAACCAGGTGCGCCAGTCGTCGGGGGCCGCCTCCGTCTCGGCCTTGCGCCGGGCGAAGACCTCGTCGGCCGAGTCGCGGTCGATGCGCCCGCTCGGTGTGCGCTTCAGCTCGTCGACGGGCAGGCCCCCCTCGGCGTCGAGCTCGGCGGCGAGCCGGTTGGCGTCACGGACGAACCGGGTGTTCTTCCACAGGAACCACAGGCCGATCACCGGCAGGATCAGTACGGCGATCCCGAGGGAGACGGTCACGGGCGTGCCGGACCGGATGAGCAGAACGCCGCGGCTGCCGACCAGGACGAAGTAGAAGACCAGGACGGCGGCCGTGACGCAATAGGTGATCTTCGCGCGCATGAGGGGCTCGGGCTTCGGTTCGCTCGGGGGCTCAGTCGAGGTCGAGGAAGTGCTCCAGGCCGAAGGTCAGCCCCGGAGTGGTCACCACACGGCGCACGCCGAGCAGGATGCCCGGCATGAAGCTGCTGTGGTGGAGCGAGTCGTGGCGGATGGTGAGTGTCTCGCCCTCGCCGCCCAGCAGGACCTCCTGGTGGGCGAGCAGTCCGCGCAGGCGCACGGCGTGGACCGGCACGCCGTCGACCCTGGCGCCGCGGGCGCCGTCCAGGGCGGTGACGGTGGCGTCCGGCGCGGGGGGCGAGCCGGCCTTGGCGCGGGCCTCGGCGATGAGCTGGGCGGTGCGGGTGGCGGTGCCGGAGGGGGCGTCGGCCTTGTTCGGGTGGTGCAGTTCGACGACCTCGACGGACTCGAAGTACGGCGCGGCGATCTGCGCGAACTTCATGGTGAGCACCGCGCCGATGGAGAAGTTCGGGGCGATGAGCACACCGGTCTTGGGGGACTGGGCGAGCCAGTCCTTCAGCTGCGCGAGGCGCTCGTCGGTCCAGCCGGTGGTGCCGACGACGGCGTGGATGCCGTGCCGTACGCAGAAGTCGAGGTTGCCCATGACCGAGGCGGGGGTGGTCAGCTCGACCGCCACCTGGGCACCGGCCTCGACCAGGGTCTCCAGCTTGTCGCCCCGGCCGAGGGCGGCGACCAGCTCCATGTCCTCGGCGGCCTCGACCGCCCGTACCGCCTCGGACCCGATCCGGCCCCGGGCACCGAGGACCGCCACGCGCAGCTTGCTCATCTTTCGTTTCCTTACCACCGACAGACGGACAACGGACAGAGAAGACCGAGGATCAGGCGACCACGTCGTGCAGACGCGCGGCCTGCTTGTCCTTGAGCGGGCCGATGACCGACAGCGACGGGCGCTGTCCCAGGATGTCCCGGGCGACCTCGCGGACCTCGTCCGGCGTGACCGCCGCCATCCGGGCCAGCATGTCGTCGACGGAGATCTGCTCGCCCCAGCACAGCTCGCTTTTGCCGATGCGGTTCATCAGCGCACCGGTGTCCTCCAGGCCGAGGACGGTGGAGCCCTGGAGCTGGCCGATGGCGCGGCCGATCTCCTCGTCGGTCAGCCCGTTGCGGGCGACGTGGTCGAGTTCGTCGCGGCAGATCCGCAGAACGTCGTGCACCTGGCTCGGGCGGCAGCCGGCGTAGACGCCGAACAGGCCGCAGTCGGCGAAGCTGGAGGTGTAGGAGTACACGCTGTAGGCCAGGCCGCGCTTCTCCCGGACCTCCTGGAACAGACGGGAGGACATGCCGCCGCCGAGGGCGGTGTTCAGCACCCCGAGGGCCCAGCGGCGCTCGTCGGTGCGGGCCAGGCCCGGCACGCCGAGGACGACATGGGCCTGCTCCGTCCTGCGGCCCTGCAGTTCGACACGGCCGGCGGTGCGCAGGTCGCGGTGCCCGGCGCGCGGGGCGACGGGGTCGGCCGGGCCGTTCCTGAAGGCGCCGGCCTTCTCGAAGGCGGCACGGACCTGCCGTACGACCTTGGCGTGGTCGATGTTGCCGGCGCAGGCGACGACCAGGTGCGTGGGGTCGTAGTGCTTCCTGTAGAAGCGGCGGATGCCGTCGGCGGTGAGGGCGTTGACGGTGTCGACGGTGCCGAGGACCGGGCGGCCGAGGGGGTCGTCGCCGAACATGGCGTACGCGAACAGGTCGTGCACGCAGTCGCTGGGATCGTCCTCGGTCATGGCGATCTCCTCGAGGATCGCGCCGCGCTCGACGTCGACGTCCTCCTCGCGGATCAGCGAGCCGGTGAGCATGTCGCAGACGATGTCGATGGCGAGCGGCAGATCGGTGTCGAGGACACGCGCGTAGTAGCACGTGTACTCCTTCGCCGTGAAGGCGTTCATCTCGCCGCCGACGGCGTCGATGGCGGAGGAGATCTCCAGCGCGGACCGGCGGGAGGTGCCCTTGAAGAGCAGGTGCTCCAGGTAGTGGGTGGCACCGTTCAGCGCCGGGGGCTCGTCGCGGGAGCCGACGTGCGCCCAGATGCCGAAGGTGGCGGAGCGCACGGAGGGCAGGGTCTCGGTGACGATGCGCAGGCCGCCGGGGAGGATGGTCCTGCGGACGGTACCGATGCCGTTCTCGCCCTTGATGAGCGTTCGGGTACGGGCGACGGCCCGCGCCTCCTGGGAGGTGCGGGCCGTCGCCTTGAAGTCATGGGACGTCACTTGCCGGCGTCGTCCTTCTGCTCTTCGTTGCCGCCTTCCCCGTTCTCGAGCACGGGAACGAGGGAGAGCTTGCCGCGGGAGTCGATCTCGGCGATCTCGACCTGGATCTTCTGGCCCACGCCGACCACGTCCTCGACGTTCTCCACGCGCTTGCCGCCGGCCAGCTTGCGGATCTGCGAGATGTGCAGCAGACCGTCCTTGCCGGGCAGCAGGGAGATGAACGCGCCGAAGGTGGTCGTCTTCACGACCGTACCGAGGTACCGCTCGCCGACCTCGGGCATCGTCGGGTTGGCGATGCCGTTGATCGCGGCGCGGGCGGCCTCGGCGGACGGGCCGTCGGAGGCACCGATGTAGATGGTGCCGTCGTCCTCGATGGTGATCTCGGCGCCCGTGTCCTCCTGGATCTGGTTGATCATCTTGCCCTTGGGGCCGATGACCTCGCCGATCTTGTCGACCGGGATCTTGACCGTGATGATCCGCGGGGCGTGCGGGGACATCTCGTCGGGCCGGTCGATGGCCTCCATCATCACATCGAGGATGTGCAGGCGGGCGTCGCGGGCCTGCTTGAGGGCCGCGGCCAGGACGGAGGCCGGGATGCCGTCCAGCTTGGTGTCGAGCTGGAGGGCGGTGATGAAGTCCTTCGTACCGGCGACCTTGAAGTCCATGTCGCCGAAGGCGTCCTCGGCACCGAGGATGTCGGTCAGGGTGACGTAGTGCGTCTCGCCGTCGATCTCCTCGGAGATCAGGCCCATGGCGATACCGGCGACGGGGGCCTTGAGCGGCACACCGGCGTTCAGGAGCGACATGGTGGAGGCGCAGACCGACCCCATGGAGGTCGAGCCGTTGGAGCCGAGGGCCTCGGAGACCTGGCGGATCGCGTAGGGGAACTCCTCACGCGAGGGCAGCACCGGGATCAGGGCGCGCTCGGCGAGGGCGCCGTGACCGATCTCGCGGCGCTTGGGGGAGCCGACGCGACCGGTCTCGCCGGTGGAGTACGGCGGGAAGTTGTAGTTGTGCATGTAGCGCTTGCGGGTCACCGGGGAGAGGGTGTCCAGCTGCTGCTCCATGCGCAGCATGTTGAGCGTGGTGACACCCAGGATCTGGGTCTCGCCCCGCTCGAACAGCGCGGAGCCGTGCACCCGCGGGATGGCCTCGACCTCGGCGGCCAGGGTGCGGATGTCGGTGACGCCGCGGCCGTCGATGCGCTTCTTCTCCTTGATGATCCGCTCGCGGACCAGGCTCTTGGTCAGCGCGCGGTACGCGGCGGAGATCTCCTTCTCGCGGCCCTCGAACTCGGGCAGCAGCTTCTCGGCGGCCAGGTCCTTGACGCGGTCCAGCTCGGCCTCGCGCTCCTGCTTGCCGGGGATGGTGAGCGCCTGGGCGAGCTCGGGACGGATGGCGGCGGTCAGCGCCTCCATCACGTCGTCGTGGTAGTCGAGGAAGATCGGGAACTCGGCGGTCGGCTTGGCGGCCTTGGCGGCGAGGTCCGCCTGAGCGCGGCACAGCACCTTGATGAAGGGCTTCGCCGCCTCGAGACCGGCCGCGACGACCTCCTCGGTGGGTGCCTCGGCGCCGCCCTCGATGAGCTTGACGGTCTTCTCGGTGGCCTCGGCCTCGACCATCATGATCGCGACATCGCCGTCCTCCAGGACACGGCCGGCGACCACCATGTCGAAGACGGCTTCCTCGAGCTCGGTGTGCGTCGGGAACGCGACCCACTGGCCGCGGATCAGCGCGACGCGGACACCGCCGATCGGACCGGAGAAGGGCAGGCCGGCCAGCTGCGTGGACGCGGAGGCGGCGTTGATCGCCACGACGTCGTACAGGTGGTCGGGGTTGAGCGCCAGGACCGTGGCGATGATCTGGATCTCGTTGCGCAGGCCCTTCTTGAAGGACGGGCGCAGCGGGCGGTCGATCAGGCGGCAGGTGAGGATCGCGTCCTCGGAGGGCCGGCCCTCACGGCGGAAGAAGCTGCCGGGGATCTTCCCGGCGGCGTACATGCGCTCTTCGACGTCGACCGTCAGCGGGAAGAAGTCGAGCTGTTCCTTGGGCTGCTTGGAGGCGGTGGTGGCCGACAGCACCATGGTGTCGTCGTCCAGGTACGCCACGGCGGAGCCCGCGGCCTGCCTGGCCAGACGGCCCGTCTCGAAACGGATGGTACGGGTGCCGAAGGAACCGTTGTCGATCACGGCTTCGGCGTAGTGGGTCTCGTTCTCCACTAGCGTTTTCTCCTCGTCCTCGTCCCTCGCCCGTACGGCGGGGACGGTGGTGGAGAAGCGCTCCGTCTGGTGCGGGCCGGTCTTCGATCGAAGCACCCGGGGTTCCTGCCCCGGGGGCCACTACCGAGGACCGGCGGCGGCGAGGTGCGCTTCCCCTCGTTCGTCGGGCACGATGACGCCGTGCCCTGCCGGGCAGGCCGCATCACGCCGCGTCACAGTTTTTGTGTCGTACGTTCTGCTACCACACTACAAAGGGGTGGTGACAGTCCGCACGTTTCCTTGCGTACGGCGAAGGGAGCGGCCCCTGTCCTGCGGGAACCGCTCCCTTCCTGGCGTCTTACTTGGCGCCCGCCGCACCACGGCGGATGCCGAGGCGGTCGACCAGCGTACGGAAGCGCTGGATGTCCTTCTTGGCGAGGTACTGCAGCAGGCGACGGCGCTGACCGACCAGGATCAGCAGACCACGGCGGGAGTGGTGGTCGTGCTTGTGGGTCTTGAGGTGCTCGGTCAGGTCGGAGATCCGACGGGTGAGCAGAGCGACCTGGACCTCGGGGGAGCCGGTGTCACCCTCCTTGGTGCTGAACTCGGCGATGATCTGCTTCTTCGTGGCGGCGTCGAGCGACACGCGTACTCCTCATGGTCTGTGAGTTGCCACCGAGTGCCCCCGGCCTTCTTCTCGGGGGAACTTCCGCTACTCGGGAGGCGGGGTCCGCTGGGCGCGACCTCCAGGGTTCGCAGGGTCACCTGCGGATGGGTTCCGGGGGTGCGTACACAAACGGCCGTCCGCCAGCCTACCAGGCTTGAAGGGGCCTCCTTGCCGCAGGCCGGCGATGGCCTCCGACGAGGACGGACCGGCCACTAGGGTGAGCCCCGACACATGTGCACACATCCGAAGGGGGCGCTGCGGCATGGCGGAGACGGAAGCGGAGATCAAGGCACGCAAGGAGCGGGAGCGCGACGAGCTGTACGCCCTCGACATCTCGGGGGTGGAGTGGCACTGTGCCCCGGGCACGGAGGAACACGAGGAGCGCGTCGAGATCGCCTACCTTCCCGGCGGTGCCGTGGCCATGCGGTCCTCCCTCGACCCCGACACGGTGCTCCGCTACACGGAGGCGGAGTGGCGGGCGTTCGTCCTGGGGGCCAGGGACGGGGAGTTCGACCTGGAGCCGGCACCGCGCGACGGGGGCTCCGCGGAGAGGGAAGGCGCGAAGAAGGAAAAGGAAGAGAACGCGAAGAAGGAAAGGGAAGAGAAAGAGGCATAGAAGACGCGGGCGCGGGGCGGGCGGCACGTACGCGTGCCGCCCGCCCCGCGTGCACCGGGTGTGCCGTCACTTCCGGCGGGCACCGCTTTCCATCCCGAGGACCAGCCACTCCCAGCTCTTCTCCTTGCCGTCGGCAGGTCTCTCGGCCCGCCGGGTGCCGAAGAACAGGCGGCCGTCCTGGACCACGACGTCGTTGTGTTTCAGATGGGTGAGCAGTTCGCCGTCCAGGGGCACACCGAAGTAGAAGTACGGCGTCTCCGCGCCGGTCCTCGGATCCAGGACCACGAGTGCCGAGGGCGAGATGCGGTCCTCGCTCATCCGCAGTCCCAGCAACTGGTCACCGCTCATGCGCAGCGGGTACAGCAGTGCGTTCGGCCCCGACTCGAACTTCTCGGTGGTGTGTCCGGTGGCCAGGTCGAAGCCGATGATCCAGTTCGAGGGGTACAGGCCGCTGCCCTTGACCTCCTCGCTCCGGAGGAAAACCTGGCCGTTGCCGACGGAGATGGTCTGGCAGTCGTCGAGGACGAGGTAGTACTCGTCGTTGCACTCTCCGACGTAGAACGTGTTGCGAAGGGAGATCGTGGCACGGCGCCTGCCCTGACCGTCCAGGGAGAGCAGTTCGGTGAACCCGTTTTCACCTGCCGAGACGGCGAGGACGGCCGGGTCGGCGGAGGGCACGCGCACATCCCTGACACCCGCTGCCACCGGGTACGTCCACAGAACACGGCCAGTGCGCGGATCCACTTTGCGCACCCGATAGGTGGTCGTCTCCCACGGGTTGGGCGACTGTTTGTGGTGCAGGCACTGGACCCGGACCAGCAGCGCTCGCCCGCCCGCGGCGCCGGCGTCCCAGCACCGGCCGGTGGCTTTGGTGCGCCACAGCCGCCTGCCCTCGTCCATGTCGTACGCCTCGGATCCCCTGCCCCAGGTCACGGCCACCGTGGCGCGGGTGAGCGTCACGCTGGGCCGGCGTACGTCGTCGCTGTTCAGGGGGAAGACGTTCTCCCAGATCTTCTGCCCGTCGTCCAGGTCGACGAAGGTCACACGGTTGCAGGGGGCGTCCTCGTCCCTGCTCTCCCTGGACAGGACGGCCGTGCGGTGGTCGCCGGTCACATGGCGCGTGTATCCGCAGATCGGGCCGGAGAGCCGGAGCCGCCACACCTCCTCGCCGGGCGACGCGTCCGTACCGATCCTGAAGCCGGCAAGTGTGCTTCTGATGCCCTTGGCCAGGATCTTGTCCGTGGCCCACATCCCCGGCATCTCGACGGCCTCACCGGGAGTCAAGTCGTCGCTGGAGAAGCGGAATGCCATGACACCGGTGGTGTTCGCGGGCCGTTTCTCGACCGTCTCCCGGATGTCGAGGCGGCCCTGGCCGGCGGCGGACGGCTTTCCGCCCGGCTTGCCCGGTGTCCTGTTCCCGTTCACCACGACCAGTGCGACCACGGCCAGGGCCGCCACGAGCACGCTCGCCACCAGTCCCAGCAGCTTGTTCCTGCGGCGTCTTCTGCGTCGCTCCTCCGCGCTCAGGGCGGACTGCGTGTACATGGAGGGCGGCGGTCCGAAGCTCACGCGACAAGGTCCCTTCATCAGGTGAGGCAGCCGGCCGGTCGTCGAACAGCAGCCGGCTGGAAACCGGGGATCGAGGGCGGTCGGCTCTGCCTCCGCGTCGCTTCGTCGCCTCGAGCGGTTGACGCGCCGCTCGACGTGTTGCGCTGCTCGCCGGCTTTCCACCCGAAGGACAGGCGGTCCTCCGCCGCCTGTCCGCGCCGTGTCCGGTGGCTCAGCCGGTCATCGAGCGCACCGTCGCGTACACGTCGAACACGGCCAGGACCAGCGGCAGCAGGGTGAGCAGGACGAAGCCTTCCGCGATCTCCAGGAAGCGGCCCCAGAAAGGGGTGACGCCGCGTCGCGGAATGATCAGCCCGATGACGGTGACCAGGGCGGCCGCCGCGCCGATGGCGGCCACGAGCCAGACGCTGCGCAGATCGAGGGCGGTGGTGTCGCCCCGCAGTGCGTCGCGCACGTACTCCACGGGCGGGTGCAGCGCGAGGCCGATGCCGAGGAGGACAAGGGCGGCCAGGCCGGCGGCCAGGGTGGCGGCGACCTGGGCGGTGTAGCGGAACAGACCGGCGCGCATCAGCATCGCCACTCCGGTCGCGCACGCCAGGAGCTGCGCCCAGAGGTTGCCGGAGAAGCCGAGGACGACCGACGCGCCCACCGCGACGAGCGCACAGCCGCCGACGAGTCCGACGAGCAGTTCGTGGCCGCGGCGCACCTGTGCCGCGATGCGCTCGGCGTCCACGGGCTCATGCGTGTCGGGCTCGTTCTCCGTGTAGGCGCCCCGCACGGGGGTGGGCACCTCGAAGCCGATGGGCAGCCGCGCGAAGCGCAGGGACAGTCCGGGCAGGAAGGCCAGCGCGCTCACGGCGAGCAGGGCGCAGACGGCGGCCGTCTCGATGGGCCTGAGGTCGGTGAGGATCCCGATGAACGTGGTGACCAGCCCGACCGCGGAAGCGAGGACGAACGCCACGAAGGGGCCGTCACCGCCCGGCGAGACCAGGGTGAGCAGGACGGAGACGATCAGGACCGCCGCGCAGGCGAGCAGGAACTGAAGCCTTCCGACGCCCTGCCCGTCGGCGAGCGGCAGCAGCCCGGACCCCGCCACGGCGACGTTCGGCAGGGCGCCCAGGCCCAGGGCGACCGCGGAGCCCCGGTCGTCGTACACCCGCGCACGCACACACGCGACGGCGGTCAGGAGCACTCCGGCGACGGCGGCGAGGACGCCCTGAAGACTGTGCATGTCGTGGCGGATCTGCGAGCTCCAGGCCACGAACGCCAGCAGCGCGGGCAGGATGCCGCCCGCGACCAGACCGGCCGCCCGCGTCAGCTCGCCGTTCCACAGCGCCCGGTCGCGGGTGACGGCGGAGGCCACCGCCTCGGAGACGTCGTCGAAGACGGCGGGCGGCAACGACTCGGCGAACGGGCGCAGCGCGAGCAGTTCGCCGTCGAGGATGCGCTGTGCCGTGAGGGAACGGGAGCTGTCGAGGACGGTGCCGTCGCGGCGGACGAGGTGATACCCGACGGGTGCGCCCTCGGCGGGACTCTGCCGGGCGAGCCGCAGGATCTCCGGGTACAGGTCCGCGACCGGTACGTCGTCGGGCAGCGCCACGTCGATCCGGCTGTCGGGCGCCACGATCGTGACCCGGCAGAAGCCGAACTCGCCCGCTCCGGCAGGGGCTCCGGTGCCCGGTCCGGCAGTGGTGCCGGCCGGCGCGGAGGCCGTCGTGCTCACCTGCTGTTCCCCCTCGTCGGTGGTGGGGCCGGCCGGCGCATCACCGGCACACGCCCGCCCTTGAAGATCATGTGCATGTCTCGGCGGAGTCCGTACGGCGCCTTCCCCGCTGCCGGAGCCGGCCGCACCGTCCCGGCCGGACGGCGCCGGGGACACCCGCTTCGAACACCGCGCATCGCCCGGTTTTCTCACCCGATGTCACCGGGCCGGTTCGCACTTGCTCACACGTCTCATCCGGCACCCTACCGCCCGTGGGTTCCGCTGGTTGTCAGTAGGATCGCCGTTCGCGACCGGCGTCCGCATGAGACGGGGCGGCGGACAGAACTCCTCGGTCGGGCAAGGGAATTGGTGCGCTGTGAGCCATATCGTCGTCAAGCGTCCACCACGGGCACTGCCGAAGGAGGTGCCCACGGACGAGATCGTGCTGCAGCCCCCACCGGAACTGCCGCGCGGGCAGCAGGAAGGCGTCCTGATGCAACTGCTGCCCATGCTCGGCATGGGCGGCTCGGTGGTGTTCTTCTTCAACCCGCAGGCCCAGCCCTTCATGAAGGTCATGGGGATGGTGATGATCGCCTCCACCATCGCCATGGGCATCGCCATGCTGGTCCGTTACCGCCGCGGCAACCAGGGGCAGCTGGCCGACATCCGCCGCGACTACCTGAGGTATCTGTCACAGGTCCGGCGCACGGTCCTGGACACCGCGCGAGCCCAGCGCGACGCCCAGTACTACCTGCATCCTTCGCCCGGGCAACTGTGGGCGCTGATCGCCGAGGGCAGCAGGGTGTGGGAGAGGCGCCCCGGTGACGAGGACTTCGGACAGGTGCGCGTGGGCCTCGGCCCGCAGGCCCTGGCCTCTCCTCTCGTCCCGCCGGAGACCGCCCCCGTGGACCAGTTGGAGCCGCTGACCGCGAGTGCGATGCAGCGCTTCCTCGCCACCCACAGCACGCTCGAGGACCTGCCCATGGCGATCTCGCTGCGTGCCTTCTCCCATGTGACCGTCAGCGGCGAGCCGGCCACTGTGCGCGGCACGGCCCGTGCCCTCATCGGCTCCCTCGCCGCGCTGCACTCCCCCGAGGACATGCTCGTCGCCGTCGCCGCCCACCGGGACACCGTCCCGGAGTGGGAATGGGCCAAGTGGCTGCCGCACAGCCAGGTCCCGGGCGTCACGGACGGCGCGGGCAGCAGGCGTCTGATCACGACCGACCCGGTGGAGCTGGAGGACCTGCTCGGCAGCCGTCTCGAGGGCCGGCCGCGCTTCCACCCGGAGGGACCGCCCGTTGCCGAGCAGCCGCATCTGGTGATCGTGCTCGACGGTGTCTCCCTGCCGCCCGCGTCCCTGCTGGCCGCCCCCGAGGGACTGCAGGGAGTGACGCTCCTGGAGATCGCGCCCGGAGAGCGCAGCCCCGGGCACGGAGACCTCTCCGTCGTGGTGTGTCCGGACGAGCTGCGGCTGGAGTCCGCCCACGGCATGGTCTACGAGGGGACGCCGGACGTTCTGTCGTACGAGGCCGCGGAGGCACTGGCCCGGCAACTGGCGCCGCTGCGGATCGCGTCGGGCGGGGACGACGACGAACCGCTGCTCGCCAACCTGGAGTTCACCGACCTGCTGAACCTGGGCGACGCCGCCTCCGTCGACCCCCGGCGTACCTGGCGGCCGCGTGCGCAGGCCGAGCGGCTGCGTGTGCCGATCGGCGTCGACGAGGAAGGCCGGCCCGTCATGCTCGACCTCAAGGAGGCGGCCCAGGACGGCATGGGCCCGCACGGCCTCTGTGTGGGCGCCACCGGTTCCGGCAAGTCGGAGCTGCTGCGCACCCTGGTCCTCGGCCTGGCCGTGACCCACTCCTCCGAGACGCTCAACTTCGTCCTCGCCGACTTCAAGGGCGGCGCGACCTTCGCGGGCATGGCCCGGCTGCCGCACGTCGCGGCCGTGATCACCAACCTCGCCGACGACCTCACCCTCGTCGACCGCATGGGCGACTCGATCCGCGGTGAGCTCAACCGCCGTCAGGAGCTGCTCCGCGACGCGGGCAACTACGCCAACATCCACGACTACGAGAAGGCCCGCGCGGCCGGCGCACCGCTCCAGCCGCTGCCCTCACTCGTCCTGGTGATCGACGAGTTCAGCGAGCTGTTGACGGCGAAGCCGGACTTCATCGACATGTTCGTCCAGATCGGCCGTATCGGCCGGTCGCTGGGCGTGCATCTGCTGCTCGCCTCGCAGCGGCTGGAGGAGGGCCGTCTGCGCGGCCTGGAGACCTATCTGTCGTACCGGATCGGTCTGCGCACCTTCTCCGCAGCCGAGTCACGGGCCGCGCTCGGGGTCCCCGACGCCTATGAGCTGCCCAATGTCCCCGGTTCCGGCTTCCTGAAGTACGGCACCGACCAGATGGTGCGCTTCAAGGCCGCGTACGTCTCCGGCGTGTACCGCACGCGTTCCGAGCAGGCGGCCGCGCTCGGCGGGCCGCTCCCGGTCGACCGCAGGCCGGTGCTGTTCACGGCGGCCGAGGTCCCGGTGCGGTACGTGCCGCGACAGCGGGAGGAAGAGGAATCGGAGCACGACGAAAAGCGCGACGAGAGGGACGACGCGTTCGCGGACACCGTGCTCGACGTGATCGTGCGACGGCTGGAGGCCCAGGGCCCGGCCGCGCACCAGGTGTGGCTGCCGCCGCTGGACAGCCCGCCGTCCCTCGACTCGCTGCTGCCCGGGCTCGCCCCGGTGCCCGGCCGCGGTCTGACCCAGCCGGGGTACGAGGGAGCGGGCCGGCTGGTCGTTCCGGTCGGCATCGTCGACAAACCCTACGAGCAGCGGCGGGACCCGCTCTGGGTCGACTTCGGGGGCTCGGCCGGGCACATGCAGATCCTCGGCGGTCCGCAGTCCGGCAAGTCGACGCTGGTGCGCTCCCTGATCGCGGCGTTCGCCCTGACCCACACTCCGCACGAGGTGCAGTTCTACGGGCTGGACTTCGGTGGCGGCGGCATGTCCGCCCTCGCGGGCCTGCCGCACGTGGGCGGTGTGGCCTCCCGGCTGGACCCGGAGAAGGTGCGGCGCACGGCCGCCGAGGTGTACGGCGTGATGACCCGGCGTGAGGAGTACTTCCGCACCGCGGGCATCTCCTCCATCGCCGAGTTCCGCAGCCGTCGTGCCCGGGGGGACATCTCGGTCGCCGACCAGCCGTGGGGTGACGTGTTCCTGGTGATCGACGGCTGGAGCAGCTTCCGCTCGGACTACGAGGCGCTGGAGCCGGTGGTCCTCGACATCGCGGCCCGCGGCCTCGGTTACGGCATCCACCTGATCCTCACCGCCTCACGGTCGATGGAGGTCCGTTCGAACCTGAAGGACCACCTGATGAACCGCCTGGAGCTGCGGCTGGGCGACCCCATGGACTCCGAGTTCGACCGCAAGGTCGCGGCCAATGTGCCGACGGGTGTGCCGGGGCGCGGCCAGACACCGCAGAAGCTGCACTTCATGGCGGCGGTCCCCCGGATCGACGGCCTGTCCTCCGACACGGACCTGGCGGATGCGACGACGGCCCTGGCAACCGAGGTGGCACGCCACTGGGAGGGGCCCGGCGCCCCCGAGGTCCGCCTGCTGCCGCGCCGGTTCTCCGCCGCCCAGCTGCCGCCGGGCGACCGGTTCCCGGACCGGGGCGTCTCCTTCGCCCTCGACGAGGACAACCTCGAGCCGGTGTTCGTGGACTTCGACCAGGACCCGTTCTTCCTGATCTTCGGCGAGAGCGAGTCCGGCAAGTCGAACCTGCTGAAACTGCTCATCAAGAGGCTCACGGAGCGCTACGACGGCGATTCCTGCAAGCTGCTCGTGGTCGACAACCGCCGTTCGCTGCTCGGGGTGACCCCGTCCTCGCATCTGGCGGAGTACGTCCCCATGTCGAACCAGATGCAGCACCACATGGACGCACTGGCCGACCTGATGCAGCGCCGCACGCCTCCCCCGGACGTCACACCCGAGCAGCTGCGCGACCGCAGCTGGTGGCGCGGCCCCACCGTGTACGTGATCATCGACGACTACGACCTGGTCTCCACCTCGAGCGGCAACCCGCTGGCCGGTCTGACGGAGCTGCTGCCCTTCGCCCGGGACGTCGGTGTCCGCTTCATCATCGCCCGCTCCACGGCGGGTGCGGGCCGTGCGGGCTACGAGTCCTTCATGCAGCGCATCAAGGAACTCGGCGCCCAGGGTGTGGTCTTCGCGGGCGACCCCGCCGAGGGAGAACTGCTCGGCGACGTGCGTCCGCGTCCCATGCCGACGGGCCGGGGCGTGTTCGTGTCACGGCGGCAGGTACGGCGGCTGGTGCAGGTGGGATTGGTGGACGACTGATCCATGCCGCGCCGGCGCTGGGCCGGTTCGCTCACTGGAGTGATGGTGTGTTCATGCCGCGCCTGCGGGCGGTACGTGCCCCACGACAGCGCGGCATCGGCCTTCGAAGCACACAAGGGGGTGGGCGCCTCCCGTGCGCGCCCACCCCGGTGCTTCGTTGAGCCGACGTTCCTAGAGGAAGTGGCGGGCGGCCTGCAGGTCGCCCTCCTTGTAGGTGCCGCCGGCCTCATGCACGACCTTGCTGATGGCGGCCAGGGCGGCGTGAATGTCGCCTGCCTCCTTCCTCCACTCAGCCAGCTTCTTGTCGAAGGTGCCCTGGGCGCTGCCCTCCCAGTACTGCCGGCTCTGCATCACCATCTGCTTGAGCTCCTGCAAGTCCTGTTCGAGGATCTTCGCCTCGTTGGAGAGCTGGCTCGCCAACGAGGCAACCCCGCTGTAGGAGACGTTCAATCCGTCGAAATTGCTGGCCATGTCCTCTGCCTCGTCTCACTCGTGTGTGCCTGATGGGCCGGCTGACCGGCCGATTTCCTGAAGCCGCCCGTCTCAGTACGAGCTGATGGGGGACACCGGCACTGTGGGGGCTCCGTGGCGAACGTCGATCTTGTTCACCGCCGCACGCACCTCGTCCTCCTTGGAGTCCTTGATGTCGCGCGTCTTCGTCATCGCCTCGATGACGTCGCCGAGAATGCCGCCGATGCGCTTCAGGGACTCATTGATCTCGTACTGCTTCTTGTCGAACGCGTTACGGCCGACTCCTTCCCACTGGTTCTCGAGACCGTCGATGATCTGCTGCAGGCCGTGCACGCGCTTCCGGATGCTCTCGTACTTCTCGTACATGTCCTTCTGCAGCTTGGTGACTGCCTGATCCTCAAGCCTCTGCCTGTCGGTCATGGCCGCCCTTCCCTTCTTCTGTCTGTTTTCTGACTCGGTGTCTGTTCTCTGGTCCTGCTGTGTTGGCCCTGCTGTGCCGGCTCACCGCCGAGATGCCGGCGAGCACATCCGCGGTGCCTTCGGGCACTGGCTCTTCCGAGCCCGTCCGATGAGCTTTTGTAGCCTCCGGTTCAGACAGTCGACGCCCTCACTCGCGCGTCACGCCCGCATGGACGGTGAAGCCTCTGCCGTCGATCGCGGTCCCTGCCGCCGCGGCTTCCGGTACGTCCCGGAGTGTGCTGCTGTGACCGGGCGTTGCAGGAGAAGAGGTCACCGAAGAGCCCACCATCGCCACGTCGTTCCCCGACACCACGGGCGAGGTCCGTGAACGGGTTCCACGGAGAAGTCCATGGAGAAACCCGCCCAAGTCCGCGTCGCGCTGGTTGCCGGCCCTGTTCACAGGTTTCCGCTCCGCCCGCCGCCGGTGCGCCCGCCTTCAGGCCGAAGTGCCCTGGTCTCTGCCTGAATCTCCCGGAAGCGCCGACGTCGCTCCTCTTCGAGTGCGAAGCCGTTCCCAAGAGCACCGACCGACGACTTCGGGTCACACCGAACCGAGTCCCCTGGCTGCACGAACGTGGTCGGCGTTCCAGCACCGGCCCCCAGGTACGCCGCCCTGGCGGTCGACACGCCCCCCATCATGTCCGCCGGAAGCACGCCTTACCTCCCCGTTTCCCCGTATGCGCATCAGCCGAGACCGGCCGGCCGCTCTCCACACGATCGCAAAGCAGGCCGCGCCTCACCACGCATGCGCCACTCTAGCCACCCCGCACATCCCGACCAACCAGGATGTGCCCCAGCAGTCCGCAACCCACCGTCGACAGAAGTGATTTGCGACAACTTGCCAATGTGCTGCGAAGCACGTGACGCATCGTCAGAGCTCGCAAGAACCGCACTGCTTATGCTGAGCGCAGGTGCAACAGACGACCTGAAAACCGTTGCGACATTCAACGAGTTGCGCGCGAAAGGAGTATGGCCTGCAACACCATGCCGACTGTCGCACCGACGCGGCAGTATCTGCCTGTACGGACAGCGAAGGCCGAACTCACGGGGGAAGGGAACCACCATGGCTTGGGAAGAGTGGGAGAGCCTCAAGGCTCAGGCAGCCGAACGGCGTTCGACACAGATGCAGTTGAACCAGGTAGACGGCGGCGACGGCCGGTACGGTTCCCCCGCATTGCCGGACAAGTACGGCGATCTGAAGGTCAAGAACACAGAACTTCAGAAAATCGGCAAGTCCGCGCACCACCTGTACAACCAGCTGTGGGACAAGGCCCGTGTCGCCCTCCCCAGTAGCGACTCCGCTGCTGCGGACCTGTCGAAGCAGGGCTTCGCACTTGGCGTCGGCCTGCAACATGTGTCGAACCGCTGGGAGGAGCAGCTCAAGTCCTTGATGGACGCGTGCGCGCACATCTCGAATCACATGCGGCTCACCAAGAAGTTGCATGCCGGCGACGACGGCTACATCCAGCGCAAGATGAGCAGCATCGATGTCCTGGACGCGGGCTTCGACGAACGAGTCGGCAAGCCAGGCAGCAAGAACCCCATTTATGGCTCACCTCCCAAGAAGAAGGAGGAGTAGAGGCACTCCGGAAGACCGCATGGCGCCATTCACAGCTGCCCGCTCTTCCTCGTCCTCGCTCCCCACCGATACCAGGATCACTTGACTGTCGCTACCAGCCCCAAGAAACGAAGGCCGATGGACCTCGATACCCTGCGCCATGCCAACTTCAAGCTGCTCGACGACGCTGTCGCCGACTGGACGCTGCTCGTCAACCATCTGGCAGAACTGAAGAAGGATGCCGAGGACAATCTCCGCACGGCTGCCAACAAAGCAGAGTGGGCCGGCGTGAACGCCCAAGTGTCCAAGGGGTTCATCGGCAAGACCGCCGGGGAGTTCGCTGACGCCCACACCCAGGCCACAACGATCCGGAACATCCTTCGTGACACCTATGGTGAGCTGAAGGGCTATCACCGACAGCTCATCGAAGCCATCAGCCGCGGGGAGAAGAAGGGCATCAGAGTCGTCAGCAGCAAGGGCGGCTTCACCGTCTCGGCAAGCGACCCTTCGGACGGCGGAGACAGCAAGGCAAGCCAGGCGGACGTCGTAGCTCTTCGAGACGAGATCCAAGGCATCCTCGAGAAAGCCACCGAGAGCGACAACTCGGCCAGTACCATCCTCCAGGCTATCGCAAACCAGAGCAAACTGGGCTTCTCGGAGGCCAGTTACAAGGACCGGGACTCGGCGGCAGCAGCCATCAAGGAAGCCGATACGCTGGCCAAGCTGGCAGCCAAGAAGCCCGAGGATCTCACGGTCGATGATTTCGACCGTCTGAACGCCGGGCTGAAGAAGTATGCCAATGACTCATTGTTCGCTGAGCGCTTCGCCACAGGTCTGGGGCCAAAGAAAGTGTTGGAGTTCTGGGCCGGCCTCAACGATCCAGCTAGGGGCAACTATGAGCTGGGACACAAACGACTCGACCAGTTCGACGACCTACAGCGCAATCTGGGACTGACGCTTGCCCACGCCACGCAGAGCGACTCGGTGGGGATGACCGAGTGGAAGCGCACGATGGTCGATATCGGCGATAAACCACTCTACGGCAACCACGGTGGCCCCATGGGTTTCCAGGTCATGAGCAACCTGATGCGAACCGGAGACTACGACGACCAGTTCCTGAAGGACTACGGAACCAAGCTCATGGAGACTGAGCGCAAGCTCACCGGAAACGGGCGCCACGGCAATGCTGCCTGGCAACACCTCGGTGTTTCTCCAGTTCTTAACCGGATCGGTAAGGACAGCGGCTCTGATCCGCTCACCGGATACCTGAAGGGTCTCTCCAACAGTCCGGACGCAGCAACCGACTTCTTCAACCAGCAGTACATCTCCAAGCACGACGAGAACAACCCATTCGAGCGGGACACCGACGGCAACGGCAAGAAGGGCAAGGTCTCACTGTCCAACTTCCAGTATCTGTTCGAGGAACGGAAGTGGCCGGAGGAGACAGACTCCCAGGGGAACGAGCTGCACACCGGTAAGAACAACCTTGCACTCGCCTTGGAGGCAGCGACTACGGGGCACCCGGCAGGTGAACAACCGACAGCAGATACTCCTGCTCACAATGCGGGCCAGGCAAAACTCATGACGAGTATCGTGCGCTCAGTGTCAGAGGACCTCACACGCCTGACTGACAATTCCTACATGTCGGACAGCATGGGCCAGATCGCCGCCGAATACATGCCTGACATTAACCGGCAGTTGTATGCGGGCCACGTTGCGGAGAAAGACCTGTTCCCCGTCGCAGGCACCGCCGCTTCCCCAAGCTCAAACGACCTCACTCGGTTTCTGTACGCCGTTGGCCGCAACCCAGAGGGCTACGCCGCAGTGACCCTCGGACAGCACAGCTACACGACGAACCTGATGGAGTACCACTTCCGAAATCCCGACGCTTACATCGTCGACCCTAACTTTCCTCAGAGTGATCGCCTCAAACAAGGGATCGAAGACATCGCCAGAACTGCTGGCCAGGTCGCAGGCATCATCGGTGCCGGTCGTGCGTACGAAAATGAGGTGAAAGGCGCTACCAAGGACGCCGAGTACAACGCAGCAATCGAGGCAGCCGGAACGTGGGGTGGCACTGCCGTAGGAATCGGCGTCGGTTTGGCGTCGGAACCGCTCGTGGGCCCTGGCGGCGTCATCGTCGGCGACATGGCAAGTACTGCTGCGGACGAGATCATCGGTGCCATCGTCGAGGGTTCCTTGAAGGACAGCTCCGGCGAAGTCATCTACCGCAACGGAGAAAAGTTTGAGAGCACCAAGGAGTCGACCTACAAAATGGTCGAAGAAGCAGCGCAGAAGGCCGGAACCAGAGCTGGTCGCCGCTACCCCTTGATTGAGGCCTCCGTGGCCACCTCCGCCCAGTCCGGCTTTGACAGCGCACGCACGAATATTCACGATTACCTCGATGGCGAGGGAATTCCTCGGCAACTCGACACGGAAGACTAAATGTTGAGATTGAACCGCACCAAGATTTTTTTCATTACAGGGATTGCACTTACACTGACGCTCGCTGCCGGATTGGCATACACTTTCAAACTGCCACCCTTTAAAAAAAGAGGCGAGATCAGGGCAGAGGATGTGTGCGCGTCACTCGGCAACGCATCGCGCGCCGCAACTGCACTTACAGGCGTATTGCCGGAGAAGTCCTCCTATTCATTCCAGGACAATGCGACAGACTTGCGCACCGACGAGTCGGATGACTTTTATCAGACCGCATGCTTCGTCTATGGAGACGGCAAACAACTTCTGGTGGCGCGGACTGATATGTTGGAGTACGAAACAACAGAGAGATGGCAGAAGGAGGCCGTTGAGCAATTCGTTTCTGCGTCATCAATCCTGCCCTTTGCCGCCGGAGACAAGGCTGTTGCCTCCGACAAAATTGCTGCCATCTATGTGCCGTGTGCTTCACATGGGATCCGCCGTCATCTAAGCGTCGTTGTCCGGTTGAAGAAGCAGGGCGACGCTTCTGCGTCGGATCTTCGAGCGAAGCTGATCGATCTGGCGGAGAACGCTGCCGTGCACGCTCACATGAAGGCCAAGTGCGACAGGCCGTCAAAGCTCCGCGAGTGACGTTGCTGAACCGCATGAAAGTAAGCGGCATGAGTGTGATTTAGCTGGAAGGCTCGACGCCACCGTTTCGCTGTCGCCCGTGTGTTTGCGAGTAACATGCAGGCAGAAGATCTTGTTTGTCGCTGCGGCCGCGATGCGGGAATGAAGCTTCGGTAGACGCTGCCAGGCCAGCGAGGAGGGCGTTCACTCCCGGACGGAAGTGCGGCGCCGCCCCATGAGCTGCCGTTCAGGTTCCGTGTGGTTTCGTCCTCCGCGCTCATCAGTTCATGTTCATGGCCAGCCGCCAACGGGACGCGGGCGTTTGTGCAGGTGCCGATAGCGGACAGGGCTGGGACGAAGCTGACCCCCTGTCATCGTCGTCATGCCTCCCCTCCCGCGCCTCTGTGCCCGTGCCGCCGTCGTGCGTCCCGTACCGCCACTGCCGTTCCGCTCAGGACTGCTGTCACAACCAGGCTGCCGACCGTCACATAGGTGGCCAGGCGCTGGTTGCGTTCGTCGGGGGTTTCGCCGAAGTGCAAGGGAGTCACCGAGGGAGCCTTGGCGCGGGTGACGCCTTCCCGGGCCTCGGGTGACTCCACGGGGTGGGCGGGGTCCACGTCCGTCAGGGCCCTGACCGGGTCGACCACGCCCCAGCCGACCAGGCGGTCGTGGCCCGCGATCGAGCGTTCCGCGGTCTGCTCGATCTGGGCGACGATCTGCTGGGCCGTCCACTGGGGGTACTTGGCCTTCAGCAGGGCCGCCACCGCGGCGACATAGGGGGCGGAGAAGCTGGTGCCGTTGTCGGAGCAGTGGCCGCCGCCGGGAACCGTGGAGATCATGTCGACGCCGGGGGCCGCGACTCCGACGAACTCCCCCGACTGGGAGAAGGGGGCGCGTTCGTTGTTGCGGTCGGAGGCCGCCACCGCGAGGACGCCCTTGTACGACGCCGGGTAGGTGGGCTTGACGTTGCCGCCCAGGCCGTCGTTGCCGGCCGAGGCGACCACCACGACCTCCCGGTCGAGGGCGTAGTTCACCGCCTGTTCCAGGCGGATGTCGGGTCTGACGGCGTTGGCCGTGTCCTGGGAGATGTTGATGACGTCGGCGCCCGCGTCCACCGCGTCGCGGATCGCCTGGGCGAGTGTGGCGGCCGTTCCGTCTCCCTCCGCGTTGTTCTGTTTCATCGGGATGATCGTCGCGTCCGGTGCCAGGCCCACGAAGCCCGTGTTCCTGGCGGGACGGGCCGCGATGATGCCGGCCACGCGTGTGCCGTGGCCGACGGTGTCGGTGGTTCCCCGGTTGTCACCGCGTTCGATCTTCTCGCCCTTGGCGTTCTTGGCGGGCAGATAGTTCCTGCCCTTGGAGGCGTCGACGGCCGGCTTCAGCTGCGGGTGCCGGATGTCGACTCCTGTGTCGATCACGGCGACCCGGACGCCTTTGCCCGTGGACTGCGCCCACAGCTCGTCCAGGTTGACCCGCTGCAGGGCCCAGGGGCGGCCCCGGTACGGCTTCGACGGGAAGGTGCACTGGCCGCTGTCCGCCCGGGCGGCGGTCGCGGGCAGGACGAGGACATGGGCTGCCGCCATGAGCGCGACGGCCGCGGCCAGGGCCGCCGTCCGGGGCGCGGTTGCGGTGCGCCTGCGGCGGCCGGGAACGGGTGCCTTCGGCATGTCGGTCTCCTTCGCGGCTACGAGCCCTGCGGCTGCCGTGCCGCGGCCTCCGACAGGCGCGGGCCGGTCGGCAGGAACGTCGACCACTCCGCGGGAACGGGCGCCGGCTCGACCCGTTCGTAGCCGAGCCGGGTCTGGGCGATCCTCGCCTCCGTGAGGGCCTCCTTGCGCCGCTGGGCGGAGGTGCCGATGCCCTTGTCGTCGGTGGCGCTGTCGCTGTTGGACTGCAGGGCGTAGCGCAGGCCCGTGTCGGTCACCAGGAAGATGCCGCCCGCCTGTGTCTCCGTGCCCTGGAACTGCCGGAAGAGCAGCCCCGAGCCGGGAGTGACGTACGCGCTGGAGGAGCCGGTGGGCAGTTGCGCGGGGAAGCCGGTGCCCGCCCAGGTGGACAGGGTCGTCCGGCCCCGGCTGTCGACGGAGCGCAGGACCGCGCAGACGGTGTTGCGTCCAAAGGTCGTGCTGCCTCCGTCGTTCACTGTCCTCGGTTTGTGCGTCGGCCAGTTCCTGTCCCCGGCGAACGTCGTGGTGTCGGTCACCGCGCCGGGGCTGACCTGCTGGGCCTCACCCGCCTGGCCGACGGCGACCAGGGCGCTGCTGTTGAGCAGCAGGGTGGCGGTGAACTCGGAGACGCGGGCCACGCGGCCGGGCAGCACGACGTAGTACTGCATCCGCCGGCCGTCGTACGCCTTGATGACCATGCCGACTTTGTCGTACTTGTCGTACTCCTGCACTCCTCGGAACGCGCCCGCCGGGGCACCCGGCGGGCCGTCAATCTCCGGGATCTCGATCGGATCCCCTTTGTGGAGGGTTGCGAGCCACTGCTGGGAGACACGCTGCGGGGCGCGGCCCTGGGTGTCGAGGGCCTTGAGCAGTTCCTTGTCGGCCGGATTTTTCAGCGGGTACGCGGTCCCGCCCGCGTCGACGACGTACTGGCTCTTCCCGTCGGGGCCGACGACGTACATCAGGTCGCCGCCCGAGAGCTTCTCCCTTCCCTCCGTCCTGGACCACTCCTTCTCGGCGAGGACGAACGCCGCCTTCTGGATGGCCCGGCCGCCGTCGCCGGGACGTTCGCAGACCATCCAGCGTTTGGGGGACCCGGCCTCGCCGGCCGTCGGCAGCCGGTCGGGGGCGTAGGGGATGCCGATCGTGGCGCCGTGCGGGAGCCTGCCGCTGTCGAGGACCTCCTCGTCGACGGTGATGACGCTGTTCTTGCCCGGGTCCAGCAGGAGTTTCGCGGAGGTCATGTTCAGGACCGGGTGCAGCTGGGTCTGCTTGCCCGTCCTCAGCACCACGTAGCGTGTGGTCGACCGGCTGGCGACGATGACGTGTTCCCCGGGTTCGTCCCAGCCCTTGGGCGCCGTCGGGCTGAACAGGCCGACGGCGCCGAACACCGCGACGAGCACCACGCCGATGACGGCACCGGGCACGATCGCGCTCAGCGGCTTGGGGGCGTCTTCCTCCGTGCCCGACGGCGAGGGCCGGAGAAAGGACGCGATCATGCGGCGCTTCGCGAAGGTGTAGGCGTTGAGTTCGTCCCGCCGTGATGCCATCTGTTTCCGCTCTCTCCCCGTGCGGAGCCGAGAAGGGCTCGTGGAGGTCCGGCATGTGCACCAGTCCCCCGTTCCTCGGCTTTCTCCGGTGCCTCAACTGTCAACACCGGCCCCTACTATGCCTGTTGCGCGGCACTGGTTGCGGCACGGGTAGGGTGCTGGAGCCGTGAGGCAGCGGTGCGCGAATGTTCTCGGAAGAGTTCGGGGGATTTGGAGTGGCGGCACCCACAGTACGGACCCGATCGCGATCGCAAGCACGGGCACGTTCCGGTGACGCACGGCAGCCGGCTGCCCACGACGTCCGTCCCGCCGCCCCGCCTGCCGCACCGGCCCAAGGCTCCTTCACTCCGCAGCCGAGGTCCCGCGCGGGACGCGGAAGTTCACTGACGCTGCAGCGGCTCGTCCTGCTGGAGGCGGCCGTCGCGCTGCTGCTCTGCGGAGGGGCGGCGGGGCCGTTCGCGCTCGTACCGGCGAGCGTCGTCGCCGTCGCCCTCCTGGCCCTGGCCTTCGTACGCCGCCGTGGGCGCGCCCTGCCGGAATGGCTGGGCACCCTGCTCGCCCTGCGGGCCCGCAGGCGGCGGGCCGCGAGCACTCCGGTGCCGCCGGACGTCGAGCCCGGTTTCGCCCCTGCCGTCGAGTGCGACCCCAGCCTGCGCACCTGCTCCTACAGCGGCCGGGACCGGCGTCCCGTCGGGATGGTCGGGGACGGGACCTTTCTCAGCGCCGTCGTGCAGGTGGAGGCCGCTGTCACGGCGCTGCGGGCCGAGCGGGAGCGGCAGCCGTTGCCGGTCAAGCTGGTGCGGGACGCGCTGGAGGTGGACGACATACGGCTGGAGTCGGCGCAGATCGTGCTGCACACGCAGCCCGCGCCGGCGCTGCACCTGGCCCAGCACTCGGTGGCCGTGACCAACTACGCGCCGCTGCAGGCGCAGACCGGTGCGCCCGCGGTGCGCCTCACCTGGATCGCGCTGAAGCTCGACCCGGAACTGTGCCGGGAGGCGGTGAAGGCCCGCGGCGGAGGGCTGGTGGGGGCGCAGAAGTGCCTTGTGCGCGCCGCCGATCACCTCGCCAGCCGGCTGACGGGAGCCGGGTTCCGTACGACCCTGCTCGACGAGGAGGAGCTGACCGCCGCCATCGCCACGTCCGTGTGTGCCGATCCGCTGGTGACGGCGGAGGCCGGACGGAGCGGGACGCGGGAGCGGCGGACGGAGGAGTCCGGCCGCAACTGGCGCTGCGACAACCGCCGCCACACCACCTACTGGATCCGGCGCTGGCCCCGGCTGGGCGGCCCGGGCCCGTCGCTGCCCCAGGTCGTGGCACTGCTCACCAGTGTGCCGGCGCTCGCCACGACGTTCAGTCTCACGCTCTCGCGCGCAAAGCGGCAGAAGACGGCGCTGTGCGGGCATGTGCGGGTCACCGGGCGCAGTGACGACGAACTGGTGGCCGCCCGCCGCATGCTGGAGGACGCCGCGCGGCAGGCGGGCGTGGGACTCGCTCGTCTGGACCGGGAACAGGTGCCCGGAGTGCTCGCCACACTGCCCCTCGGAGGTGCCCGGTGACCACTGTGACCCCGCGGACGGCCGATCCTTCGGGTGCGGTTCCGCCTTCTGCCGCCGAGCGGATGCGCGGACGGCTGCGCAGCGGTTTCGGGCTGATCGGTCCGCGGCACGGACGCCACACGCTCTCCGCGGAGCAGGTGGACACGCTCGCGCTGCCCCTCGGGGACGACGGTGTCGTCATCGGCGTGGGTGCCGGGGGACAGCCCGCCGTCCTGGGGATCAACCGGCCCACGCCGTACGACATCCTGCTCATCGGCGGCCTGTGGACGGCACAGGTCCTCGCCCTGCGTGCGGCGGCCACCGGGGCGCGTGTCGCCGTGGAGACGGGCCGGCCCCAGTCCTGGGCGCGGATGGTGCACGCCATGGGCGGGGGGCAGAACGGCCTGGCCGTGTACGACGTGGGCCGGGTGCCCCCGCAGGGCGCGTCGGCCGGTACGCCCGTGCTGGTCGTACGGGACTGCGGGATGCGCCCGCCGCGCGGCCGTGTCGTGTCGGGCCCCTGGCAGTCGGTGCTGACCCTGCTGCCGTACCTGAGTCCGGTGGCCCCTCGGCTGATACGGCAGGCGCGGCTCGTCGGCGTCCAGCGGATCTCGCCGGACGAGGCGGCCGTTCTGAACCGCACCATGGCGCTGCCGCGGGCGGACGTGGAGTCCTTGCCGACGCTCGCCGACGGTGTCACGCTGTGGTGCGCCGACCGGGACCGGCAGTACGTGGTGACCCAACCCACCGAAACCGAGATCGGATTGTTGGGCACACCGCGCCGGCTCGACTGAACTGCCTCCTTTCTCCAGCTTTTTGCCCCTTTTCCGCCCCCTTCTCGCCTTGTCGCCCTGTCGCTTTCCCGCCTTCCTGCCGCCCTCGCTCCCCCTCTCGTCGCCCCGTTCGGGCCTGATGCGGTGCGGTGCCGGCCGCTCACGTCGCCCTCGGGGCAGGCGTGACCCGACGGGCGTGTGCCGGGAGGCGGACGGGCCTGCCGGGGTGTGGTCCGTGGTGATTAGGCTGGGAGCGGACGCGACGTCAATACCCGTGGACCGGGCGTCGACGGCCCGGGGGAGAACCGGTGGATCGGACGGCCTCGCGCGACTACGGATGACTCGGAACGACACGACATGGTCGCCCCGGCGGCATGAGGGTGCTCGACCACACCAGGAGGAACTGTGAACAGCGATCGGGACGGGATCCGCGGGGGCTGGGACACACCCGGCGATGACCAACCCGACGCGGAGTCGGCCATCGAGACGACCGGCGAGTTCACCATCGACTACGCGCCGCCCGCCTGGTACATGCAGAACACGTCGGGGGGTTCGGAGTCCGAGGCCGAGGAAACGGAGGAGGCGGAGGAGTCCTCCGGTTCCCCGGTCCCGCCAAAGTCTCCTGCCGCTCCGGTGGAGTCCGCTGTTCCGAGCGGGCCGGTGCCCGGGGCGGTTCCGCCTCCGCCGGTTCCCGCACCGGGAGTGCCCTCCGCTCCGCCGGCGGGGCCGTACGCATCGCCTCCGGCGTTCCAGCCGGGCGGTGCCCCCACGCCGCCCGTGCCTCCCGTACCGCCTGCGCCGCCCGTGCCGCCGGAGGGGAACCCGGTGGCCGTGCCGGATCTTCCGGAGGGCAGCGGCTTCGAGCCGAAGGAACAGGGCGAGGCGTCCAGGACCGAGCCGCGGAAGGGCGAGTCCGTCGCGCCGGCGGATGGGGAGAGCCCGGCCGCACAGGACGCGGGGTCGGACGAGCAGGGCGCGGAAGGCGAGGCCGGCTCCGCCGACGGGACCGAGGCGGCGAAGACCGCCGGGGCGTCCGGTGGCTCCGAGTCCGCCGAGGGCGAGCCGGACGAGGCCGCGGGCTCCCCGGCCGCGGACACGGACGCGTCGCGGTCCGCGGAGGCCGAGGCGGCGGGGACCGGCGACCCGGAGGCCGCTTCGGCCGACGCCGGATCCGCGGACGGCGCGACCGAGGAGTCCG
>NZ_BAAAHG010000066.1:0-31233 GCF_039525155.1 Streptomyces thermoalcalitolerans | reverse complement strand
GCCCCGTGCCGGGCCCGCCGGCCGGTGGGTGCGGCCACGCCCTGCGGCGGCACCGTACCGCCCAGCCCCGCACCCGAGGCCGCCGTGCCCGCGGCATGCTCGGCCGCGGTGACCACGGCACCCTCGGACACGGGTGCCGTCTCCTCGGCGGGCCGCCTGCGCCGCCGCCCCGTACCGCTGGGGATCTCCGAGGCCTGGGCCGGGAGCTGCGCGGCCTCCTGGGGCTCCTCGGCCGCGCGCCGCCTGCGCCGCCCGGTCGGAGCGGCCTGGGCACCGGCGGCCTCGTCCGCGCCGTCCCCCAGGAACGCGTCCGTGGAGGCCCGGCGGGCACGCCGCCGTCCGCCGCCCGCACGCTGACCGGGCACGGCGGCCTCCGCGGGGGCGCTCTCCTCCGCGCCGGCCGCCGGGAGCTGATTGCGGGCCTCCATCGGAACGACGCCCGCGCCACTGCCGAGCGGCACCTCCAGGACGTAGGCGCTGCCGCTCATTCCGGGCACCTCGTGCGTCTGCAGCACACCGCCGTGCGCCCGGACGATCCCCCGCACGATCGGCTCGTGCACCGGGTCTCCCCCGGCGTACGGTCCGCGCACCTCGATCCGTACGACCTCGCCGCGCTGCGCCGCCGCCACCACGATGGTGTTGTCCATGTAGCCGCCCGCCGACACGGGCGCGTTGCCGGTCGCGTCGACGCCGGCCACGTCCGCGACGAGGTGGGCGAGCGCGGTCGCCAGGCGCTGCGGGTCGACCTCGGCCTCGATGGGCGGCGCGTGCACGGCGAACTGCACCCGGCCGGGTCCGATCAGCTCGACGGCCCCGTCGACACCGGCGGCGACGACCGCGTCGAGCATGACCTTCGTCCGGGTGAGCTGCTCGCTGCCGTCGTCGAGGCGCTGGTAGCCGAGGACGTTGTCGATGAGGGTGGTGATCCTCGAGTAACCGGCCGCCAGGTAGTGCAGCACCTGGTTGGCCTCGGGCCACAGCTGTCCGGCGTCGTCGGCGGCGAGGGTGGACAGCTCACGGCGCAGTTCCTCCAGGGGCCCGCGCAGGGAGCTGCCGAGCAGGGTGAGCAGCTGTTCGTACCGGGCGGAGAGCGCCTCGTAGCGGTCCTTCTCCCGTTCACCGAGCGCGGCGTACCGCTCCTCGTGCGCGGCGAGCTCCTCCTTGTGCCGCTCCTCGCGCTCGGTGAGCTCCTCCTTGTGCCGCTCGGTGAGCTCCTCGATCTCGGTGACATGCTGCTGGCGCAGGGCGGTGAGCTCGGAGGCGTGCTCCTCGGCCAGCCGCTCCAGCTCCTCCTTGTGCCGCTTCTCCGCGGCGGCCTTCTCCTCGGCGAGCGCGTCGTAGGGGCGCCGGTCGGTGAAGGTCATGACGGCGCCGACGAGCTGGTCGCCGTCGCGCACCGGCGCGGTGGTCAGATCGACGGGCACCTTCTCGCCGGCCTTGGACCACAGCACCTGCCCCCGCACCCGGTGCTTGCGCCCGGAGCGCAGGGTGTCGGCGAGCGGGGACTCCTCGTACGGGAAGGGCGAGCCGTCGGCGCGCGAGTGCAGGACGAGGGTGTGCAGTTCACGCCCGCCGAGTTCGCCGGCCCGGTAGCCGAGTATCTGGGCGGCGGCCGGGTTGACGAGCACGATCCGTCCGTCGGTGTCGGTCCCCACGACACCCTCGGCGGCGGCCCGCAGGATCATCTCGGTCTGCCGCTGCGAACGGGCCAGCTCGGCCTCGGTGTCGATGGTGCCGGACAGGTCGCGGACGACCAGCATCAGCAGCTCGTCGCCGGTGTAGCCGGACGAGTCGTAGGCCTGCTGGCCGCTTTCCAGGTTCGCGCTCGTGACCTCGACGGGGAACTCGGTCCCGTCGGTCCGCCGCGCGATCATCCGGGTCGGCTTGGTGCGCCCGCGCGGGTCGATGTGGTCGGGCCGGCGCATGGAGCCGGGGATCAGCTTGGAGTCGAACTGCGGCAGCAGGTCGAGCAGCCCGCGCCCCACGAGCGCCGTCCCCGGCGCCTCGAACGTCTCCAGGGCGATGGTGTTGGCGTTCACGACGGTGCCGTTGGCGTTGACCAGCACCAAGGCGTCGGGCAGCGCGTCGAGTATGGCAGCGAGGCGAGCAGCGCCTCGGGATGGCCTGCTGCTCACGAGACGCTTCCTCCCTGTCACCGCACCTTGCCGACCGCGTGGCCATCTTGCCAACCGGCCCGCAGCGTGTCACGCGAGGGAGTCTATGCGCAGACGTTGCGCTCGCGACGCCGGATGAGAGGGAGGTCGCACGATGAAGTCGGGGTCGAACTCATGACCGTACGGTTTCGCCGCACACGGTCTTCGCAGGACCTCTACCGCTTCCAGGCGCCTTTCGGGGCGTCGGGGTCGGGCAGGAGCGGCACGAGCCGGTTCCAGCGGCTGATCCGGCATCCGTCGCCGCGGTCGTAGGACGCGTCGACGGGCCGCCCGGCCCAGGTACCGGTGACACGGGCGGTGGCCGGGCCGCCGTACTGCAGGGTGCAGAGGCTGCCCTCCGGCACGGGCTCGAAGACCTCCCGCCCTTCGTGCGTGTTCCGGTCGAGCACGTCGCAGGCACCTCGCGCGTCCGGGTGGCTGCCGCCGGCGGGGTGGCAGGACAGCACGTACGTCCCGTCCCTGCCCTCGCCCGCGTACCGCACGGTGACGACGAGGTGATCGCCGGTCCGGTTCCCGTCCCGCACGGGGGACGGTGCGGCGGGCGAGGCGGCGGCGGGCGGGGCGGACAGCGGCGCCGGCCCGGCCAGGGGAGCGAGGAGACCGAGGAGAAGCGCCGAGGAGACGGCGAAGCGCCGCGGCGGAAGGAAGCAGAGCTGCACCATGCCCGGATCAACGCGGCGCCGCCCGAGAAGTTGCGTTCCTCATGCCGTTCTGCCGGCCCGTGCCCGACGGCCGCACCCGGTGCCGCACCCGGTGCCGCGCCCGACACCGCGCCCGACACTACGACTGTCGCCACGACAAGGGCTTTGCCCTGGGCCCCGCCTGCCTAGTACCGTGGGGGGCGATTGGTGGCACCCCACGTGACTGTGCCATCATCTGCACACACCCTTCGCGCGCCTGCGTGAGCGGTGGTGCTGGAGGCGTCGCCTAGTCCGGTCTATGGCGCCGCACTGCTAATGCGGTTTGGGCCTTAAAGCCCATCGAGGGTTCAAATCCCTCCGCCTCCGCTTGCGATCATCGAAGCCCCGGCCGGTTCCGGCCGGGGCTTCGGCCATTCGGGGGCTGCCTCATGGCGATCCGAGGTTCTGCCTCATCCGGGCCTTGTTTACGCAGGTCGTAGGGGCCGGGGGGAATGGATTTCACATGACGGCGGGAGTCATGTAAAGTTCTTCCTGTCGCCGCGAGCGGCCCGGAGGGCCGGGAGCGGAGGCAGCACAACAGAACAAGCACTCGTAGCTTAACGGATAGAGCATCTGACTACGGATCAGAAGGTTGCAGGTTCGAATCCTGCCGAGTGCGCACAGATCAGAGGCCCTGGAGCGATCCGGGGCCTCTGGCGTTGCGGGGCGTCGGTGTCGTTTGTGCGGGGCCGCTCGGGCGGTTGTCCCACCGCCCCGCCGTCCGCGTCGCCCCGGCCGCCGTCGACAGAGCAGCGGCACACCCCGGCCGTGGACGCGGTTGTGCGTGATCACGGCTTTGCGGAGGGTGGAGGTGGGCCTTCTCGCCCTGGCTGCCGGTGGTGAGGGCCCGGGCGGCGACCCTTGGTCGCCAAGATGCCGAAGACGGCGTCGTACGACGTTCCACGGACCGAGCACGTTCTTGAGCACGTTCTTTGGGAGTCGGCAGGCGTGAGCGCCCTGGACACCATCGACCCGGCGTTGCCGGCCGATCCACGCCCGGAGTGGGTGTGGTACACGTCCTACGGCTCGAACACGGATCGTGACCGGCTCGCCTTCTACATCCGGGGCGGCCGGCCGCCGGGAGCCGCCCGGGCGTATCCGGGGTGCCGCGACCCCCGGATGCCCGCGCGGTCCGTCCCGGTCGAGCTCACCGGCGCCCTGTACTTCGCCACCGAGTCGCCGGTGTGGGGAGGCGGCAGGGCCTTCTACGAGCCGCGGGCCGACGGGCGGGTCCTGGCGCGGGCCCATCTGGTGTCGGCCGAGCAGTTCTCCGACATCGCCGCTCAGGAGATGTACCGCGAGCCCGGCGCACGTCTCGACCTGACCGACGCGCTCACGCACGGCCGGGCCGTGCTGGGCCCGGGACGGTACGAGACCCTTGTCTGCGCCGGCCGGATGGACGGCTTGCCCGTGCTCACCTTCACTGCCCCGTGGGGCATGAACGACGTGCGGTGGAACCCGCCGTCGGCCGCCTACGTCCGCTTTCTGGCCGGCGGACTGCTGTCGGCCGGCGCCTGGGACGCGGACGCGATCGCCTCGTACGTGGCGGCCTGCCCCGGCGCGGCCGGCCACTGGTCCGAGCAGGCCGTCGCGGACCTGCTGCGCACAGGGCCCCGCGAGAGGTGAGAGCGCACATCGGCACCCCGGCGGCGGCCGGTGACATCAGCGGCTGACGTCGGCAGTGACGTACGGAGGCCTCGGCGTCCGGGGACGTGCGGCGACCGAGCCGCGTTCCGGACCGTGTTGCCTCACGGGGCCAGGGGCCCGGGCACTGTCATGCGCGGGCGGTGTCAGAGGTGGCCCGTACGCTCGGACGTGATGGCGCGGGTGTGGAAGTGCTCGGGGCTGCGGTGGTCGGGGGACGGTCCCGTGCTGGTGTGGGACGATGGGCGGCCGAGTGCGCTGCACCGGGGGAAAAGGGTGGCCTTCGAGGTCGCGGAAGGGGGACGGCGGACATGCGTGGGAGCACGGGGGCACGCGTGTCCGGCCCGGGCGGTCGTGCCGGGGCGGAGCACCGGGGCGCGGTGCGAGGAGTGCGCACGGCTGGAGCGGGCACACTCCGTGGCCGCGGACAGGATCGCGGACGACCCGCGGCCGTACCACGTCTATCTGGCGTGGTTCGGGCCCGGCATGGTCAAGGTCGGGATCACGGCCGTCGCGCGGGGATCGGCGCGGCTGCTTGAGCAGGGTGCCGTCTGTTTCAGCCGGCTCGGGACGGGGCCGCTCATGGCCGCGCGTCGCACCGAGGAGCTGCTGCGCGCCGCGCTCGGGGTCCCCGACCGGATCCCGTACGCCGAGAAGCGGGCCGTACGGTCCGCCCTGCCGGCCACCGCGGCGGAGCGGGCCGCCGAGATCGAGGAGCTGCACCGGCGGGCGACCGCGCTCGGCGGCTGGCCGGAGTCGCTGGAGCGGGAACCGTTCCGGCCCGTCGATCACGCCGGGGTGTTCGGGCTGGCCGGCCTGCCGCCCGCCGTGGGCGAGGTGGGCGAGCTCGTCGCGGGCGGGGTGGTGAGCGGTGAGCTGGTCGCCGTCGCCGGGCCCGATCTGCACCTGATGACGGACGGTGCGGTCGTCGTGCTCGACACACGGCTGATGACCGGCTGGGAGCTTCGGCCCGCGAGGAGGACGGGGTGCACCGTGCCGGTGCGGGAGTTCCGGGGGCCGACGGGGGTGCAGGGCGGGTTGTTCTAGGGAGCGGGTGAGCGACGACCCGACGCTCGGCTTACTGAAGGCGGACGTGGTGCGGTTCTGCGCTGGTCTGGATGAGCCGGCCCCGGCGATCGGGCTGCGGCTGGTCGTCCAGTTGCGTGCGGCGCTGGGCGAGGTGACGGATGCGGCCTTGGAGAGGGGATGGCCTCGGCGAGGGCGGAGGGCTGGGGCAGATCGGCAGCCAGGTGGGCTTGTCGTACGAGAAGGTCCGCCGCCGGCTCGCCCAGCGTACGGGCAAGGACGAGCCGGCGGGGATGCCCTCTGGACCGTGGTGAAGGCCGTTCGGGGCTCGGCGGTCGGGGTGGGCTTGCCGCCGGGGCCAGGATGCGCAGGGCTTCGGAGGCTTTGATGGTCCCGGAGTACAGGGAGCCGGCGAGGCGGAGCAACTCGTCCCAGTAGATGGCGATTTGCTTGAAGTTGATCTTGTCACAGGTGACGGGGCTGAGCGGGCCACAGTCGGCGTCCAGGCCGGTGCGGTGGAGGGCGGCGCTGCCGGCGTCGGCCAGGCGGGGTGAGAACTGGCGGCCCATGAGGTGGAAGAGGCCGAAGACGATCTCACCGGCGCCGTGGGTGTCGGAGGTGATCTTGCCGCGCTTGTCCTGCGGGGGCAGGTCCTCCACGTTCAAACACAGCACCTCATCGGCCCGAGCCGTGGGCTCATGCAGCATCTTCCAGAAGGTCTTCTCCCGTCTTCTCCCGCAGTGCGGCGTCGAGCCGCCACGGCGTGGCGATCTGGTTCTCGGCGGGGCCTTGGTGCGGTCCGGTGGGGTCGGTCGGCGCCGGGACACCGATGAACATCCATCCCCGCGTCGTCAGCGAGATCCGGTGGGTTCGCGCGGAGGATTTCGCGATCCCTGCTCCGGTGGGATACCGCTCGACCGCTGCGGTGTACGTGGCCGGAGAGGCGGACAAGGGCACCACCCGGGCATGTGGCACCCTGAGTGCGCCCCGCCTTCGAGTTCGGTCGCTGGTTCGATCGTCACGCCCGCCCTGCCCTTCCGGTACTGCCGCAGTGCATCCGGTATTTGATGCGACAGCAGCTTGACGGACCGTCAGGTGGCAGAAGTCCGGCAACCCATCTCTGAGCGAAGCATCGCCACCGCCACCGATCGCTCTGGTGGCCCTCACCCGTGATCCGGGT
Organism: Streptomyces thermoalcalitolerans; assembly: GCF_039525155.1. NCBI lineage: Bacteria > Bacillati > Actinomycetota > Actinomycetes > Kitasatosporales > Streptomycetaceae > Streptomyces > Streptomyces thermoalcalitolerans. Next base: position 24,529 of record NZ_BAAAHG010000066.1, on the reverse strand, counting down.
CGGGACATCACGAGCTCTGCTCACGCCGCGTCAAAGCCTTTGACGGCTGCACCGGTTCTCTGTTCCGTTTCCACTGGGCCCGGGAACCGGGATAGGACCACGCGCGGACCGCCGCTTTGACGGGACGTTTCGGCGTGGACCCGTTCGGCCGCAGGCCCGGCGTGTCTGCTCACCCCCGCCCGACCCTGCGGTTTAGTGATCTCGACGTTCTGTCTGCATCCGGATGTTTCGGGATGTGTCCAGCAAGAGGAGCCGGGCGCAGATCACATGGGAGGTTCGTTGAGATCGTCAGCAAGATGTGCCGGCTTCGTGGCCGCGATCGGTCTGGCCGGTTCTCTGGTCATGGGCGCGTCCGTCTCCTCGGCCACGCCCGTGGCCGAGGGCGGTGGCCAGGCGAGCACCCACGGTCATGACCGGTCGCACCCGTCTGCGCTCCGGCAGGCGGGACCGCTCGGACGACCGGGGGACGGACACGACGACCCCGAGACGTCGCGTGTGTGCAAGGGACTGGTGCCGTATCCCATCCCGGCGGCCTACCGCCCGTTCTACTTCTGCGGTGACTGGAGGCTCGGCCCCAAGCGGTTGCCGCAGCGCGGGCTGGTGGCGGACATCCTCAGGGACTACCACCGGCTCGGGAACCTCACCGCCGTGCAGTTCCTGAACACGTGGTGGGACCCCGCTGAGGACGCGGGTCAGGGCAACTGGAAATATCCGCCCTTCGACGGCTTCGCGCTCAACAGCAACCAGCAACCGATCGCGGCGCCGCTGGTGCTCCACGCGGGACAACTGGTCGACAGGTTCGGCAACGAGAACGGCCGGTTCCTCGCTCCCGCGGGCACGAAGTTCGGGCAGCGGTCGATCCCGCCGTCCAACCTCAACACCGAGGATCCGCGCTACCCCTACAACTACCACCTGTACAGGGTGACGAGGGATGTCACCGTGTGCGCGGGACCGGCCGCCGCGGCGTTCGAGCAGCCGGGCGGGGGCATTCAGTACGCCACGTCGTCGACTGCCGCGTGTCCGACCCTCCCCTTCGCCAACGTGAGCGCACTCGTCGCCAACGGCACCCTTGTGCGGGTGAAGGTCCCGTACACGGAGAGCAAGCCGATGAAGCAGAAGCCGCCGGCCGGGGTGCGGGCCGCATCCCGGTGACGGTGCGGAGCAGGGCCCGGCATGCGGTGCCTCACCTGGCGCCGGGCCCTGTACGCCCCTGGGTGGAAGACTGGCTTCATGGACCGCTTCCAGCTCTGCCGGGCCCTGCGGGCAGCCGGAGTTCCGGAGACGTACTACGAGATCCCCGGCTGCCCGCACGAGCAGCGCCCCGGCACGGATCGCTACTTCCTCGAAGAGCACGGCGGCCAGTGGCTCGTGGGGATCCACGAGCGCGGCACCCGCGAGGTGCTGGAGCGGTTCCCGGCCGAGGACCAGGCGTGCCGGTGGCTTCACGAACGCCTGACCGCCGAGGGACCGCCGCCCGTCCCGGCCACGCCCGCGGAAATCGACGCCCTGCTGCACGACAGCGACGGCATCCAGCGGCGTGCCCGCGAGGAGTTCGAGCGCGCCCTCGCCGAGGCCCGCGACCGGGCCGGCGGGAACTTTGCCGCCGGCCACGGCCGCACGGAGCCGCCGCCAGGGGCAGCCGGACAGCGTGCCGACGGGCCGGCCGAGTCCGCCGGCTGACGGACTCTTTCGAGCAGCCCTGGCCCATCGGCGGCAACCTTTCACGGAGAAGCCCCTCGCTTACCGCTCCGCAGGTCTTCCACTGGTGTCAGCCGCGGTTCCGACGGCAACGCCGCCCCCCAGCGTTCGTGCGACGCGCCCGGTGTCACCCGGACACCTCCGCCATCGTGCCGCCGGGGTGATTTCCGGGTCTCCTGGGCACCCTTCCCGGAACAGGGTGGAAACCGTTTGTGCCGGTGGGCCGCCGTCGACGGCAAGCCATGTGCGCGGCAGACGCCCCCGCACTTCCTTCCCCTGCCCCGGAGAGCACTTCCTTCCCCTGCCCCGGAGAGGCCATGAGATTGTTCAGGCGTGGGCGTGTGCCCGGCGCAGTGCTCTTCCTGGCGGTGTTCGGCCTGCTCACCGCAGCCGTACCCGCCGCCCCGGCCGTCGCCGTCCCCAATCCGCCTCTCAGGCCCATGACAGCCGCCAACCCCGACGCCTTCTCCCTCGGTGGGAAGGCGACCGGCGCACGCAGGCCCGCGCTCTGAGGGCGGCCGTGAACCCGGGCGGCAACAGGATCATGGTGGGGTCCATGCTGGACGCGGCCAACCGCCAGGCTCACACACAGAACCAGACCGCCTGCCGCAACAACGCCATGACCCAGAACGGCGCTCTGATCGGGGCGCACGCGGTCGCCTACTACTGCCTGGACCAGGCGGACACCGTGAACACGCGTTGGACCCCGCAGGGGATCAGCGGAACCGAGGACGCCCAGCCGGGAGCCGGCACGGTCGACGGGCACAGGGCCATCGTCTTCTCCTGGCACTCGGGCAGCGTGGGATCCCAGGGGACGGGAACCCGGCTGAGCTTCCTGGACCGCGCCACGAACAGGTACATCCATGTACTGCTCGTGCGGCCGAACAGCACCGGGACCGACTACAGCGACGTGAGCACCCACGCGGGCGGCATCGTCTGGTACCGGCACTACATCTTCGTCACGGGTCCCACCAGCGGCGTGCGCGTCTTCGACACCAACTACCTCCTGCGGCTGGCGAACAACCCCAGGGGGAACATCAGCCCCACCTGCCCGACCGGGCTTCACAACGGCAGATACTGCGGGCGCGGCTACCACTACCTGCTGCCCGAAATCGGCCGGTGGAACAACCAGAGGGCCGGCACGCGCTACGACTCCATGTCGCTCGAGCGCGCCCCCGGACGCAACCCGGTGTTCCTGACCAGCGAGTACCGCACGAACAGCGTCGGCCGGGTGGCCCGCTGGACGAGCGCCGCCATGACCCGCTTCCGGGCACCATCCGTCCGTACGCGGCGTGGCACCAGCCCGTCATCAACGTCCAGGGCGCCTTCTCCCGCGGCTGCTACTACTTCAACTCGAGCGGAACCAACAACAACCGCGACCTGGTCTGGGCCAACACGACGGGCAACAGAACACCGAGATCGCAGCGCGGCGGCCGCGGGCTCCAAGACCTCCACTGGCTCCGTTCGGCCAACCAACTGTGGACCCTCACCGAGCGCCCGGGCGCCCACAACCGATTCATCTACGGGGTGCACAGGCCGGCATGTCCGTAGACCTGTTCCGAATTGATCTCATTGATCTCGTGGCAGGTCGAGGTGGGGTGACGGACACGGCGCGGGAACGCATGAAGCCCCTGCTGCCCGGGCTGGACGGCCTCGCCGACCGGCTTCTGCCCGGCTCGGACTTCCCCGGCACCCCCTGTCGTTGCGTCGACCGGCTGTACGCCCCGGAACGACCGGGCCCCGGCGACGGCCGGCCGCGAGCCGATGATCCACGCCCGGCGCGGGCCGGCTGTCCGATCAAGCCCGCCGTGTCCTGAGAGGGGCCTGCGAGTGTCTTGAAGGCGTCTTGGGAGCGGTGCGGGCGGAAACCGTGCACCGGGGCCCGGCCGCGGCTGTGTGCCTCGGCCGGGCCCCGGTGGAGGCGGCAACCGCTCAGCCGGACACCCGCTTCTCGCCGGCACCGGACGTCTTCGCGGCGGCGCCCGCGGCCTCGGGGGACCGGTCCTCGGCGGGAGCCGGGTCCGCCGGTGCGGTCTTCTCCTCGGCGGCGGCCTGCGCCGGCGCGCCGTCGGTCCGCAGCGGGACCTCCTTGATGAACAGTGAGATCAGGAGGGCGATCACGGCCACCGCGGCGGAGATCAAGAAGATGTCGGCGATGCCGTGCCCGTAGGCGCTCTCCATGACCGTGCGCAGCGGCCCCGGCAGCGCGTCCATGTCCGGGATGCTGTTGTTCGCCGAGCCGGAGCCGGCCAGGGCGGCCGCGTACTGCGGGGGCAGGCCGGCCACACCGTCCTTGACGTAGCCGGTGATCCGGTTGGCCATCACCGCACCCAGTGCGGAGACGCCGACCGCACCGCCGAGGGAGCGGAAGAAGGTGACCGTGGAGCTGGCCGCGCCGAGGTCGGTCGGCGCCACCTGGTTCTGGGTGCACAGCACCAGGTTCTGCATCATCATGCCGACCCCGAGGCCCAGCAGCGCCATGAAGACGGCCGTCTTCCAGTAGGGCGTGTCGTACCGGATGGTGCCGAGCAGGCCCAGCCCCGCCGTGACCAGCACACCACCGGCGACCAGCCAGCTCTTCCAGCGTCCGGTGCGGGTGATGAGCAGACCGGAGACGGTGGAGGAGACGAACAGACCACCGATCATCGGGATGGTCAGGATGCCCGACATGGTCGGGGACTCGTCACGGGCCAGCTGGAAGTACTGGCTGAAGAAGACGGTGCCGCTGAACATGGCGATTCCCACGAACAGCGAGGCGAGCGACGCCAGCGTGATGGTGCGGTTGCGGAACAGCCGCAGCGGGATGATCGGCTCGCTCGCCCTGGCCTCGACGAGCACGAACAGCACACCGAGGACGAGTGAGCCGGCGACCATCGTGTACGTCTGCCACGACAGCCAGGCGTACTTGTCACCGGCGAAGGTGACCCAGATCAGCAGCAGCGACACCGCGGCGGAGATCAGGAACGCACCGGCCCAGTCGATCTTCACCTCCCGCCTGGTCACGGGCAGGTCCAGGGTCTTCTGCAGGACGATCAGCGCGATCGCCGCGAAGGGCACGCCGACGTAGAAGCACCAGCGCCAGCCGAGCCAGGGGGTGTCGGTGATGACACCGCCGAGCAGCGGGCCCCCGACGGTGGCCACGGCGAAGGTGGCGCCGAGGTAGCCGGAGTACCGGCCGCGTTCCCGCGGGGAGATCATCGCGGCCATGATGATCTGGGCGAGGGCGGCCAGACCGCCGCTGCCGATGCCCTGTCCCACACGGCAGGCGATCAGCATGCCCGGGCTGTGCGCCAGACCCGCGCAGGCCGACGCCAGGACGAAGATGACGAGTGCCGTCTGGACGAGCACCTTCTTGCTGTAGAGGTCGGCGAGCTTGCCCCACAGGGGAGTGGCCGCGGTCATCGACAGCAGGGCGGCGGTGACCACCCAGGTGTAGGCGGACTGGCCGCCCCCCAGGTCGCCGATGATCTCCGGCAGCGCGTTGGAGATGATCGTGGACGACAGGATCGCCACGAACATGCCGAGCATCAGCCCGGAGAGCGCCTCCATGATCCGCCGGTGTGTCATCGGAGTACCGCCGGAGGAACCTCCCCCGTGTTCGGCGTGAGCCCGCACACCGGCCGGTGTGGTCGTTGCCATGAGCTTCCTTGATGTCTCGATGTCTCGCGTGCTTGCGGGTGTACGGGTGGTCCTGGCGACTGCGACGGCGATCCGGCGTCGACCGGGGGCTCAGGGGCCGGCTAGGCCCCGGGCTTCAGGGGAGCGGGGTGCCGGTCGGGAGCGGTCCGGCATTCGCCGAAGTCGGCGTGCAGGCGTTTCAGCAGCCGGATGAGCCGGCCGATCTCGTCGTCGCTCCAGTCGCCCAGCCGCTCGGCGAGCAGGCGGGTGGCCCGCCGGTACAGCTCGTCGAGCAGATTCGTTCCGGCAGGCGTCAGGCGCAGGATGCGCGAACGCTTGTCCGCCGGGTCGGGGAGCCGTTCGATCCAGCCGTGCGCGGCGAGATGCGCGACATGCCGGCTGATCACGGACATGTCCAGGGAGAGCAGCTCGGCGAGCCCGCTCATGCGCATGTCCCCACGGCGGCCGAGCAGGCTGAGCACGCCGGCCGCGCCGGCCGGGCAGTCCGGGGGCAGTATCCGCCGCAGGTCCCGTTTCACGGCGCCGATGGCGCCGAGCTGGCGCACCAGCTCCTCGAACTGCGCTTGCCCGGCCAAGGCACCTCCCCTATTCGTTGCTTCGGGCAACGATATGACTGGTTGGTTGCTGAAGGCAAGTAAATGGAGGGCCGGCGGCGTAAAGGCTTGACAAAGGCACGTATCGGCGGATGTAAACCCGCAGGTGAAGGGCCGGCTCCTCTGACGGCACCCCTGCGCCACGAGTCCGGGAGGCCGGGAGCGGGCGGTCCAGGGCCGAAGGGGGCCTGGAAGGGAGTCTGAAAGGGGCCTGGAAGGGCGCTGGAAGGGGGCCTGGAGGAGCGGCCCCCGGCGGCCCGGACCCCCTTCCGGTACGTCCTTTCGGCGTGCTCTTTCGATACGCCCTTTTGGCGCGTCTTCGAGGCGTCCCGGGCACGCTGGACAACCCCCCATGTGGGCGAGTGCCCGGCGTCTTCGCTAGGGTCTCGGGCCATGGCTAACACCCAGGGCCCTCAGGGCAACTACGACCCCGCCGGCAGCACCCAGATGTTCCGCGCGTTCGTCGACGAGGCTTCCCCGAGCGGGCCGCAGCAGGCCTCCTCAGGCCCGCGCGTCGGCCTGATCGTCGGTGTCGTCGTCGCCGTGGTGATCGTCGTGGGCGTCGCCTGGCTCGCCTTCAAGTGAGGCGCGATCAGGAGCATGAGAAAACAGCCACCATGGCAGCGCGCCATGGTGGCTGACACCCTGTCGGCGGGGACGACGGGGAAGGGACGACCCGAACGGGTCAGTCCGAGATGAGCCCTTCCCGCAGCTGTGCGAGAGTTCGCGTCAGCAGCCGGGAGACGTGCATCTGCGAGATGCCGACCTCTTCGCCGATCTGCGACTGGGTCATGTTGGCGAAGAAGCGCAGCATGATGATCCGCCGCTCACGGGGCGGCAGTTTGGCCAGCAGGGGCTTGAGCGACTCGCGGTACTCCACGCCCTCCAGCGCCGCGTCCTCGTAGCCGAGACGGTCCGCCAGGGAGCCCTCGCCGCCGTCGTCCTCGGGGGCCGGGGAGTCCAGCGAGGAGGCGGTGTAGGCGTTGCCCACCGCGAGGCCGTCGACCACGTCCTCCTCCGACACGCCGAGAACGGCGGCCAGTTCGGAGACCGTCGGGGAGCGGTCGAGCTTCTGGGAGAGCTCGTCGGACGCCTTCGTCAGCGCCAGGCGCAGCTCCTGCAGGCGCCTGGGCACCCGCACCGACCACGACGTGTCGCGGAAGAAGCGCTTGATCTCGCCCACGACCGTCGGCATCGCGAAGGTCGGGAACTCCACGCCCCGGTCCGGGTCGAACCGGTCGATCGCCTTGATCAGGCCGATGGTGCCGACCTGGACGATGTCCTCCATCGGCTCGTTGCGGGAGCGGAAGCGGGACGCCGCGTAGCGGACCAGGGGGAGGTTGAGCTCGATCAGGGTGTCCCGGACATAGCCACGTTCGGGGCTGTCCTCGTCGAGTGCGGCGAGCCGCAGGAACAGGGAGCGGGACAGGGTGCGGGTGTCGATGGTCTCCGAGGTCTCCGACTCCGGCGAGGCCGGGGCGGGCGTGGCCGGAAGGGCCGTGGCGGGAACGGCCTCCAGGGCCGCCACATCGTCGAGGGCGTCGAGCGGCTCGAGCGCCGGGGAGGGCGTCTCGCTCTTCACGAGCGTCAGCACCTTGGAGCTGCCCTGTTCTGCGGACATGCCACCCCCTTTGGGTCGCGGGACGGTCGCGGCCGCGCCCTCCGAAGAGAAGAACGCAGTCCTCACGTGAGATACCGGAGCCGAAGCCACGGCAAACGCGCTTCCCGCAGAATGTCACATGTCGGCAACGCGCTGTAGGGACTTGTCGACATCCACGATGTGAATCAGCCCTGGAAGGAAGGGGCCTGACGTACTTTCAGCCCTGAGGTGTCGGGAACCTCCCCAGTGGGCGATTCGCCCGTACTGGTTACACTTCGATCCTGTTTGCGGATCGCAGCCGCTGGAAGCTACGCGCGAGTAGCCGGGAGACGTGCATCTGGGAGACGCCGAGCTCCGCGCTGATCTGCGACTGGGTGAGATTGCTGTAGTAACGCAGCAGCAGGATCCTCTGCTCCCGTTCGGGCAGTTGGACCAGGAGATGGCGGACCAGGTCGCGGTGCTCGACGCCGTCGAGGGCCGGGTCCTCGTAGCCGAGCCGGTCCAGCAGCCCGGGCATCCCGTCGCCCTCCTGGGCGGCCTCCAGGGAGGTCGCGTGGTACGAGCGTCCCGCCTCGATGCAGGAGAGCACCTCCTCCTCGGTGATGCGCAGCCGCTCGGCGATCTCGGCGGTCGTGGGGGAGCGGCCGAAGGCGGTCGTCAGGTCCTCGGTGGCGCTGTTGACCTGCACCCACAGCTCGTGCAGCCGGCGCGGGACGTGGACGGTGCGGACGTTGTCGCGGAAGTAGCGCTTGATCTCGCCGACGACCGTCGGCATCGCGAAGGTCGGGAACTGCACGCCCCGGTCCGGGTCGAACCGGTCGATGGCGTTGATGAGCCCGATGGTGCCGACCTGGACGACGTCCTCCATCGGCTCGTTGCGGGAGCGGAAGCGGGCGGCCGCGTAGCGTACGAGCGGGAGGTTCGCCTCGATGAGCGCCCCACGCACGCGGGCGTGCTCCGGTGAGCCCGGTTCGAGCTCCTTCAACTGGGTGAAGAGCACCTGGGTGAGGGCCCGGGTGTCGGCGCCGCGCCGCTTCTCCCGGGGCGAGGAGGTGGCAGGGGCGGCCGTCTGGGCGGAAGCTCCCTTCGGGGGCGGCGCAGTCCTGGCCGACACGGTCAACGCCACCTCTTCGTCGATCAACTCTCATCCAGCAAAAGCGGTCATAGCATCACAAGACAGCTGCATGGGGTTCAAGCACCTCATAATCCCGTGTTGGGGGGTTCACCAGGTCATAAGGCGCAAAGCAAGACGTAAGGCAAGAGACAAAGAGGTCCCGCATCGCTCCGATGCGGGACCGAGCGCGTGACTCCATGGCAGTACGGCCCGGGCGGCCGGGGCCGGCCATGGCCGACGGTGTCCGTACGCGGCTGTGCGCGGCCGCGCACGGCTGTCCCAGGGGGCTGTGCGCGGCTGTCCCAGGGGGCCGGGACCGTCAGAACTCGTAGTCGGCGATCACCCATGTGGCGAACTCCCGCCACTGGGCGGCGCACGCCTGATGGGCCGGGTGCTCCAGGTACCGGCGCAGGGCGTCGGCGTCCTCGACCGCAGAGTTGATCGCGAAGTCGTAGGCGATGGGCCGGTCGCTGACGTTCCAGCCGCACTCCCAGAAGCGCAGCTCGTCGATCTGGCCGCCCAGGGCGCGGAAGGCCTTCACACCGGCCACGACGCGCGGGTCGTCGCGCTCGACGCCCTCGTTGAGCTTGAACAGGACCAGATGCCGGATCATCACTTTCCTCCGTTGGCGACCCACGTCATGAAATCGCCGATGGCCTTGGCGGCCGCCGAGATGCCCTCGAACCCTATCTGGACATAGCTCGCCGCCTTGGCGGGGTCGGTGATGATCACGTACAGCACGAAGACCACGAGCACATAGACGGCGATCTTCTTGGCGTTCACCGCCATCGCGGTCTCCCCCCTGTCGCTGGGTGCGCTGTCGCTGGCTGTCCGGTCACGGACCCGTCCTGCCGGGGATCCGCACCGGTCGGGCGCTGTAGATGATCGCACGAAGGGCCCCGTCCGGTGGACAGGGCCCTTCTCGAGCGGTAGCGGAGGGATTTGAACCCTCGGTGACTTGCGCCACACTCGCTTTCGAGGCGAGCTCCTTCGGCCGCTCGGACACGCTACCGAGGGAGACCTTACAGCACGGGTGGCCCTGCTTCGAAATCCGTTTCTTCCGCCCGGTCCGAAGGAGCGACCCCAGGGCGGCCCTTCGGGCTCAGCGACCGCGGAAGAAATCGGTGAGCAGCGTGGCGCATTCGTCGGCGAGTACGCCCTCGATCACCTCGGGCCGGTGGTTGAGCCGCCGGTCCCGTACGACGTCCCACAGGGAGCCGGCGGCGCCGGCCTTCTCGTCGCGGGCGCCGTAGACCACCCGGTCCACACGGGACAGGACGATCGCGCCGGCGCACATCGTGCACGGCTCCAGGGTGACGACCAGCGTGCAGCCGGACAGCCGCCACTGACCGGTCCGCGCGGCGGCCCGCCGGATGGCGAGGACCTCCGCGTGGGCGGTCGGGTCGCCGGTGGCCTCACGCTCGTTGTGGCCGGCGCCGAGCACGGTCGTGCCGTCGTCGGCCAGCACGACGGCGCCGACCGGGACGTCCCCGCCCCGGACGGCCCGTCCGGCCTCGTCCAGGGCGAGCCGCATCGCGGCCCGCCAGCGGTCGCGCACCGGGTCCGGGACCCCGGCCGGCTCCGGCGCCCTGCTGATGCCCGGCATGCCCGCCCCGGTCAGCGGACGGTCTCCAGGACCTCCGAGGCGCCCAGGGCTTCGGCGATCGCGCTCAGCGCGTCCTCTGCCTCCAGGGTGTGCAGCTCCTTCGCGCTGATGCCCAGGTCGTCGAGGATGTTGTCGTCGCCCAGCGGGCTGTGCGTGATGAGTGCGGCGGACGACGACTCCTCGTCGTCCACGGCGGACGCCGGTTCACCGTCCTCCGTGCCGTCGAGATCGAGGGAGTCCAGGTCGGGACCGTCGTCACCGGGGTCCCGGCCGAGCAGTTCGTTGGTGAGCAGGATCTCGCCGTACGAACTACGGGCAGCGGCGGCGGCGTCGGAGACGTAGATACGAGGGTCGTCCTCGCCGTCCACGCGGACGACGCCGAACCAGGCGCCCTCCTGCTCGATCATGACAAGCACCGTGTCGTCGTCGGTCGAGGCCTCCCGGGCCAGATCGGCCAGATCGGCCAGCGTCTCCACGTCGTCGAGCTCTGTGTCGCTCGCTTCCCACCCGTCTTCGGTGCGCGCGAGCAGTGCGGCGAAGTACACCGTGACTCTCCCACTGGTCATAGGCGTGCCGGTTGGAGGTCCCCTCCGGCGGAGGTTCTGGGCGGAGAGAGTTGGGCTCCAAGCCCCGCCCACTCGGAATCGTGGCAGAAACCATGCCTTCTGGGGACGTCTTCGTCCCCCTGTGTCCGGCGGTTTCGCCGGTCCATCGGTTCATCGGTTGTGCCGGTGCGTCGGCGAAGGACCCACCGGCGCGGTCGTTGCCGCCGCACCCCGGATCGTACGCGGCTTTTCCCCGGCGGCCACGCACGTCCGCCGCCCGGGCGTCCCCGTGGGTGTCGCCCCTCCCGTCCGTCTTGCGTGCATCTTTCGCCTACCAGCGGAACGTGCGCATGAGCAGGACGTGCCGCAGCCGGGCGGCCCTGGCGCGGCGGGGCTGGACGCGTTCGCGCAGGGCGCGTGCCTCGGCGAGTTCGCTCAGGAAGAGGGCCCGGCGCCGTTGGCGCTCGTGGTCGGCCTCGGCCGCGGATATGTCCGCTGTCTCCGGCGTGTCCGCCGTCCCTGGCCCGTCCGCCGTCCCCGGCGTCTCCTGCGTGCCTGTCTCCTGCGTGTCCGTCTCCTGCGCGTCCGTCGTCTCCGGCTGTGCGTGCGGCGCCGGATTCCGGCGGGATTCCCGGTCAGGCAATTGGTTCACCACCCCAGTGCGTTCCTCCCACTCTCCCTCGGACGAGGGCTTGGTGCCACAACAACGCACAGGGTGGAGTACGGGTGAGCACGGCCGGAGCGGTGGCGGGTGGAAGGGCGGGGCAGGGGCCCGGTTACTGTTGGCCCATGCGTCTCCACGTCGTCGACCATCCCTTGGTCGCCCACAAGCTCACCACGCTGCGCGACCGGCGCACCGACTCCGCGACCTTCCGTCGGCTCGCCGACGAACTGGTCACCCTGCTCGCCTACGAGGCGACGCGGGACGTGCGCACCGAGCAGGTCGACATCGACACACCGGTCGCCCGGACCACCGGCGTCAAGCTCTCCTACCCGCGGCCCCTGGTGGTGCCGATCCTGCGGGCCGGGCTCGGCATGCTGGACGGCATGGTCCGGCTGCTGCCGACCGCCGAGGTGGGCTTCCTCGGCATGATCCGCAACGAGGAGACCCTGCAGGCCTCGACGTACGCCACACGGATGCCGGAGGACCTCTCCGGCCGCCAGGTCTACGTCCTCGACCCGATGCTCGCCACCGGCGGCACCCTGGTCGCGGCGATACAGGAACTGATCAAGCGTGGCGCCGACGACGTGACCGCGGTGGTGCTCCTGGCCGCCCCCGAGGGCATCGCGCTCATGGAACGCGAGCTGGCGGACACCCCGGTGACCGTCGTGACGGCGTCGGTCGACGAACGCCTCAACGAGCAGGGCTACATCGTCCCGGGTCTGGGGGACGCGGGCGACCGGATGTACGGGGCGGCGGACTAGCCCTCCTGACCACCTGTTCAGGGGCGGACCGGAGCCCGGGAAACGGTGGCCGGTCCGGTGCCGCGGAAGTGTCCGCCCACGCCGGTGACGAAACGGTACGGCACCCGGTCCCGCCCTTTCCGGGGCGGCCGGGCGCCGTACGTACGCGGCGTACGGCTGCTCAGCAGCCCTTCTTCGTCGTCTCGGGCGGCGGCGGAGGGGCGTACAGGGCGGCCAGGGCCTTGTCGGCGGCCGCCTGCGCGGTCAGCTGCTTGAAGCCGTCGCCGATGATCAGGTCGACGTCCGCGCCCTTGCGGGCGTCGGCACGGCGCTCGGCACCGGCGAGCTGGGTGGCGAGAACGGGCAGCGAGGTGTTCATCGAGGAGGCCGAGCCGAGCAGGATCCCGGTGCCCTTGACCTTCTTGTCGAACTCCTTGGTCGCGTTGTCCACCCGGCCGATGCGGAAGCCGCGCTTCTTCAGCTCGTCCGCGGTCTGCTTGGCCAGACCGGTGCGGGCGGTGGCGTTGAGGACGTTGACGGTGATCTGGCCCGGCTTGGGCAGCGTACGGGCCGCGCTCGCGGGCGACGGGCTCGCCGTGGGCGCCGCCTTCGGCGCGCACTCCCCCTTGGTCCCGACCGCCGAGGCGCTCTTTCCGCCGCCGGTGAAGACGTCGATGAGCTGCAACGTGCCCCAGCCGATCACACCGAGCGCCGTGACGGAGGCGACGGCGAGGAACGCAAGCCTGCCACGCCGACGGGGCCTGCGCATCCGCGGGTACTTGTTCCCCGTGATCCGGTACTGCCCGCCCATGCCGGGGGGAGTCAGCATGCTCATGGGCGCAGCGTAGTGCGCCTGAGCGGTGATGCCTACTAGATGATCATTCGATACGGTGCAGGAGAACCCAAAAGGTCCAAGCCGTTACCGAACAGCGATCCGGACGGCTCGGCCCGGTCCGAGTCGGTCCGGTGCCGGACCGGTTCTGCCGGCCCGGTTCTGCCAGTTCTGCCGGTTCTGTCAGTCCGGTTCTGTCAGTCCAGTTCGAGCACGCGCGCGTGCAGCACCTGGCGCTGCTGGAGTGCGGCCCGCACCGCGCGGTGAAGACCGTCCTCCAGATACAGGTCGCCCTGCCACTTCACGACGTGCGCGAAGAGGTCGCCGTAGAACGTCGAGTCCTCCGCGAGAAGAGTCTCCAGGTCGAGCTGCTGCTTGGTGGTCACGAGCTGATCAAGGCGGACCGGGCGCGGCGCGACGTCCGCCCATTGACGGGTGCTCTCCAGGCCGTGGTCGGGGTACGGCCGGCCGTTTCCGATGCGCTTGAAGATCACACGGAAAGCCTACCGGGCAAGGGCTTCCGGGCGCAGCCCGCCCACCGGAGTGCGACGCTGGAAATGCCGCGGCAAACGCGGGCGAACCGGAAAAGGGGCATGAGATGAGTGACAGCGAGACCGTGCCCGGGGCCGCCGCCCGCGAGGCTCCGGGAAGCGCCCCGGCGCTCCCGCAGGAGGCCCTGGAGATCGCCTCCGGATACGCCTTCGCCGGGCCCGCCCTGGATCTGGGTGCCCTGATCTGGGACGGCCACTGCCTGCCCGACGCGCGGATCCGGATCCCCCTGTCGGTGCTGAACCGCCACGGCCTGGTCGCGGGCGCCACCGGCACCGGCAAGACCAAGACCCTGCAGCTGATCGCCGAGCAGCTCTCGGCCCAGGGCGTGCCGGTCTTCCTCGCGGACGTCAAGGGGGACCTGTCCGGGATCTCGGAGCCGGGCACGGCGAACGACCGTGTCCGGTCCCGGACCGCCGAGGTCCACCAGCAGTGGACGCCGACCGGCTTCCCCACCGAGTTCTACGCCCTGGGCGGCGCGGGCCACGGGATCCCGCTGCGGGCGACCGTCACCAGCTTCGGTCCGCTGCTGCTGTCCAAGGTGCTCCGGCTCAACCCGACGCAGGAGCAGTCCCTCGCCCTGATCTTCCACTACGCCGACACCAAGGGGCTGGAACTGGTCGACCTCAAGGACCTCAGGGCGGTCGTCGCCTTTCTGACCTCCGACGAGGGCAAGCAGGAGCTGAAGGGCATCGGCGGCCTCTCGGCCGCCACCGCCGGGGTGATCCTGCGCTCCCTCACCGCCTTCGAGGCGCAGGGCATGACGGACTTCTTCGGCGAGCCGGAGTTCGACACCGGCGCGCTCCTGCGCCGGGCCGACGACGGCCGCGGAGTCGTCTCCGTCCTCGAACTGCCCGCCGTCCAGGGCGAACCGCGGCTCTTCTCCACCTTCCTGATGTGGCTGCTCGCCGACCTCTTCCACGATCTGCCGGAGGTCGGCGACGCGGACAGGCCGAAGCTGGTGTTCTTCTTCGACGAGGCGCATCTGCTGTTCGACGACGCCTCCGAGGCGTTCCTGGAGTCGATCACGCGGACGGTGCGGCTCATCCGCTCGAAGGGCGTCGGCGTCTTCTTCGTCACCCAGTCCCCGAAGGACGTGCCCGCCGACGTACTGGGCCAGTTGGGCAACCGGGTCCAGCACGCGCTGCGCGCCTTCACCCCCGACGACCAGGAGGCCCTGAAGGCCACGGTGCGGACCTTCCCCGAGTCCGCCTACGACCTGGAGGAGATCCTCACCGGGCTCGGCACCGGCGAGGCGGTGGTGACGGTGCTGAGCGAGAGGGGGGCGCCGACCCCGGTCGCGGCGGTCCGGCTGCGGGCACCCGAGTCCCTGATGGGCCCGGTCGACGGAGCGGCCCTGGACCGCGCGGTGCGGGAGTCCCGTCTGCACGCCCGTTATGCACAGGCTGTGGATCGCGAGTCGGCGTACGAGAAACTCACCGGGACGCGGGCCGCCCGGGGCGAGGAGACGGCATCCGCGGAACCGAGGGGCGCCCGGACGCCCCGGGGCCGGCGGCACGAGGGCGAGGAGCCGTCGGTCGTCGAACAGGTCATGGACAGCGGTGTGTTCAAGTCCCTGGCCCGGTCCGTGGGCACTCAGCTCGGCCGTGAGATCACCCGGTCCCTCTTCGGCACGGCCCGCAGGAGGCGGTGAACGGCCGGTTCATTCGTGGCGGCCATCCGCGCCGCAGGGGCCTTTCTCGTGGCCGCAGTGACCTCTCCCGTGGCCGCGGAGGCCGCCTCTGCGGCCACACGGGCATCCTCTGCGGTCACACGGACCTCACCTGTGGTCAGACCGTGCTCGGGAACTGTTCGGCGTGCCCGCGGACGCGCAACGCGATGACGGTCTCGACGATGCCGACCACCACCAGCCACCAGCCGGCGACCACGGTGAGGACGACGACCGACTCCAGTGGGGAGACGATCAGGACGGCTCCGGCGAGGAAGGCAAGGACGCCGAAGAAGATCTGCCAGCCGCGCGCGGGCGTGCCGGGGTCGTGGACGGCGGCGATCGTCTGGGTGAGGCCGCGGATCAGCCAGCCGATGCCGATCCACAGGGCGAGCAGCAGAACCGACTGCAGGGCGCCGCGGAAGCAGAACAGACCCAGCAGGATCGACAGGGCGCCGCTGGCGAAGGCCAGCACGCGCAGCGGGGCCGTCCGGTGGGTGGCGAAGGCGGAGACCAGCTGGAGCACACCGCTGACCAGAAGGTAGACGCCGAAGAGGACCCCGGCGGCGAGCAGGGAGGGGCCCGGCCAGAGCAGGACCAGGACGCCCAGGACCAGGGCGGCCGCACCGGTGGCGAGGAGGGCCTGCCGGCCGGCGCGGGAGATGAGGGGCGGCGGCCCCTCCGGCGGCGGTCCGTGGTGCGGTGGCGGCGTCCCCGGGCGCCGTGGGTCACGTGCGGCGTGGACGCGGCGGTCGTCGTACCCGGGGCCCTGGGGACCGGCGCTCGGTGGCTCGGTCATGGTTCATGCTGGGAACGCACGCGCGCGTGCCGCAACCGGGACCGGCCGCTCGGCTGACACCGGCGGGCCGCCGTACGCCGCGTCGCTTGCCGGGCGGCGCGAGGGGGCCTGCGTCTTCCGGCTGCCGGACCCGGCCGCTCCTTGTGGCCCTTGGCTCCTTCGGTCCGTCGGTTCCTTCGGTCCGCCGACTCCTTTTGAGCGCCGGCTCCCTCGGCCCGTCGCAGCGGTTCCTGCCCGCTGCCGACGTCCTGTCAGGACGCTCTGCCGGGCACCGTCGGCACCGCCGTGGTGCTCGACAGGGGAGGAGACGGGGGAAGAGACGGGGGAGAAGACGGGGGAGAAGACGGGGGAGGAGAGGCACAGCAGCGTTTTCCCGGCTCTCGAGGAGCAGGGATCCACGATCCTCGCCCCCGGGGCAGCGGTGCACGGCTGTAGCGCGCCCGGCCGGCTGTTCGTACCGCGAGGGCCTGTTCGTGCCGCGGGATAGCCTTCCCGGACGATTCCGGTGAGCAAAGCGCCGTCCTCTTCCGTACCCCTGCGGAGGCCGGCAATCCCCCATCTCCAGAACGGGAAGTGACGTGACCGTACGGCGACCACTTCGGGTGCTGACACTGCTCGGCGCCGTACTGGCCCTGCTCCTGCTCGGCGGGGCCGGTCCCGCTTTCGCCCATGCGGACCTGCGCGAGGCCGACCCGGCCGACGGAACCGTTCTGAAGTCGGCTCCCTCCACGGTCACGCTGACCTACTCCGAGTCCGTCGCCCTGCTCGACGACTCCTTCCGCCTGTTCGACCCCGAGGGCCGGCGGGTGAGGACGAAGCCGCCACGGCATGTGCCGGGCCGGTCGAACACGGCCCAGGTGGAGTTCCCGGACGGACTGGGCGAGGGCACCTTCACCGTGGCGTGGCGGGTGATCTCGGCGGACGGCCACCCGGTCTCCGGCGCCCTGACCTTCTCCGTGGGAAAGCCCTCCCCGGCGGCCCCCGTGGTCGACACGGGGCCCGACCAGCACCCCGTGACCGGCACCCTCTACGACCTCGGCCGCTACACCGCCTACGGTGCCGCCGCCCTGCTCATCGGCATGGTCGCCTTCATCCTGCTGTGCCGTCCGCCAAACCCCCGTCTGCTGCGCGGGCCGCTGGCCGTGAGCTGGTGGGCGGCACTGGCGTCCACACTCGTCCTGCTGGTGCTGCGGGCTCCCTACGAGACGGGCACCGGCCCGATGACGGCCTTCGATCCCGCGGCCGTCTCCCGCACCCTGAGCAGCCGTCCCGGTCTGGTCCTGACGGCCCGTCTGGCCCTGCTCGTACCGACGGCCGTCTTCCTCGTACGGCTCTTCCGGCGCCGGCCGGGGCAGGAGCCCACGCGCGCGACCCTGGCGGCGGGCGCCGTGCCGGCCCTCGCCCTGGCGCTGACCCTGGCTGCGTCCGAGCACGCCTCGGCCGGCATCCAGGTGCCGGTGGCGATGACGTCCTCGACACTGCACGTGCTGGCGATGGGGGTCTGGCTGGGCGGGCTGACGGCCCTTCTCACGATCCTGCAACGGGTGACGGAGGACGAGCCGCGAACGGCGGCCCCGGCCGGCGGCCCGAACGCCGGCGCGCCGGACAGCTCCCAGGACCTCTCCCCGGCCCCCTCCCCGGATCCCTCCCGGGACGTTTCCCCGGCCGACGACGGCCCCGCGCTGACGGCGGCCGTGGCCCGCTTCTCCCGGATCGCCTTCGGCGCCGTCACCGTCCTCGTGGCCACCGGGATCTACCAGTCCTGGCGCGGCCTCGGCTCCTGGGCCGCGCTCACCGGCACCGCGTACGGCCGGCTGCTGCTGGTCAAGGTGGCGGTGGTGGTGCTGATGCTGGCCGTGGCGGGCCTCTCACGGCGCTGGACGGCCCGGTTGGCGGCGGTGGACGGGGAAGCCGCCGTACGGGCGGGGAAGCCGCAGGCGGTGGCCCGCGCACGGGTCCCGGTGCCGGCCGGCGGGAAGCGGCTTTCCGGGGCGGAGGAGTCCGGGACGGAAGAACCCGGAGCCGAGGAAGCCGCAGCCGGTGAAGTCCCAGCCGAGGAAGCTCCGGCCGGTGAAGGCCTGGCCAAGGAAGCTCCGGCCGGAAAAGCCCCGGCCGGGAAACCCGCGTCCTCGCCGGCGCCCGACGTCTGCCGTCGTGCCCTGCGCCGCTCGGTCCTGACCGAGGTCGCCGTGGGCATCGCGGTGCTGGTCGTCACCACGATGCTGGTCAGCACCCTCCCGGGCCGTGTGGCCGCCGAGGCGGAGAACGCCCCGCCCGCGGGAGGGGCGCCGGGGGCCTCCCTCACGATGATCCCGTTCGATGTCGGCACTCCGGGAGGCCACGGCAAGGTGCAGGTCACGCTGGTGCCGGGCCGTGTCGGCCAGAACGCGGTGGAGGCCGTGGTCTACGGCCCCGACGGCGGCTTGAGCATCGTCCCCGAGCTGCGCCTGTCCCTGTCCCTGCCCGAACAGAAGCTCGGCCCGATCGACGCCAAGCTCATCAAGAGGGGCGGCTACTGGAGCACCGACACCCTCAATCTCCCGGTCGCCGGCGAGTGGACGATGAAGGCGACGGTGCGCGTGTCGGAGATCGACCAGGTGAGCGCGGAGCGGAAGGTCCGGATCCTGCGCTAGGGGTGCCGTCCGGACCGGGCCGGCTCTCCCGGTCAGCCGGATGCGGCGCGCGGAACGCGGGACGCGGACGCCGGCCGTTCGAGCAGCGAACGCATCCGCTCGGCGGCCCGGACCGCCGCGTCGCCGCAGCAGTTGTTGAACAGGACATGGAGCCTCTCGACACTCCCGGCGAGGGAGCGCAGCCGCGGCACCCACTCCTCCAGCTCGTGGTCGGCGTACTCGTACCGGAACCGGTCCTCCTTGCTCCCGGTCCCCCAGGAAGGGCTGCGCCCGTGGAAGCGCACGACGGAGAGCCGCGGTGAGGTGACGGGCGTGACCGGCGGGACGGAGGAGGGCAGCGTCTGCACCATGTCGACGCCGACGGCGGCGAAGCCGTACCGGCGCAGCAGCGCGGCGGTCGCCTCCGTCCGCCCCTCCCGCCACCACGCGGGGTGCCGGAACTCCACCGCCACGGGCCAGCCCGCGGTCCGCTCGGCGCACCCCTCCAGGAACGCCTCGGCCCGCGTGCCCGGCCGGAACCACGGCGGGAACTGGAACAGCACACTGCCCAGCCGTCCGTGGCGGCGCAGCGGCTCGATCCCCTCGGCGAACCGTGCCCACACGGCGTCGAGGAATGTCGCGTCACGAGGGTCGTACGACGCACCGCGCAGCTCCTTCGGCAGCGCGCCGCACCGAGTGGGGTGCCCGGTGAGCGGCGAGAACGCCTTCACGTCGAAGACGAAGTGCTCCGGGGTCCGCTCGGCCCAGAGCCGGCTGTTCCGCTCGTCGGGAAGGGCGTAGTACGCGGAGTCGGCCTCGACGACCGGGAACCGCGTGGTGTAGTACCGCAGCCGGCCCTCGGCGCCGCGTGCCCCCGCCGGGTACCAGCCACTGCGCACCAGCCTCGGATCCGTCCACGAACACGTACCGACCAGGATCTCGCCCATGGCGAGCGGTTACCCCCGATCAGCGCAATGCCACCGCGCGATCCGGCAACGACACGGCCCCGAGTGGTCGAATTCCTTCACCCGTTTGCCACGCATCCGGGGAAGTCGGGCGGCGTTAGTCGAGATATGACCGAGACAACCAGGGAAGGGCACTGGGGTCTGCTCATGGGGCGGAAGCGGGAGAGCACGAACGCCGCGCAGGCGGTGCCGCTCGGCCCCTATACGTACCTTCCCGCCCCAGTGCACTCGTCGGCCACTGTCAACGGCGTCCTGACCAGGGGTGATTGCCCGGTCGCACTGAAGGTGACCGAGCCTTTGCTGCGCAATTTCCTGGACGTGATGAGCACACTGGAAGCCGACCTTGCCCGCCGTTGGGTCGGCTCGGAGGCCCGGTCCGCCCGCCCGGGAGCGGAACAGCCGACTGCGTAATGTACGACGAACGTATTGGCCGCCGTTCGGCGAATTCCGCCGACTTCTCCACTGGTTATTCAGGTCATCGGGAGGTCTGGAGCTACTCGGGCCACGGGGGTCATTCGGCTTATCCGAACGGACACCAGAAAGCCGGCACGGGCCGTCACCGGGCTCCGACGGAGTTCTTCTCGTCGCCCCTGGTCCCGCCGGACGAGACCTGGGATCCCGCCGAGGAGCTGGCCTTCATGCTCCAGGACGCGATGCAGGAGTCCCGGCAGGCGCACGGGCCGACGGCCCCCACCACCCGGGGCGAGGCACCGCTCACCGGGCTCATCCCGGTGGTTCCGGTCGCTTTGGACTTGGACACTCCCGGCACGCCGAACACACCGAACACTCCACATGCTCCGAGCGCCCCGAGCACGTCGGACGCTCCGGGCACCTCGAAGACCCCCCTGGAGAACCTGCAGCGGATCACCGCGGAACTGCCTCCGCTGAGGGAGGTTCCCCGGCGCCATCGAAGGATCCGGGAGCGCAAGCGTCCGAACGTCCTGCGCACCACCAGCCATGTCATCGCCGCGCTGACCGCGGTGATCGCCTCCTCGGTGAGCTTCTTCGGCGGGATGGTCGCCTACGACCCCCTCCACGTCCTGGCCCTGGCCCGGATGCGGGAAGGTCTCGCGTCGTGGTGGCCCCTTCTGGTGTACGGCCCCTGGCTGGTGGCGTCCCTGTCGGTCCTGCGGGCCGCGCTGCACCGGCGCCGCGCCGTCCACTCCTGGGGTGTGGTGCTGGTCTTCTCGTCCATCGCGATGCTGCTGTGCATCGCCCAGGCGCCCAGGACGATCATCGATGTGGCGGCGGCTGCCCTGCCGGGCCTGGCGTCCCTGGCCTGCTTCCAGCAACTCGTGCGCCAGGTCACCCTGACCCGCCCGCCTCGCCGCACGACACCCCGCCACCGCCATTCCTCCGCCCCTGCTTCCCCCCGTACCACCAGCCGTCCGGCGAAGACACGACCCGCGGGAGGACCGGTCGGCAAGAAACGCTGACCGCCGGTGTCCGGCTGTGACCCGCGGGAGCCGCGGTCGGGGCGGGAGCATCGGGCATTGGCCCAGCGGCACAGCCGGACACCGGTGACGACGCCGACAAGGGTGACCAGGGCGAGCGGACAGCCGCCGGCCACCTGAATGACCGGAACGGCCGGGCTCCGCCCGAGACGGCCCAGCCCGTACCGAACAGCACCGCACCGGGGACCACGCCGGCATGGGCGCGCCCCGGAGTGCGGCGGCTGCGCGTCCCCGTACGGCATCTGCGGGCACGGCATCTGCGGCAGGGTGGGCGTGCCGGCGCCGGTTCCGAGGTGCTCCGCGGTGACGGCGGCGATCGCCTCGGCGAGCGCACGATCGTCGGTGAACTCCTCCTCCGTCCGCTCGATGCGGCGTTCGCGGCGCCCGTGCACTGTGCGGTCCCACGCCGATACGGCAGTGAGCGGTGGCGGCCGTCGGTGCGATGAACTGCGATGAGCAAGGACCAGTGCGACGAACGTTCCGCGGGTGTCGCCGGACCTGTGCGGTCAGAGTGTCCGGCGAACAGTCCTGAGGGGGCATCAGACTGCATACGTGGAAGTCGCCGAACTGGTTCTCAAGTACATAGAGGCACTTGTCTGGCCTGCGGTCACGCTGGCGTTGCTGTGGATATGGCGTGATCGAGTCGGTGAGGCCATCGGACGGTTGAGCCGTGTGGAGACACCGGTGGGTGCCCTGGAGTTCCAGAACGAGGCACGACGCGTTCGTGACCGTGCGGAAGCGGTAGTGGATGACGAGAGGGCGTCGACTGTCCCTGCGTCGCTGCCCGCACCACGTTCTGTGCCACACCCTGCGCCGTGGCCTGATCCACAGCCTCTGTCTGAGCCAGAGACACAGGAGCCCCCTGGTGATGCGGTGCGCCGTCGACTGCCCCTCCTGCGGGAAGGAATTGGTCAGCCGGACGAGGTTGTCGACCACTCCCCGGCGGGAGCGATCGTCTCTGCGTGGAATGCCTTGCAGATCTTCGCCGAGGAAATTCTCACCCGGTATCCATGGGTGCAGCCACGGCGTCCGGTATCGGGGAGAGTGCCACCGGGCGAGCTGGTGCGCATGCTGCAAAGGGCCGGCCTGCATCAGGAATGGGTCGACGTGATGGACGACCTCCGCCGCTTGCGCAACGCCGCTGTGCATGGAACCGCTGCAGTCACCCCGCAAGCAGCACGCGACTTCATTCAAGGCTGTAAGTCGGCAGCCATTGCACTGGAAGGTCTGACCTGACCCGGCCCTTCCGGAGAGTTCTCCTCCTGAGGGGGAGAACAGTGGGCGAGCCCTGCTCCCTCGAATGTGAGACCAAGAACACAAAGTCCCGAGCGGGCCGCCGTGCGGTGCCGCTGCCGGGTCCGCCGGTCGCCGTGCTCAGGCGGCATGCCGAGGCACAGGCATGCGGGCGCGGGGCCGCCGCGACCTTGTGGGGCGAGTCGGGCCACGGGTTCACCGAGCCGTTCGGGCCCGCCGAGTCCCGCCGCGATCGTGCTCGTGCTGCCCGGGGTTCCGGATCGCGTCATCGATCAGCTCATGGTGGGAGCCGGGCACCTCCGCGCGGATGCAGGCGCGGTACCCGCAAGTGGACACAAGTGGACAGAGGCCAGGACAGCCCGGGACAGCGACGTCCGGCGGACGACGACGAGGACGAAAACAAGGGGCCCCACCGGTGATCGGTGGGGCCCCTTGCTACGCCTGTCCAGGCGGCTGGCGGAGGATGCGGGATTTGAACCCGCGAGGGGTTGCCCCCAACACGCTTTCCAAGCGTGCGCCCTAGGCCACTAGGCGAATCCTCCGCCGGACACAGTACATGACGAAGGGGAGTGCTCGCGAACTCGTTGCCGCTGTCGGGATCGGGTACTCTGTGCGGAGCCCCTCACGCGGCGCTATCCGACTGAACTCCCCCAGGGCCGGAAGGCAGCAAGGGTAGGTTGGCTCTGGCGGGTGCGTGGGGGGCCTTGCGTGACAAAGGCGCCGGTGTTCGTGGTCAGGCCGGATTGTCGGCAGGCGCCTATAACCTCGTATGCGTGTCGTCTCTCGCGCTGTACCGCCGCTATCGCCCGGAGTCGTTCGCCGAGGTCATCGGGCAGGAGCATGTCACCGCCCCGCTGCAGCAGGCGCTGCGGAACAACCGGGTCAATCACGCGTACCTGTTCAGCGGCCCCCGCGGATGCGGCAAGACGACCAGCGCGCGCATTCTCGCCCGTTGCCTGAACTGCGAGAAGGGACCGACACCCACCCCCTGCGGTACCTGCGAGTCGTGCCGTGACCTGGCCCGGAACGGTCCGGGGTCCATCGACGTCATCGAGATCGACGCCGCTTCGCACGGTGGTGTGGACGACGCCCGCGACCTGCGGGAGAAGGCCTTCTTCGGGCCCGCGCGCAGCCGTTACAAGATCTACATCATCGACGAGGCCCACATGGTCACGTCGGCCGGCTTCAACGCGCTGCTCAAGGTGGTCGAGGAGCCGCCGGAACACCTGAAGTTCATCTTCGCGACCACTGAGCCCGAGAAGGTCATCGGGACCATCCGGTCCCGGACCCATCACTACCCCTTCCGGCTGGTTCCGCCGGGGACCCTGCGCGACTACCTCCACGAGGTGTGCCAGAAGGAGAACATCCCCGTCGAGGAGGGAGTCCTTCCGCTGGTCGTGCGGGCCGGTGGCGGATCCGTGCGTGACTCCATGTCCGTCATGGACCAGCTGCTCGCCGGTGCGGGGGAGGAGGGCGTGACCTATGCCATGGCCACCTCGCTCCTCGGATACACCGACGGCGCGCTGCTCGACTCCATCGTCGAGGCCTTCGCCGCCGGGGACGGCGCCGCCGCCTTCGAGGTCGTCAACCGCGTCATCGAGGGGGGTCACGATCCCCGCCGGTTCGCCGCCGACCTGCTGGAGCGGCTGCGGGACCTGGTGATCCTGGCCACCGTCCCGGACGCCGCCGAGAAGGGGCTCATCGACGCCCCCGCCGATGTCGTCGAGCGCATGCAGGACCAGGCCCGGTCCTTCGGCGCCGCCGAGCTGAGCCGTGCCGCCGACCTCGTCAACGAGGGACTGACCGAGATGCGCGGCGCCACCTCCCCCCGGCTCCAGCTCGAGCTGATCTGCGCCCGTGTGCTGCTGCCCGCGGCCTACAGCGACGAGCGGTCGGTGCTGGCCCGCCTCGACCGGCTCGAGCGAGGTGTGAACGTTTCCACGGGGGCCGGAACGCCTGCGATGGGGTACGTGCCGGGGCCGGAGGGCCATGGCGGTCCGGCGGGCGGTGGCGGCGCGGCTCCGGCGGTGCCGCCGGGCGGCGGGGCCGCGGCCGCACGGGCTGCCGTACGGGCATCGGGAGCCCCGACCGACCCCGGTGGCACTCCCGGACCGGCGGCTCCTGCGCCCCCCGCACCTCCCGCACCCCCTGCGACGGGCCCCGCGGGCGCCTCCGCCCCGGCCGCTCCGCCCACGG
>NZ_BAAAHG010000065.1:0-31911 GCF_039525155.1 Streptomyces thermoalcalitolerans | reverse complement strand
GGCGACCGCGCGTGCCCGGCCGCCCGGCCCTTGCCGGGGCGGATCCTCCACCGGTCGGCGGGACCGGTGGCCGCGGGGACCGGCGCGAGGGAGAGCCTGGTGCGGACGAGGACCGCACGCACCGGCCTCTGGACACCCGGGGCGGCTCCCCAAGCGCCGCGGCATCAGTCCTCGCGGTGCCCGCGCCGCAGCAGATGGCGGGCGATCAGGGCGGCGGCCAGGAGGCCGAGCGCCACGAACACGGCGATCTGGTAGCGGCGGATCTCGTCGTAGACCGCGCCGATGCGCATGCCCGCGAAGTAGGCCAGGGTCACCCACACGCCCACCCACAGCGCGGCGCCCAGTGCGTTGAAGGCGAGGAAGCGGGGCCAGCGCATGCCCGTGGTGCCGGCGATGATGCCGTTGGCCTGGCGCAGGCCCTCGACGAACCGGGCCACGGTGACGATCTTGCCGCCGTGCCGGGAGAAGAACCGCTCGGCCGCCTCGAACCGCTTCGGCGGCAGAAAGACGTACCGGCCCCAGCGCCGGACGAACGCCCGTCCGCCGTACCGGCCGACGAGGTAGCCGATGTTGTCCCCGACGACCGCCGCGACGAACGCGGTCAGCCCCACGGTCACCACGTCGAGGCGGCCGGCCCCGGCGTACACCCCGGCCGCGATCAGGATCGCCTCGCCCGGGGCGGGAGCCCCGAAGTCCTCCACCAGGACCACACCGCCGACGGCCCAGTAGCCGTAGTCGCCCAGCAGGGGCGCCAGATGCGCCAGCGGACCCGGAAGCGGAGGGGCCATGGCCACCACCGTACGCCGCCGGGCGGCCGGCCTCCGGCAGGCGCGGCCCCGCGTCGCCCCCATGCGGCAAAACCCCCGCGGCACAGCAGTGCCCCGCCACGGTGGGCGCACTTACACTGGCCCCTCACGGCATCCGCCCTGATCTGCGGGAACACGGCGGTTGAGCGGTTCCGCCCCGATGAGGAGCATCCCCTTGTTCTACTTCCTGCTCAAACACGTCCTGCTGGGCCCGCTGCTCAAAGTGGTCTTCCGGCCCCGGATCGAGGGGCTGGAGCACGTGCCGGCGTCCGGCCCGGCCATCATCGCGGGCAACCATCTGTCGTTCTCGGACCACTTCCTGATGCCCGCGGTCCTCACACGGCGTATCACCTTCCTGGCGAAGGCCGAGTACTTCACGGGACCGGGCCTGAAGGGCCGGCTCACCGCCGCGTTCTTCCGCAGCGCCGGGCAGATCCCGGTCGACCGCTCCGGCAAGGAGGCCGGTCAGGCCGCGATCCGGGAGGGACTCGGAGTGCTGCGCAGGGGCGAGCTCCTCGGCATCTACCCGGAGGGCACCCGGTCGCCCGACGGCCGCCTGTACAAGGGCAAGGTGGGTGTCGCGGTCATGGCGCTCAAGGCCGGGGTGCCGGTCGTGCCGTGCGCGATGATCGGCACCTTCGAGGCCCAGCCGCCGGGCCGGATCGTCCCGCGCATCCGCCCGGTCGTGATCCGTTTCGGCACACCTCTGGACTTTTCCCGCCATGCCGGGATGGAACATGAGAAGACGGTTCTGCGCGCCGTCACGGACGAGATCATGTACGCCGTCATGGCGCTGTCGGGGCAGGAGTACGTCGACCGGTACGCGGCGGTGGTCAAGGCGGAGCAGGCCGAGGCGAGGGGCGGGAAGGAGCGCAGGTTCCCGCGCCCACCGCTCGACTGACCATCACGGCACCGCGCCCGCGGAAAGGGGCGGCCGTGGCGGCCTGCGCGGCGGCCCCGCCGGCCGGAACCCGGACCGCCGCCACCGTCGGCCGGGAAGAAGCAGACAAAGCAGACGAAGCGGAATTGAGAGGATGTCACCTCGATGCGGCCGGCCGCCGGTCCGCTCCTCCTCTCCTTCCGCCCCGGGACCCGTCCCCCTGGCGTCCACCGGTACACGAGGATCCCCCAGGCGCCGGTCACGAACGGCGGACCCGGTGTCAGCTCGTAGCTCCTCCACAGGAGTTGACGCATCAACAGAAGGCGCATCCCGCCGACGAGAACACTCCCTCTTGACGTGAGTCGGAACGGACCAAAAGACGTACCTCCTTTCAGGTAGGTTCGCCTCCTTCCCCGGAGCCCTTGCGGTTGCACGATCCGCCTCCCCGGACGGCGGAACGGGATGCTTCGCCGCTGGTCCGGGAGCCGCCGCGGGAGGGGGCAGCCACCCGGGCACGAGACTGTCCACCCGAACAGCCGAGTGGTGAGTAACAACACAAATCCCCGTTTCCATTGGGATTTTCGGACTTGTGTAGGCCAAGATCCCTGTCGGACGACAAGCCCCCGCCACCGCGGCGGGGCGGTCCGGGCGGACGCCGAATCCTGCCGCCGCCCGGATGACCGGTCGACACAAGTGGATCGGCAGGAGTGGAGGACCCAAGCACGACGGGTCGCCGGGACGGTCACGCCATGGCCGGCCCGAGCAGCCCTTGGGGTGAAGCCGCGGCGACGCGGCCGGGCAACTTCGCCAGCCCGAATCCGACAGGTCATCCTTCACAGGCGGCTGACGAAGGGTTGAGCATGACCACGTTCAATCGTGTCCCGTCGCTGATGGCCCGGGCCGGTACGGCCTCGGCCCTGACCCTGGCCGCCGTGGGCGGCTCGATCGTGGCTCCCGGCATGGCCTCCGAGGCCGCGGCCGCGACCCCCGGCATGAAGGCGCTCAAGGTCGCGGCGTCCAAGAAGGGCGCCCCCTACCAGTGGGGTGCCGCCGGGCCCCGGAGGTTCGACTGCTCCGGCCTCACGCTGTACTCGTTCAAGAAGGCGGGCAAGAAGCTGCCCCGCACGGCGGCCCAGCAGTACAACAGGACCCGTCACATCTCCGCGAAGAACCGCCAGGCCGGTGACCTGGTGTTCTTCCACTCGGGCTCGCACGTCTACCACGTCGGCATCTACGCCGGCGGCAACAAGATCTGGCACGCCCCGAAGACCGGGGACGTGGTGAAGCTGCAGAAGATCTGGACGAAGAACGTCTGGTACGGCCGGGTCCGCTGACCCGCCCGGGTGCGGTGACAGCGCCCCGAGGTGCCGTCACCGCACCCGCACGCCCCACGCGCTACGGCTCCTGCCGCCCCGTGGCCGTGACCGGCCGGGCCGGGACCGTCCACGGAAGCTCGATGCAGACCGTCTTGCCGCCCTCCCGGGTCGGCCGCACGGTCAGTCTGCCGCCGCGCTCGGCGGCGAACCATCGAATGATCGCCATGCCCCGGCCGTTGTCCTGCTGGACGGCGGCCGGCAGGCGTTTCGGGAACTTCGGGTGGCTGTCGGTCACCCCGATCCGCAGGCACTCGTCCCGTACGAGGACGAGGTCCACCGTGAAGGTGGGCGACTGCCCGCGGGTGTGCTGCACGGCGTTGGTGGCGAGCTCGGAGACGATGAGCCGGACGGTCTCGGCGGTGTCCGTGTCCGGCGGCAGACCCCATTCCTCGAGAGTGCTCACCACATAACCGCGGGCCGCGGAGACCGAGGCGGGATCGCTCGGCAGAATGACGGATGCTTCCAGATGGTCTGCCATGGCGGCGTCGGCCCTTTCCCAGGGGATCGCAGTCCGACACAAAGCGGACGGTTCGAGTACGGTCCCGGACTGGTGCTTCGCCGTCAGACTGCCATCACCGCACCGGTCTCACGCGGCGATCCACCAGATATGCATATATCTGTCGCTCGATGCGGTGAACTCTGCGCCAACCGCCCCTCCGGGGGCGGAGCATGTGGAGCGTTCAAGGAGTGAGGAGCAGTCCATGCAGCACGGTCCCGCGGTACGCCGCCGGAAACTGGGCGCCGAACTGCGCGCACTGCGCACCGGTGCGGGTCTCACCAGCGGCCAGGCGGCCCGGCTGGTGGGCTGGCACCAGTCGAAGGTCAGCCGGATCGAGACCGGCGCCAGCGGGGTGAAACCGTCCGATGTGCGGTTACTCCTGGACGCGTACGCCGTCCGGGACTCCCAACTGCGCGAGTTGCTGCTGGTGTTGGCGGGGATGGACGACGACGGCGGCCGGCACCACTGGTGGCACGCCTACCGCAGCGTACTGCCGCCGGCCTACCGGGACTTCATCAGCCTGGAGTCGCAGGCGAGCGTGATGCGCACCCTGGAGACCTCGGTCGTCCCCGGGCTGCTGCAGACCCCCGAATACGCGCGCGCCGTCACCCGGGCCGCTCTGGACGAGCTCGACGACGACCGGCTGGACGCGCTGGTGGAGGTGCGGCTGGCCCGTCAGGACGTGCTGCGCGCCCATCCGCCGCTGAAGCTGGACGTGGTGCTGGACGAGGCCGTGCTGCACCGGGAGGTCGGCGGACCCGCGGTGATGGCACGGCAGCTTAAACGGCTGACGGAAGCGGCACAGCTGCCCCATGTACGGCTCCAGGTGCTGCCGTTCGCGACCGGGGAGCACATCGGCGTCACCGGTCCTTTCGTCATCTTCTCGTTCTCGGACACCTCCGACCTGGACGTGGTCGTCATCGACCACCTGACGAGTAGCCTCCACCTCGAGCGGAAAGAAGACCTGGAGGCCTACTCCAGGGCCTTCGACACTCTCCGAAGCCGCGCTCTCCCGCCCGAGGAGTCGCTGGACTTCATCACCCGGATGCGCCGCGACACCTGACGGCGCGCCACCGCTCGTCACACAAGGAGGCACCATGTCCGCTCTGCCTCGGCACGTACCCTCCGGCACCGGCCTGCACGGCGTGCGCTGGCAGCGCAGCAGTCACAGCACCGGAGCCAACAACTGCGTCGAGACGGCCCGGCCGGCCACGGGACCCTGGGCCGGGCTGATCGCCGTGCGCGACTCCAAGGCCCCCGACGGACCGGCGCTGCTGTTCTCGCCCGGAAGCTGGGCGGCCTTCACGGCCACGGTGCACGGCCTCTGAGAAACGATTCCGGTCGATTCCGCTCAATTCGCTCGATTCCGGCCGGCTGTGGTCGGCTGCAGCCGACCCCGCATCCGGCGCACGGCCGTGTCACGCCGACTCACGGCCGCGTTTCACCGATCACCCGGACAGCACGTTCGATCTGCGCCCCGGAGAGGTCCGCGCGGGCGGTCAGCCGCAACCGTGAGATGCCGTCGGGCACGGAAGGAGGGCGGAAACAGCCCACGGCCAGTCCGGCCGCACGGCAGTCGGCCGCCCAGCGCACGGCCTCCTCCGGGGACGGCGCGCGCACCGAGACCACCGCGGCGTCGGGACGTACCGCGTGCAGGCCCGCGGCGGTCAGGCGTGCGTGGAGCTCGCCCGCCACCTCGCGTGCGCGTGCCGCCCGCTCCGGTTCGCGGCGCAGCAGCCTCAGCGCCGCCAGGGCCGCGCCCACGGCCGCGGGGGCGAGGCCGGTGTCGAAGATGAACGTCCGGGCCGCGTTGACCAGATGGTCGATCACCCGTGCGGGCCCCAGGACGGCTCCGCCCTGGCTGCCGAGCGACTTCGACAGCGTGACGGTGACGACCACGTCGTCGGCGCCCGCCAGCCCCGCCGCGTGCACGGCGCCGCGGCCGCCGTCCCCCAGCACGCCCAGCCCGTGGGCGTCGTCGACGACGAGACCGGCACCGTGCTCCCGGCAGGCCCCGGCGAGCTCTGCCAGCGGGGCGGCGTCGCCGTCGACCGAGAACACCGTGTCGGAGACGAGGACCGCCGGCCCCTCATGGGTGCCGAGCGCCTTGCGCACGGCCTCCGGGTCGGCGTGTCCGACGACCTGCGTGGTCCCCCGGGCCAGCCGGCAGCCGTCGATGAGCGAGGCGTGGTTGCCCGCGTCGGAGACGATGAGCGAGCCGTGCGGGGCGAGCGCGGTGACCGCGGCGAGGTTGGCGGCGTATCCGGAGGAGAAGACCAGCGCCGCCTCGAAACCGCAGAAGCCGGCCAGCTCGCGCTCCAGTTCGGCATGCAGTTCGGTGGTGCCCGTGACCAGCCGGGAGCCGGTCGCGCCGCCGCCCCAGGTGCGCGCCGCCTCCGCGGCCCCCGCCACGACCTCCGGGTGGCGGGCCAGCCCCAGGTAGTCGTTGCTCGCGAGGTCCAGCAGCGGCGCGTCGGCGGGGCGGGGCCGCAGCGTCCGTACGAGCCCGGCCCGCCGGCGCGCCCGGGCCTGCTCCTCGATCCAGTCGAACGCCATGGGTCCTCCGAGGTCTTCCGCGGGCCGTGCACAGACCCTATCGGGCGGTGAGAAACCCCGTGCGCGGGACCATCCGCTCAGGCTGTGGCAATACCCACACATCAACGCGCGGGGAGTTGTGCAGACTCTTCTTGGCCCAGGACGGACGCATAGGACAGGATCGGCTTCCATGGACCTGCTGAACACGCTGGTGGACAAGGGGCTCCGGCGCGAGCCGCCGACCCGGGAGGAAGCTCTGGCCGTGCTGGCCACCTCCGACGACGAGCTGCTCGACGTGGTGGCCGCGGCCGGGAAGGTGCGCCGTCACTGGTTCGGCCGGCGGGTGAAACTCAACTACCTCGTCAACCTCAAGTCGGGCCTGTGCCCCGAGGACTGCTCCTACTGTTCCCAGCGTCTCGGCTCCAAGGCCGGAATCCTCAAGTACACCTGGCTGAAGCCCGAGGAGGCCTCCAAGGTGGCGGCGGCCGGGCTGGCCGGCGGTGCCAAGCGGGTCTGTCTGGTGGCGAGCGGACGCGGTCCGACGGACCGTGACGTGGAGCGGGTGTCGGAGACCATCAGGGCGATCAAGGAGCAGCACGAGGGCGTCGAGGTGTGCGCCTGTCTCGGACTGCTCTCCGAGGGCCAGGCCGAGCGGCTGCGCAAGGCCGGGGCCGACGCCTACAACCACAACCTCAACACCTCCGAGACCATGTACGGCGACATCACCACCACCCACACCTACGCCGACCGGGTGGACACGGTGAACAAGGCGCACGCCGCCGGTCTGTCCGCCTGCTCCGGGCTCATCGCCGGAATGGGGGAGAGCGACGAGGACCTGGTCGACGTGGTCTTCGCGCTGCGCGAGCTGGACCCCGACTCCGTACCGGTGAACTTCCTGATCCCGTTCGAGGGAACGCCGCTCGCCAAGGAGTGGAACCTGACCCCGCAGCGCTGCCTGCGGATCCTGGCGATGGTGCGGTTCGTCCACCCGGACGTGGAGGTGCGGATCGCGGGCGGCCGCGAGGTGCATCTGCGCACTCTGCAGCCGCTCGCCCTGCACCTGGCCAACTCGATCTTCCTCGGCGACTATCTGACCAGCGAGGGCCAGGCCGGCAAGGCCGATCTGGAGATGATCGCGGACGCCGGGTTCGAGGTGGAGGGCGCGGACCAGGTGACGCTGCCGGAGCACCGGACCTCCGGTGGCTGCCACGAGGGCGGCGTGTGCGGGACCTCGGCGTCCCCCGTTCCTTCGGCGGCCGCACCGCGCACGGACCTCGTGGCCGTACGCCGCCGGGGCGCAGGAACGGACATCGCACCCAATGCCTGAGCCGTCCCCTCCGAGCGCGGCCGAGCTGCTGGAGCTCGACCGGCGGCATGTGTGGCACCCGTACGGACCCATGCCCGGCCGCCATGAACCGCTCGTCGTGGAGTCGGCGAGCGGGGTGCGGCTCAGGCTGGCGGACGGCTCGGGCGAGCTGGTCGACGGCATGTCGTCGTGGTGGGCGGCGATCCACGGCTACAACCACCCGGTGCTCAACGAGGCCGCCCGGGAGCAGCTGGCACGGATGAGCCATGTGATGTTCGGCGGGCTCACGCACGAGCCGGCCGTCCGGCTCGCCAAGCTCCTCGTCGACATCACGCCGGACGGTCTGGAGCATGTGTTCCTCGCCGACTCCGGTTCGGTGTCGGTCGAGGTCGCCCTCAAGATGTGCCTGCAGTACTGGCGTTCGCTCGGCCGTCCGGACAAGCGGCGGCTGCTGACCTGGCGGGGCGGCTACCACGGCGACACCTGGCACCCGATGTCCGTGTGCGACCCCGAGGGCGGGATGCACGAGCTGTGGACCGGTGTGCTGCCGCGCCAGGTGTTCGCGGACGCGCCGCCGGCCGAGTACGACGAGGCGTACGCGGATCACCTGCGGGAGATGGTCCGGCGGCACGCCGGCGAACTGGCCGCCGTGATCGTGGAACCGGTGGTGCAGGGCGCGGGCGGGATGCGCTTCCACTCCCCCGCCTATCTGCGGGTGCTGCGCGAGGTGTGCGACGCGCACGACGTGCTGCTGGTGTTCGACGAGATCGCGACCGGGTTCGGGCGCACCGGCGCGCTGTTCGCGGCGGAGCACGCCGGGGTGACGCCGGACGTGATGTGCCTGGGCAAGGCGCTGACCGGCGGCTATCTGACGATGGCGGCGACGCTGTGCACGGCGCGGGTGGCGGACGGGATCTCGCGGGGCGAGGTGCCGGTGCTGGCGCACGGGCCGACGTTCATGGGAAACCCTCTGGCCGCGGCCGTGGCGTGCGCGTCGGTCGAGCTGCTGCTCGGCCAGGACTGGCGCGCGGAGGTCAAGCGGATCGAGGCGGGCCTGCGGGAGGGGCTGGCCCCGGCGGCGGACCTGCCCGGCGTGCGGGACGTACGGGTCCTGGGCGCCATCGGCGTCGTCCAGCTCGACCATCCGGTGGACATGGCGGCGGCGACGCGGGCGGCCGTGCGCGAGGGCGTGTGGCTGCGGCCGTTCCGGGACCTGGTGTACACGATGCCGCCGTATGTCACCGGCGACGAGGACGTGGCGCGGATCG
Organism: Streptomyces thermoalcalitolerans; assembly: GCF_039525155.1. Taxonomy (NCBI): domain Bacteria; kingdom Bacillati; phylum Actinomycetota; class Actinomycetes; order Kitasatosporales; family Streptomycetaceae; genus Streptomyces; species Streptomyces thermoalcalitolerans. The sequence goes on along the minus strand of NZ_BAAAHG010000065.1, from coordinate 23,241 downwards.
CGCGCGCGGTGTGCGCGGCGGCGCGGGAGGGCTGAGATGCCGGTACTGGTGGTCACGGGCACCGGGACGGGGGTCGGCAAGACGGTCGTGACGGCCGCCGTCGCCGCGGCGGCCGTCGCGGCGGGGCGGTCGGTGGCCGTGCTGAAGGCCGCGCAGACGGGCGTACGGCCGGACGAGCGCGGGGACGCCGAGGAGGCCGCGCGGCTGGCCGGTCCGGTGACGGCGCGTGAACTGGCCCGCTATCCCGAGCCGTTGGCGCCCGCCACGGCGGCCCTGCGGGCGGGTCGGGTGCCGGTGCGCCCGCACGAGGTGGCCGAGGCCGCCGCCAAGCTGGCCACCGAGCACGACCTGGTGCTGGTGGAGGGCGCGGGCGGGCTGCTGGTCCGCTTCGACGCGTCGGGCGGCACGCTGGCGGACGCGGCGCAGCTGCTTAAGGCCCCGGTCCTGCTGGTGGCCTCGGCCGGTCTGGGCACGCTGAACACGACGGAACTGACGGCCCGTGAGCTGCGGTCCCGCGGCCTGGATCTGCTCGGTGTGGTGATCGGCAGCTGGCCGGCCCGTCCGGACCTGGCCTCCCGCTGCAATGTCGCCGACCTCCCCCGCGTGGCCGCCGCCCCGCTTCTCGGCGCCCTTCCCGCCGGTGCCTCCGCCCTTCCCCCGTCCGGCTTCCGGACGGCGGCTCCCCACTGGCTGGCTCCCCGTCTGCACGGCAGCTGGGACGCGGAGGCCTTCACGGCGCGGGAGGCACCGCCGCCGTTCGCGTAGACGGCACCCGCCTGCCGTGCCGGGCGTCCGGCCCGCCGCGTCGTACGGCCGGTCGCGGCGGGTGGGCCCGGTCGGGCTCGGGCGCCCGGGCGTCCGGGCGGTCTCACGGCGGGCCGGAGCAGCACGCGGTACGGCGCAGAGGCAGCAAGCCGGAACGGCACGCGTGTGCGTGCCGGCGGGCCCGGCAGGGGACACTCTCCACAAGGCCTGTCCGTTCGGAGGTTGCCATGGTGTCGCGGTCCGCGCGGGACGCCGTCCGTCATCCGGTCTTCGCCCGGTACTACGCCCGGGTCAGTGTGGCCGCGGAGAGCAGGCTGGGCATGGCCGGGATACGCCGCCGGCTGCTGACCGGGCTGTCCGGGCGGGTGATCGAGATCGGCGCGGGGAACGGCCTGAACTTCGCGCACTACCCGGACACCGTCGCCGAGGTCGTCGCGATCGAACCGGAGCGGCTGCTGCGGCAGCGGGCCGTGGAGGCCGCCCTGCGCTCCGCGGTCCCGGTCGACGTGGTGCCGGGCTGCGCGGAGGCGCTGCCGGTGAAGAGCGAGGCGTTCGACGCCGTGGTGTTCTCGCTGGTGCTGTGCAGCGTGCGCGACCTGCCGCGCGCGCTCGCCGAGGCACGGCGGGTGCTGCGGCCGGGCGGCGAGGTGCGGTTCTTCGAGCACGGCAGGGGCGGCGGCCGGGCGATGACCCTCACCCAGCGTGTCCTGGACCGCACGGTGTGGCCGCTGCTGGCCGGCGGCTGCCATCTGTCCCGCGAACCGGTCGCCGCCCTGCGGGACGCCGGCTTCGAACTCGGCCCCTGCCGCCGGATGCTGGTGCCCGAGAAGGGGCCGGTCCTGCCCGCCTCGTACTGCGTGCTGGGCACCGCCTGGCGTCCGCTCTCCGCCGGCCGCGACCGGCCGGACGGCACATGCCCCTGACACCGGTCCCCGGGGGATCGGCCCGTGGGTGGATGCCCCGCTCGGCCCAACGGAGGATACCGGCTGTGGGCTCGCTCACATTACGCTCGGCGAGGGACAACACGTACGGGCGAGACGTACCGGACGAAGCACCCTCAGGGAGGCCGTCGTGCCCACATCTGCTGAGACGCCGGGCCGGGCGTCGGCCGACGGGATCGCGGCCCGCGCCCGGGGGCTGACCAAGGAGTACGGGTCGGGCGAAACCGCCGTGCTCGCGCTGGACTCGGTGGACGTGGACATCGCCCGCGGCCGTTTCACCGCGATCATGGGCCCCTCCGGTTCCGGGAAGTCCACGCTCATGCACTGCCTGGCGGGCCTCGACACCGTCTCGGCCGGCCGGGTCTGGATCGGCGACACCGAGATCACGGGGCTGAAGGACCGCGAGCTGACCCGGCTGCGGCGGGACCGGATCGGCTTCATGTTCCAGTCGTTCAACCTCGTCCCCACCCTCAACGCGCTGGAGAACATCACCCTCCCCATGGACATCGCCGGCCGGAAGCCCGACCAGGAGTGGCTGGACGAGGTCATCGGCACCCTGGGGCTGAGGGACCGGCTCAGGCACCGGCCCGCCGAGCTCTCCGGCGGCCAGCAGCAGCGCGTGGCCTGCGCACGGGCGCTGGCCTCCCGGCCCGAGCTGATCTTCGCCGACGAACCGACCGGCAACCTCGACTCCCGGGCCGGTCTGGAGTTGCTCGGCTTTCTGCGCGACGCCGTCGACAGCCTCGGGCAGACCGTCGTCATGGTCACCCACGACCCGGGCGCCGCCGCCCACTCCGACCTGGTGCTCTACCTCGCCGACGGGCGGATCGTGGACGAGATGGAGCACCCGACCGCGGCGGCGGTCCTGGAACGCATGCGTCTGTTCGCCGGGAGCGGCCCGCGGCCCTCCGGCCCCCGGGCGGCCCGCGGTCCCCTCGACGAGGACGGCGTCGCCGTCGAGGGGGCCTGACCCCGGTGCTCAGGGCGACCCTGCGCGGCTTCCTCGCCCACAAGGGGCGGCTGCTGCTCTCCGCCCTGGCCGTCGTCCTGTCCGTGGCCTTCGTCACGGGCAGCCTGATCTTCTCCGACACCGTCTCCCGGACCTTCGACCGGCTCTTCGCCTCCACCTCCGCCGATGTGACGGTGGCGCCGCGGCAGGGCCTGCGGTCCGCCGTGCCGACCGGTGTCGTGCTGACCGTGCCCGCCTCCCTCGCCCAGCGGGTGGCCGAGGTCGACGGTGTCGCGGCGGCCCATGTGGACGTGGCCGTCCGGAACGTCACCGTCGTCGACCGCCGCAACAAACCGGTCGGTCCGGCCACGGGCGCTCCGGCCGTCGTCTCGAACTGGCAGGTCACCGACCACAGCCCGGTGCGTCTGACCTCCGGCCGCGCCCCGCGGGGCGACGGCGAGGCCCTGCTGGACGCCGACACGGCCCGGCACGCGCACGCGCGGATCGGGGACGAGCTGACCGTCCGGGCTCAGCCGGGCACGTTCCGCGTGCGCATCGTCGGCATCGCCACGTTCACCACCACCCATCCGGGCACGGCCCGGCTCTTCCTCGACACGCCCACCGCGCAGGCCAGGCTGCTCGGCTCCACGGACCGCGCGACGAGCATCTCGGTCGACGCGGCCGAGGGCGTGTCCCACACCGAGCTCAAGCACCGGATCGGCCGGGCCGTCGGCACCGGCGGCTACGACCTGAAAACCGCCGGCGAGCAGGCCAAGTCCGCCGCCGAGAGCCTCGGCGGATTCCTCGGGATCGTCAAGTACGTCATGCTGGGATTCGCCGGGATCGCGGTCCTCGTCGGCATCTTCCTGATCGTCAACACCTTCGCCATGCTGATCGCCCAGCGCACCCGTGAGCTGGGTCTGCTGCGTGCCCTGGGCGCCGACCGGCGGCAGGTGCGCCGCTCGGTGCTGCTGGAGGCGGTGCTGCTCGGGCTGGCCGGCTCCACGCTGGGCCTGGCGGCCGGGATCGGCATGGCCGCCGGTCTGATCCGGCTCATGAGCGCCTTCTGGGTGAATCTGCGGACCACGGAGCTGGTCATCGGCTGGGTCACGCCCGTCGCCGCGTACGCCGTGGGCATCGGCATCACCGTGGTGGCGGCCTACCTCCCGGCCCGCCGCGCCGCGGCCGTGTCGCCCATGGCGGCCCTGACGGACGTCGAGGCCGCCGACGCGGGACGGCCGCTGCGGGAGCGTGCGGTGGCGGGTGCGCTGGTGGGGGCGGCCGGCGCGGCCGCGCTCGCGGGCTGTGCCGACGCGCACCGCACCGCGACCGCCGTCTCGCTGCTGGGCGTCGGTGTCGTCCTCACCCTGGTCGCGACCGTCACCGCGGGCCCTCTGCTGGTGCGTCCGCTGATCCGGGTGCTGGGCGGGGCGTTCCCGGCGCTGTTCGGCTCCATCGGGCGGATGAGCCAGCGCAACGCGCTGCGCAATCCGCGCCGCACCGGTGCCACCGCGTCCGCCCTGATGGTGGGTCTGGCCCTGGTCGGCGGGATGTCGGTGGCCGGCGCCTCCCTGGCCCGGTCCGTCGACCACCAGATCGAGAAGACGCTCGGTGCCGACTTCGTCGTGCAGGATCGTCACTTCCGGCCGTTCCCGCCGGAGGTCACGGACAAGGTCCGGCGCACTCCCGGTGTCGGCACCGTCGTACGGCAGCGGTTCGCGGCGGTCGCGGTGACGCTGCCGGACGGCAGGCGTGTCCGGACCACCGCCGCCGGATACGACCCGCAGCTGGACTCCGTCGCCCATATCGACTACGTCCAGGGCTCCACGGCGGCGGCGCTCGCCGACGGGCGCATCGCCATGGACGCCGGCTTCGCCGGCAAGCACGGGGTGCGGCCCGGCAGCGTCCTGCCCGTCGAGTTCCAGGGCGGGCGGCGGGCGCGGCTCACCGTGGGCGCGCTGACCAACCAGGACATGGCCGAGGGGTTCGGCATCGAGGGCGGCATGTACTTCGGCATCGGCACCGTGGAGAAGTACGTGCCCGGCACCCCGGACGCGGCGCTGTACGTGAACGCGGCTCCGGGCACGAGCGCCGACCGGTTGCGCTCCCAGCTGACGAAGACCCTCGCCGCGTACCCCGATGCGCAGGTGCGCGACCAGGCGGACTACAAGGAGCTGGTCCACGACCAGATCGCGGTGCTGCTCCGCCTCGTGTACGCGCTGCTCGGCCTGGCCATCGTCATCGCGGTGCTCGGTGTGGTCAACACCCTGGCCCTGTCGGTGGTGGAGCGGACGCGGGAGATCGGTCTGCTGCGGGCCATCGGGCTGACCCGGCGTCAGCTGCGGCGGATGATCCGGCTGGAGTCGGTGGTGATCGCGGTCTTCGGCGCGGTCCTCGGTCTGGCGCTGGGGCTGGTGTGGGGCGTGTGCACCCAGCGGGTGCTGGCCCTGCAGGGCATCGGGATGCTGATGATCCCCTGGACCACGATCGTCACGGTGATGGTCGGCGCGGCGGTCGTGGGCGTCGTGGCGGCTCTGCTGCCCGCGCTGCGCGCCTCCCGTATGAACGTGCTGGCGGCGATCGCGCACGAGTAGCACGAACGACGCACGCGAACAGACACGAACAAACCGCGAACAAACCACGAACGAACCACGAACGAACAAGGAACCGGGGCCCGGCACCGGGTGCGCACGGGCGGAGCACAGGGCGGCCGGACCGGCGGGGCTCCCCGGCCACCGGTGTCCGGATGCCGGAATTCCGCGCCCCGCGCACACGGACGTGCTGCGATCGGCACATGGACGATCTTCGTATACGTGCCGCGACCTCCGACGACATCGACTCCGTACTGGCCTTCTGGAGAGCCGCCGCCAAGGGCACGAGCATCAGTGACGACCGGGACGGCGTGGCCCGGCTGGTCGCCCGGGATCCGCAGGCCCTGTTGCTGGCGGAGCAGGACGGCGAGCTGGTCGGCACGGTCATCGCGGGCTTCGACGGCTGGCGCTGCCATCTGTACCGGCTGGCCGTGCGCCCGGACCGGCGGCGGCAGGGCATCGGCTCGGCGCTGCTGACGGCCGCCGAGAAACGGTTCGCGGACCTCGGCGGGCGGCGCGCCGACGCCATGGTGCTCACCCGCAACGAGACCGCGCACCACGCCTGGCGTGCGGCGGGCTATCGGCCCGAGGAGCAGTGGCGGCGCTGGGTGAAGCCCCTCACCGGCTGACCTCCGCATCCTCTTTGCCCATCCTTTACGATTGCAGGATCACTCGGTCCTCATGAAAGGTTGTGAGCGTCCGCCCATGGGCGAGCCTCCTCGCGCGGCACGACGCGTCCGTCCCTGCCCCGCACTGCCCGACCCCGGGCCGGGGGTGACCCGATGACCGAAGTGCTTCTGCTGCTGGTGGCAGTGGCGCTCTGCCTCGCCTGCGGCGCCTTCGTCGCGGCCGAGTTCTCGCTGACCACCGTCGACCGCGTCGCCCTGGAGCGGGCGGCCGAGCGCGGTGAGCGCGGCGCGGCGGGGGCCCTGAAGGCCGTACGGAACCTGACGTTCCAGCTGTCCGGGGCACAGCTCGGCATCACCGTCACCAACCTGGTGGTCGGCATGCTCGCCGAACCGTCGATCGCCCGGCTGCTCGCGGGTCCGCTCCGGAGCATCGGCGTCTCCGGGTCCGCCGCGACCTCGGTGGCGCTGGTCCTGGGCACGGCTGTGTCCACCGTGTTCCTGATGGTGGTGGGCGAGCTGGTGCCCAAGAACTGGGCGATCTCCTCACCGCTGGCGGTGGCCAAACGGGTGGGCCCCGTGCAGCGCTGGTTCAGCGCCGCCTTCCGCCCCTTCATCACCCATCTGAACGGCACGGCGAACCGTGTGGTGCGCCGGCTCGGGTTGGAGCCCTCCGAGGAGCTCGCCTCCGCGCGCAGCCCCCAGGAGCTCGCCGCCCTGGCCCGGCACTCCGCCCGGGAGGGCGCCCTGGAGGAGGACACCGCCGAACTGTTCGTACGGACGCTCAACCTCGCCGACCTGACCGCGGAGAACGTGATGACCCCGCGTGTCCAGGTCGTCGCCCTCGACGCCCAGGCGACCTGCGAGGACGTGGCGAACGCGACCCGGGCGACCGGACTGTCCCGCTTCCCCGTCTACCGCGACAGCCTCGACTCGGTCGTCGGCACCGCCCACATCAAGGACGTCCTGGCGCTGCCCGCGGAGCGCCGCACCCGGACGCGTGTCTCCGAGATCATGCGCGAGCCGCTGCTGGTCCCCGAGTCGCTGACCGTCGACCGGCTGCTGGACCGGCTGTCCGGCCCGCACACGATGGCGGTCGTCATCGACGAGTACGGCGGCACCGCGGGAGTGGTGACCCTGGAGGACATCGTCGAGGAGGTCGTCGGCGAGGTGAGCGACGAGCACGACCCGCACGAGACGCCCGACCTCGCCCCGGCCGGGACCGACGAGGAGGGACGCACCCTGTACTCGGCGGACGGCTCCGCGCGCATGGACCAGCTCGCCCGGGTGGGGCTGCGGGTGCCGGAGGGGCCGTACGAGACGCTCGCCGGTCTCGTCGCCACCGAGCTCGGCCGGATCCCCGAGGCCGGCGACACCCTGCGGATCGCCGGCTGGCGGCTGGACGTGGTGGACGCGGGCGGACGCCGGGCCGCACGCGTGCTGCTGCACGCCCCGCTCCGGGACGAGCACGGCGTACAGCCGCACGAGGAGCGCGCACAGCAGGCGCGCCACGGGAAGAGGGCCGGCCGATGACCGCCGTGCAGATCCTGATCGGTCTGGCGACCCTGGTCGTCAACGCCTTCTTCGTGGGCGCCGAGTTCGCGCTGATCTCGGTGCGCCGCAGCCAGGTCGAGCCGTACGCCGAGGAGGGCGACCGGCGCGCCAGGAGCGTGCTGTGGGGCCTGGAGCACGTGTCCGCGCTGCTGGCGGCCGCACAGCTCGGCATCACCCTGTGCACCCTGGTCCTCGGTGTGGTCGCCGAGCCCGCCATCGCCCATCTGCTGGAGCCGGTGTTCCACGCGGTGGGGCTGCCCTCGAGCGCGGGCCACGCGGTGTCGTTCGCGATCGCGCTGACCCTGGCGACGTATCTGCACATGCTGCTCGGCGAGATGGTGCCGAAGAACATCGCGCTCGCGGAGCCGGTGCGCAGCGCGCTGCTGCTCGGCCCGCCGCTGGTCGCGCTCTCCCGGGCGCTGCGCCCGGTGGTCTTCACGGTGAACTCGTTCGCGAACGCCCTGCTCAAGCTGTTGCGGGTGGAGCCCAGGAACGAGGTCCCGGCGACCTTCACGGACACGGAGCTGGCCGAGATCGTCAAGGACGCCACCGCGGCCGGCCTCCTCGACGACCGGGCGCAGGAGCGGCTGCACGACGCGCTGGAACTCGGCAGCCGGCCGGTGCGCGACGTCGTCCTTCCGCTGGAGCGCGTGGTGTACGCGAGCCTGGGTGTCACGCCCGCGCAGCTGGAGCAGCTGTCGGTCAGGACCGGCTTCTCCCGCTTCCCGGTGGTCGACGAGGGACGCCGGATCGTCGGCTATCTGCATGTGAAGGACGCCCTGGACGCCCCGTCGGGCGACGAACCGTTCCGGCTGCGGGACCTGCGCCCCATCGCGCGGATCCGGGAGAGCACACCGCTGGACGACGTGCTCACCGCCATGCGGAGCAGCCGTACGCACCTGGCGGCGGTGATGGGGGAGGACGGACGGCTGGCGGGCCTGGTGACGATGGAGGACGTGCTGCGGGAGCTGTTCGGCCGGCGGACGTGAGCGGACCGCCGGGGCCCGCCCGGGCCGACCGACCGCGTGGTATGGCAGGCGGGGCGCCGGGATACCATCACTGCCGCCATGCAGACGAACCCCCCGTGCTCCCCCTCGTACTCTCCCTCGTACTCCAGCCTCGTCGCGGTCGGCGACTCCTTCACCGAAGGCATGTCGGACCTGCTGCCCGACGGTTCCTACCGGGGCTGGGCCGATCTCCTCGCCGCCCGGATGGCCGCCCGCACCCCCGGTTTCCGGTACGCCAACCTCGCCGTGCGGGGCAAGCTCATCGGGCAGATCCTCGACGAGCAGGTGGAAGCGGCGGCGGCCATGCGGGCCGACGTGGTGACCCTGGTGGGCGGTCTGAACGACACCCTGCGGCCCCGGTGCGACATGGGCAGGGTGAAAGCCCTGCTGACCGAGGCGGTGGAGCGGCTGGCGCCGTCGTGCAAGCAGCTCGTGCTGATGCGCAGCCCCGCCCGGCAGGGTCCCGTCCTGGAGCGCTTCCGGCCGCGTCTGGAGGCGCTGTTCGCCTGCGTGGACGAGCTCGCCGAGCGGCATGGAGCACTCGTCGTCGACCTGTACGGGGCGCCGTCGCTGAGCGATCCGCGGATGTGGGACGTGGACCGGCTGCATCTGACGGCGGAGGGCCACCGCCGGGTCGCGGAGGCGGTGTGGCAGACGCTCGGCCACGAGCCGGAGGACCCCGAGTGGCGCACGCCCCTGCCGCCGGCCCCGCGGCCGGGCTGGCTCACCCGCCGGGTCGCGGACGTCCGCTTCGCCCGGCAGCATCTGCTGCCCTGGATAGGCAGACGGCTGACCGGCCGCTCCTCCGGCGACGGCCGCCCGCCCAAACGGCCCGAGCTGCTGCCCTGCACGGACCTCGTCCGGCAGACGGCCGACGCGGAGCTCTCGTAGGTTCCGACGAACACCCCCATGGCGCCGACCTGCATCAATCGCCAGTAGACTCTGCACACGTGACTTCAGCGCCCGCCAAGCCCCGTATCCCGAACGTCCTCGCCGGACGCTACGCCTCCGCCGAGCTCGCCACGCTCTGGTCGCCCGAACAGAAGGTGAAGCTGGAGCGGCAGCTCTGGCTCGCCGTGCTGCGGGCCCAGAAGGACCTCGGCGTCGAGGTCCCCGACGAGGCGATCGCCGACTACGAGCGGGTCCTCGACCAGGTGGACCTGGCCTCGATCGCGGACCGCGAGAGGGTCACGCGGCACGACGTGAAGGCGCGGATCGAGGAGTTCAACGCCCTGGCCGGGCACGAGCACGTGCACAAGGGCATGACCTCCCGCGATCTGACGGAGAACGTCGAGCAGCTGCAGATCCGGCGCTCGCTGGAGCTGATGCGGGACCGCACGGTGGCCGTCCTGGCCCGGCTGGGCAGGCTGGCCGCCGAGTACGGCGAGCTGGTCATGGCCGGACGCTCGCACAATGTCGCCGCGCAGGCGACCACCCTCGGCAAGCGTTTCGCGACCGCCGCGGACGAGCTGCTGGTGGCCTACGAGCGGGTCGAGGACCTGCTGGGCCGCTACCCGCTGCGCGGCATCAAGGGACCGGTCGGCACGGCCCAGGACATGCTGGACCTGCTCGGCGGCGACGCGGACAGGCTCGCGGAGCTGGAGCGGCGCATCGCCCGGCACCTGGGCTTCGCGCAGACCTTCACCTCGGTCGGCCAGGTCTACCCGCGCTCGCTGGACTACGAGGTCGTCACCACGCTGGTACAGCTGGCGGCGGCACCCTCCTCGCTGGCGAAGACGATCCGGCTGATGGCCGGGCACGAGCTGGTCACCGAGGGTTTCAAGCCGGGCCAGGTCGGCTCCTCGGCGATGCCGCACAAGATGAACACCCGCTCCTGCGAGCGCGTGAACGGCCTGATGGTGATCCTGCGCGGCTACGCCTCGATGACCGGCGAGCTGGCGGGCGACCAGTGGAACGAGGGCGACGTGTCCTGCTCGGTGGTGCGCCGGGTCGCGCTGCCGGACGCGTTCTTCGCGCTGGACGGTCTGCTGGAGACGTTCCTGACGGTGCTCGACGAGTTCGGCGCCTTCCCCGCGGTGATCGCCCGCGAGCTGGACCGCTATCTGCCGTTCCTGGCCACGACCAAGGTGCTCATGGGCGCGGTGCGGGCCGGGGTCGGCCGCGAGATCGCCCATGAGGCGATCAAGGAGAACGCCGTCGCCACCGCGCTGGCGATGCGCGAGCAGGGGGCCGAGCGCAACGACCTGCTCGACAAGCTCGCCGCCGACGAGCGCCTTCCGCTCGACCGTGCGCAGCTGGAGGCGCTCATGACGGACAGGCTGTCCTTCACCGGAGCGGCGGCCGGCCAGGTCGGCGCGGTCGTGGGCCGGATCGAGGAGATCGTGAAGCAGCATCCGGAGGCCGCGGCCTACGTCCCGGGGGCGATCCTCTGACCCGTTTCACCCCGGCGGAGCTGGAGGCCGCCCGCGACCGCCTGGTGCCGGACGTCGTCGCGGACGGACTGCGGGTGCTGTTCTGCGGGATCAATCCCGGTCTGATGTCGGCCGCGACCGGCCGTCACTTCGCCCGGCCGGGCAACCGGTTCTGGCCGGTGCTGTACCGCTCGGGCTTCACCCCGAGGCTGCTGAAGCCGTCGGAGCAGGACGAGTTGCTGTCGTACGGGCTGGGCATCACGAACGTCGTGGCGCGGCCGACGGCCCGGGCCGAGGAGCTGACGGCCGAGGAGTACCGCGAGGGCGGGCGGCTGCTGGAGCTGAAGGTGACGCGGCTGCGGCCGAGGTGGCTGGCCGTGGTCGGGATCACCGCGTACCGGGCGGCGTTCGGCGACCGCACGGCCCGTGTGGGGCCGCAGGAACGGACGATCGGCAACACACGCGTGTGGGTGCTGCCCAATCCGAGCGGGCTGAACGCGCACTGGACGACCGAGACGATGGCGCAGGAGTTCGCACGGCTGAGGGCGGCCGCGGAGGAGTCGTAGCGGACCGCGGCCGGGCCCGGCACCCGGTCAGCCGCCCGCCTCCCCTCCCCCTCCCCGGTCCGTCCCGGTCGTCCCCGTACCGCGTGGCGCGTCTGCGTCTCCTCCTGCGCATCCTGGGCACCGCGCCTTCGTCCCCTCCCGCCGGGCGCCGTCGCCCTTCCGGAAAACCGTCGCTCGTCACCGGCCCGGGCATCCGGTGAGCGGGTCCCGGCCACGGCCCCTGTCCGTTCCGGTGCACGGTCCGGTGAACCGGCCGGCCCCGACATATGGCGATGCGTCAGAATTCCGCCCGCCCGCAGGACGCGGATCCGGGAGGGTCCGGCCGTTCCGGCACTCGCTGCCCCGGCCCGCGCCGAGTACGATCCGGCCAACACGCGCACGAGCTGGGAGGACGGACGGTGGGGCAGCTGACCGGCGGGAATCCCTCGTTGCTGCGAAGGATCAATTCCGCGGTGGTGCTGCACGCACTGCGCTCCACGGACTGTGCGACGCTCACGGAGATCACCCGGATGACCGGACTGTCCCGGCCGACGGTCGAGGGCGTCGTGGAGGATCTCGTCGCGGCGGGACTGGTCGCCGAGAAGGCGGCCGAGGAGGGCGTCGCACGGCGGCAGGGGCGGCCCGCACGGCGGTTCCGCTTCCGGGCCGAGGCCGGACATCTGCTGGGGCTGGAGATCGGCGTGCGCCGGGTGTCCGCGCTGCTGGCGGATCTCGACGGCCGTGTGGTGGGCACCCAGACCAGGGACGTGGAGGAGACGGCCGGGGCGGACGAGCGCCTGGAGCGGCTGCGCACCGCGGTCACCGACCTGCTGCGCCGGACCGGTGTCCCTCGCAGCTCGCTGCGGGCCGTCGGGGTCGGCACGCCCGGCATCGTGGAGGCGGACGGCACCGTACGGCTGAGCACCGCGCTGCCCGGGTGGACGGGGCTGCGCCTGGGCGAACGGCTCCGCCGTTCCTTCAAGTGCCCGGTGCTCGTGGAGAACGACGCGAACGCCGCGGCGGTCGCCGAGCACTGGAAGGGCGCCGCCACCGAGTCCGACGACATGGTCTTCGTGCTGGCGGGGCTGAGCCCGGGCGCCGGCTCGCTGATCGGCGGGCGGCTGCACCGCGGGTACGGCGGGGCCGCTGGCGAGATCGGCGCACTGCACCTGCTGGGCCGGGAGGAGGCGCCCGAGACCCTGCTGTCCACCACGGACCGGCCGCTGCAGCCGCTGGACGAGCAGGCGGTGGCCGAGGTCTTCGCACTGGCCCGCGAGGGCCACCGGCCGGCCCGTGCGGCCGTGGACCGCTTCCTGAGGCGGCTCGTCCACGACGTGGCGGCGCTCGTGCTGGCCCTGGACCCCGAACTGGTCGTCGTCGGCGGCTGGGCGTCCGGTCTGGACGGCGTACTGGAGCCGCTGCGGCGCGAGCTGGCCCGCTACTGTCTGCGGCCGCCCCGGGTGGCCCTCTCGGTGCTCGGCGAGGCGGCCGTGGCGACGGGCGCGCTGCGGCTGGCCCTCGACCACGTCGAGAAGCAGCTGTTCACGGTGGAGGGCACGGTGACGGCCCGCCGCTGACAGCGGTGCCGGGACCTCAGGAGGCCTGGCGCTCCGGCCCGTGGTGGATCTCCACCCCGCCCGAGTCCCCGAAGGTCAGCCGGCAGGTGTCCGCGCGGTAGGTGGCGACGGAGATCGCGGCGGTGCGCTTGCGGGCGACGAAGCGGGTGGTGACGACGAGGACGGGCGCACCGGGCAGCCGGTCGAGCTCCTTGGCGTCCTCCGCGCGGGCCGAGCCCAGCTCGACGGAGCGCTCCTGGCCCTCCAGCTCCAGGCGCTGCAGCTCGCGCAGCACGGCACGCGCGCGTGCGGGCCCGGACGGTGCGTCGATCGCGGTCAGGCCGGGTACGGAGGCGGCCGGGATGTAGAGCCGTTCGGCGGCGACCTGCTGGCCGTGGCTCCTGCGCGACCGGCGCACGACGTGCACGGCCTCCTCCCGGCCGCTTCCCAGGGCATCGGCGATCGCGGCGGGCGGGACCGCGTGCGTGCAGTCCACGATCCGCCAGGCGTCATCGGCCGTCCCGGGCCAGCCGTGCTGCCCGGTGCCGACGGCCACGCCCACACGCGGGGGTGCGACGGTCGTACCGACGCCGCGGCGACGCTGCAGCCGTCCCTCCAGCTCCAGCTGTTCCAGGGCCTGGCGGAGCGTGGCCCGGGCCACGCCGAACCGGGCGGCGAGCTCCCGCTCGTTGGGCAGGACCTCCCCCACCGAGAACTCGGAGTCAAGTGCCTCGCTGAGCACGTTCTTGAGATGCCAGTACTTCGGCTCCGGCACCGTTTCCAGCTGCGTGGTCCCCACCCTGTCCTCCGCATCGCCGTGGTTCACCGGCGTTTTGGCGCGCTTGTTTATTAAAGGTTGTTGTACTTGTCTGCGACCTTATGGCGGCCTTTACCCTTGGTCAAGACCAATCGTCGATCCGGTGGGCGGCGCACAGGCGCATGTCGCACGGCGTTCACGAGCTGTTCGTACCAAGGGGCGCGCAGGAGGCCGCCGCAAGGCCCCCGTCGCGGGGACGGGGGCCTTGCGGCGGCCGGGCGGACGGGCCGGGGCGGACGGCTCAGGCGTCGGCCAGGGTCCGCAGTTTGTCGGGGTTGCGGATGATGTAGACGGACTGGATGCGTCCGTCGGCGACGTCCAGCTGGAAGAGGCTGTCGGGCCTGCCGCCGGACAGGGCCAGCAGCGCGGGCCCGCCGTTGACCTCCAGGAAGCGCACGGACAGATCCGGGATGCCCTGCCGCGCCACGCCGACCAGGAAGCGGCCGACCTTGTCGGCGCTCTGCAGGATCCGCAGCGGCGCCTTGGCCTTGCCCCCGCTGTCGCCCACCAGCCGGACGTCCGGTGCGAGCAGCGACATCAGCTCCTCCAGGTCGCCGCCCGCCGCCGCGGCCAGGAAACGCTCGGTCAGATCGCGCCGCTGGGCGGGGTCGACCTCGTAGCGGGGCCGCCGCTCCTCGACGTGCCTGCGGGCCCGCCCGGCCAGTTGGCGCACCGCGGGCTCGCTGCGGTCGAGCAGGGCGGCGATCTCCGCGTACGGGTAGCCGAAGGCCTCCCTCAGGACGAACACCGCGCGCTCCAGCGGCGACAGCGTCTCCAGGACGACCAGCACGGCCAGGGACACGGAGTCGGCGAGCACGGCCCGCTCCTCCGCGTCCTGAACGGTCCCGGCGAAGTCGGTGACCAGCGGTTCCGGCAGCCATGGGCCGATGTACGCCTCGCCGCGCGCCTTGATCTGGCGGAGCCGGTCGACGGCGAGGCGGGTGGTGATGCGCACCAGATACCCGCGCGGGTCGCGCACGGTGCTGCGGTCGGCACCGGACCAGCGCAGCCAGGCCTCCTGGAGGACGTCCTCGGCGTCGGTCACCCGGCCGAGCATGCGGTAGGCGACTCCCATGAGGACGGGCCGGTGCTCCTCGAAGACATCGATCTCCGTCTCGGTGCTCACGCCCCCATCATCCCAGCCGACGCCCGCGGCTGTGTCCGGCCGCCGGCCGTTGGGGCGCGGGAGGTGCGGCGGGCGGCGAGGCCGCCGGGCGGCCGGATCCCCGGGGGCCGGCCGTGCGCTTCTCGGGGGCTCCCCGTACGGATCTCTCCCGGAACCACTCGTACGGATCCCCTCCAGGGGCTACCCGTGGGTAGCAATTGCTGACAAGCTGTCTAGCTGTCGTTCGTCAGCGATCCCCGACGAGGAGCGCCCATGTCCGCCACCGTCTCCTTCAAGGTCCCCTCCGCACACGGCCCGCGGACCGTGACCCTCTCCTACGCGCGCGTGGGCAGCGGCGAGCCGCTGCTCCTGCTGCACGGCATCGGGCACCACCGTCAGGCCTGGGACCCGGTGGTGCACCTGCTCGCCGCCGAACGCGATGTGATCGCCGTGGACCTGCCGGGCTTCGGCGCCTCCCCCGCGCTGCCCGACGGTCTGCCCCACGACCTGCCCACGATGAACGCCACACTGGGCGCCCTGTGCGAGGCGCTGGAGATCGAACGCCCCCATGTGGCGGGCAACTCCCTGGGCGGCCTGCTGGCCCTGGAGCTGGGCCGCGAAAAGCTCGTACGGTCCGTCACGGCCCTGTCCCCGGCCGGTTTCTGGACCCAGGCCGAACGGCGCTACGCGTTCGTCGTGCTGCGGACGATGCGCGGCATCGCACGGCGCATGCCGCTGCCGCTGGTCGAGCGGCTCTCCCGTACGGCGGCCGGCCGTACCGTCCTGACCAGCACCATCTACGCACGGCCCGCCCGCCGCTCCCCCGAGGCCGTGGTCGCCGAGACACAGGCCCTGGCGCGGGCCGTCAGCTTCGAGGACACCCTCCGGGCAGGCGTGGACGTCCGGTTCACCGACGACGTCCCCGGCATTCCCGTCACCGCGGCCTGGGGCACCAAGGACCGGCTGCTGACGAAGCGTCAGGGAGTGCGCGCCAAGCAGATCATCCCGCGGGCCCGTCTGGTACGGCTGCCCGGCTGCGGACACGTGCCGATGAACGACGATCCGGCCCTGGTCGCCCGAGTGATCCTCGACGGCAGCCGCTGCTGACCGCCGCCCCCGCACGGGCGGCGACCGCCGACCGCCGCCCGCGCGAGCGACGGTGAAGCGACGACAAGGGACGCACCGCTCCGGCGGTCACGGCCTCCCCGGCGCACGGACGCGGAAACGATCACGTGGCATACGGGCGTGCGGCAGGCACGAGAAAAACCGCAAACCACACAAAGCATCTCTTTACCGAGAGGTCACAGAGCGTTCGTGATCACGCAACACCGTTCCCCCACCGTGGTGGCATGACTCAAGACAGGCCGAACATGACGCGGGCGGGGCACGGCCGTCCGGTGCACCACTGGCGGCGGGACGTCGTCGAGCTCGCCGCGCTCTTCACGGCGGTCGCCGTGGCCGACGGGGTGGCGAACCTGATCGGGCACGGACCGAACGGCCCCGTCCTGCTGGTGCTCACGGCGCTCACGCTGGTCGCGACGGTGGCCTTTCACCTCTGGTGGGCACGGCGCCACGGTCACGCACCGCCCAAAGGCGGCACCGCTGCCGGGCCGCCCGCCCCCGAGCGGTGGCAGGCCTCCTCGTCCGCCGTCCCCGCGACGCCCGGGAAGGCCCCGGGCCGCAGCACGCTGTGGCGGATGCGCACGACCGTGCGGGACACACCCGGTTCGCTGGCCGCGTTGTGCACGGCACTGGCCGCCCGTCACGTGGACATCCTCAGTCTGCAGACGCATCCGCTGGCCGAGGACACGGTGGACGAGTTCCTGCTGCGCGCGCCCGCCGGAGTCGAGGCGTCCGACATCACCCGGGCGGTCTCGGCGGCCGGCGGAACCGGCACATGGATCGAACGGGCGGACGCGCACGACCTGGTCGACGCGCCGACACGGATCCTGGGCCTGGCCACACGCACGGCACTGGACACGGCGGAACTTCCGTTGGCGCTGCGGCAGATGCTCGGACGGTGCACCATCCGCTCGCTGCCGGCCGGAAGCGGCCGCGACCCCGAGGAGGTGCCGGCCGAAGGCGTCCTCGAGGACACGGTGATGCGGCTGCGGGCACCGGAAGGCGGAACGCTCACCGTGGAGCGGCCGTATCTGCCCTTCACCCCCACCGAGTTCGCGCGGGCGCGGGCGCTGGTGGAGCTGGACGCCCGGCTCGGACCGCGCATCCCGCGCAGCCAGGACGTGCTGACGCTGCCCGAGGGCGACGCGATCACCGTGCGCAGGGCCGGCACCGGCGACCTCGCGGCGGCCAGGGCGATGCACAAGCGCTGCTCGACGCGCACCCTCGCCCTGCGCTACCACGGGCCGGCCGGCGACGCCGACCGCTACCTCGGCCATCTGCTCAGCCCGCGGTTCGGACGGACCCTCGCCGCGCAGACCGCCTCCGGACGGATCATCGGCCTCGGCCATCTGCTCTGGGACGGCGACGAGACGGAGGTCGCCCTGCTCGTCGAGGACGAGTGGCAGCGGCGCGGCATCGGCACCGCACTGCTGCGCCGGCTGGTGGCCATGGCCGTCGAGGCCGGCTGCGCGAGCGTGTACGCCGTGACGCAGTCGTCCAACACCGGCATGGTCGCCGCCATGCGCGGCCTCGGCCTTCCGCTCGACTTCCAGCTCGAGGAGGGCACCCTGGTCATCACGGCCCGCCTGGACGCCACCCCGGTGCCCTCCCGTCCGCCGTACGACGCCGGGCACGAGAAGCACACGGAGCACATGGAGCGCATCGAGCGCATGGAGCACACGGAGTGCGAGGAGCGCCTGGAGCACGAGGGGCCCCGCCTGCGGGGCTGATCCACGGTGGGCCGCGGGGCCTGTCCCTGGTCGTCCTCATGGCGTGCGGCCCGGAAGCCGGGCCGCACGCCGTTCCGGGCCCCGCTCAGCTCATCGCCTCGTGCAGGCCCTTCACCCGCGGCGCCCCCGGCCGCTTCCCCAGCGCCCGGTCCAGGTCGGCCCACAGGTCCTCGACGTCCTCCAGGCCCACCGACATCCGCAGCAGCCGGTCACCGACCCCGGCGCCCCGCCGGTCGTCCGCGTCGACGATGCGGTGGCTGATGGACGCCGGGTGCTGGATCAGCGTGTCGACACTGCCCAGGCTCACGGCCGGCGTGATCAGCCTGACGCCGCCGATGACGGCGTGCGGGTCGCCGTGCACCTCGAAGGAGACCATCGCACCGCCGATCGACGGGTAGTGCACACGGGCGACACGCGGGTCGTCCGCGAGGCGGGCGGCGAGCTCCGCGGCGGTGGCGGAGGCGGCCCGCACCCGGACCGGCAGCGTGGACAGACCGCGCAGCAGCAGATATCCGGCCAGCGGATGCAGCACTCCGCCGGTGGCGAACCGTATCCGGCGCAGCTGCCCGGCCAGTTCCTCGTCGCAGGCCACCACGCCGGCCATCACGTCACCGTGCCCGCCCAGGTACTTGGTGGCGCTGTGCAGCACCAGGCGTGCGCCCTGCCCGGCCGGGCGCTGCAGCACGGGCGTGGCGAAGGTGTTGTCGACGAGAAGCGGGACGGAACCGCAGGCGTGGGCGACGGCCCGCAGGTCCACCTCGGCCAGCGTGGGATTCGCCGGCGTCTCGACCATGACCAGGCCGGTGTCCGGGCGCAGCGCGTCCGCGACTCCGGCCGGGTCGGTCCAGGTGACCTCGGTGCCGAGCAGCCCGGCGGTGAGCAGGTGGTCGCTGCAGCCGTACAGGGGGCGGACGGCGACGACGTGCCGCAGGCCCGCCGTGGACCGGGCGAGGAGGACCGCGCTGAGCGCGGCCATGCCGCTGGCGAACGCGACCGCGGCCTCGGTGCCCTCCAGCCGGGCCAGCGCGGTCTCGAAGCGGGCGACGGTCGGGTTGCCGAGCCGGCCGTAGATCGGGGTGCCGTCGAGTGCGGCGCCGTCGGCGGCGAAGGCGTCGATGCGGGCCGCCTCGGCACGGCTGTCGTAGCAGGGGTAGGTGGTGGACAGGTCGATCGGAGGGGCGTGCAGTCCCTGCCGGGCCAGGTCGTCACGGCCGGCGTGCACGGCCTCGGTGTCCAGTGCTCTGGATGCTCTGGGTGCGGTGCGTACGTCGTCGTACGCGGGCGTGTTCGCGGAATCCAGGGACGTGTCCATGGCGGAAGGGTGAACACGAGCCGAGGGGATGGGACGGATGTCCGTGTTACGTTCGCCTCATGGCCGAATCTGTCGTACTGGATCCGGTGGATCTTCATCTGCTGCGGCTGTTGCAGAACGACGCCCGGACCACCTACCGCGACCTCGCCGCGCAGGTCGGCATCGCCCCCTCGACCTGTCTGGACCGGGTGAACCGGCTGCGCCGCTCGGGAGTGATCCTCGGCCATCGGCTGCGGCTCGATCCCGCCAAGCTGGGCCGAGGGCTGCAGGCGCTGCTGTCGGTGCAGGTCAGGCCGCACCGCCGGGAGCTGGTGGGGCCGTTCGTGGAGCGGATCCGGGCCCTGCCGGAGTCGCTGACCGTGTTTCATCTGACCGGTCCGGACGACTATCTGGTCCATGTCGCGGTCGCCGACATGGCCGATCTGCAACGGCTGGTCCTGGACGAGTTCACGGCCCGGCGGGAGGTGGCCCGGGTGGAGACCCGGCTGATCTTCCAGCAGTGGGACTGCGGTCCCCTGCTGCCGCCCGGCGCCGAAACGGCCACGCCCTCCGCGAAATCGGGCTGATTCCGGCCAGGGGTCCGCGCCACCGGGCTGACGGAAGCCGTCCGTCCGTATGAGGATGGTCCGCATGTCGCAGACCAACAGCCCGCTGCCCCGTCAGGTCGCCGACGCCTATGTCGACGACCTCATCGCCCTCGACCCGATCACCGGTACGTATCTCGGTGTCAAGGAGAGTTCCAGCAGGCTGCCCGACACCTCGCCCGCCGGTCAGGAGGCGCTCGCGGACCTCGCGCGCACCACCCTGGCCCGGCTGGAGGAGGCCGAACGGCAGCCCGGCGCGGACAGTGACATCGAGCGCCGGTGCGCCCGCCTGCTGCGTGAGCGCCTCACCGCCGAACTCGCCGTGCACGAGGCCGACGAGGGCCTGCGGGCGGTGAGCAACATCCACAGCCCGGTGCACTCGGTGCGCGAGGTCTTCACGATCACCCCCACCGGCACGGACGAGGACTGGGCGGCGGTCGCCGAGCGGCTGCGCGCCGTGCCCGCCGCGCTGCGCGGCTACCGCGAGTCCCTCGCCCTGGGCCTGGAGCGCAAGCTGTACGGCGGCCCGCAGCCGGCGGCCACCTTCGTCCAGCAGCTGACCGAGTGGTCGGACACCGACGGCCGGGGCCGCGGCTGGTTCGAGGACTACGTCTCCGGCGGCCCCGAGTCCCTGCGCAAGGAGCTGGACGAGGCCGCCCGCACGGCGACCGCGGCGGTCGTGGAGCTGCGGGACTGGATGCGGGACGTCTATGTGCCGGCGATCGGCGACGCGCCGGACACGGTCGGCCGCGAGCGCTACGCCCGCTTCGCGCGGTACTTCAACGGCACCGACCTGGACCTGGACGAGGCGTACGCGTACGGCTGGTCGGAGTTCCACCGTCTGCTCGGCGAGATGAGGAAGGAGGCCGAGAAGGTCCTGCCCGGCGCCGGGACCCCGTGGGTGGCGCTCGCGCACCTCGACGAGCACGGCACGCACATCGAGGGCGTGGAGGAGGTCCGCGTCTGGCTGCAGAACCTGATGGACGAGGCGATCGAGGCGCTGGACGGCACGCACTTCGAACTCGCCGAGCGGGTGCGGAGGGTGGAGTCGTGCATCGCGCCGCCCGGCGGTGCCGCGGCCCCGTACTACACGCCGCCGTCCGCCGACTTCTCACGGCCGGGCCGGACCTGGCTGCCCACCATGGGACAGACCCGCTTCCCGGTGTACGACCTGGTGTCCACCTGGTACCACGAGGGCGTCCCCGGCCACCACCTCCAGCTCGCCCAGTGGGTGCATGTGGCGGAGAACCTCTCGCGCTACCAGGCCACGGTGGGCATGGTCAGCGCCAATGCCGAGGGCTGGGCGCTGTACGCGGAGCGGCTGATGGACGAGCTCGGCTTCCTCACGGACCCGGAGCGGCGGCTCGGCTATCTGGACGCGCAGATGATGCGGGCGGTCCGGGTGATCATCGACATCGGCATGCACCTGGGGCTGGAGATCCCCGAGGACTCGCCGTTCCACCCGGGCGAGCGGTGGACGCCCGGGCTGGCACTGGAGTTCTTCGCCGCGCACAGCAGCCGTCCGCGGGACTTCGTGGAGAGCGAGCTGATCCGCTATCTGTCGATGCCCGGCCAGGCGATCGGCTACAAGCTGGGCGAACGGGCCTGGCTGCTGGGCCGGGAGAAGGCCAGGGAGCGCCACGGCGACGCGTTCGACGCCAAGGCCTGGCACATGGCGGCCCTCTCCCTGGGGTCGCTGGGCCTGGACGACCTGGTGGACGAGCTGGCGCGGCTGTGAGCCCCACAGGGCGGCCGGTGCGGACGGCGGCCCGGTCACGGGCCGCCGGGGCCGCCCTCCGTTCGTCCGGGGTCCCGGACCGCTGCTCGCCCGGGTCCTCAGACCACTGTGCGCTGCCGTACGACCGACCCCGATCTGCCCTTGACGACCTCCAGCTGGGCGTGGATGCGCCGCCGCAGATCGGGGACGTGGCTGACGATGCCGACGCTGCGGTCGCGTTCCCGCAGGGAGTCGAGGACGTCGAGGACCTCGTCGAGGGTCTGGTCGTCGAGGCTGCCGAAGCCCTCGTCGATGAAGAGCGTGTCGAGGCGCACGCCGCCGGCCTCGTCCGTGACGACGTCCGCGAGTCCGAGGGCGAGCGCGAGCGAGGCGAAGAACGTCTCCCCGCCCGACAGGGTCGCCGTGTCCCGCTCACGGCCCGTCCAGGCGTCCACGACGTGCAGCCCCAGACCGCTGCGGCCGCGTCCGGCCCGGTCGTCGGAGTGGACCAGGGTGTAGCGGCCGGAGGACATGCGCCGCAGACGCACGGTCGCGGCGGCGGCCACCTGTTCCAGACGGGCGGCCAGGACGTAGGACTCCAGGCGCATCCGGTGCGCGTTGTCGGCGGAGGTGCCCGCGGTCAGGGCGGCGAGGCGGGCCACGCGCCCGTGCTCCTCGCGCAGCGGTGCCAGCCGGCGTATGCCGGCGGCCACGCGCGCGGAGAGCCGGTCGAGTTCGGCGCAGCGGCGGGCGGCGGCGTCCCGTGCGGAGACGGCCTCGCGCAGCCGCCGGTCCGCGGCGAGGACCGCCCGTACGGCGGCCTCCTCCGCCTGCCAGGCGTCCAGGCGCTGTTGCAGCTCGCGGCGGGTGGCGTCGTCGAGGAGGGCGGCGGCCGCGGCCTGCGGGGTGTCGAAACCGGCCCGGAAGGCGGCCTCGGCGAGCCGTCCGTCGGCGTCCTTGAGCCGCTCGGCGCTCTCCTCGGCGGCGCGTGCGGCGTCGGCGGCGTCGGTGAGCAGCGCGACATGGCGCTCCAGTTGGGCGGCCCGCGCGGCGACGCTGCCGGCGGTGCCCCTGGCTTCGGCCAACTCCGCCTCCAGGGCGGCCTTCTCGTGGTCCAGGCTCTCCTTGCGGGCCAGCCGGGAGGCCGTGCGGACCTCGGCCTGGCGGCGGTCGGCGAGCCGCCGCTCGCGTTCCTCCTCGGCGGCGCGCAGCTCCTGCCGTGCCGTGTGCAGCTCGGCGGCGTCCCGGCGTGCCCGCTCGAGCTCTGCCTCCAACTCCTGGAGTTCCCCGACGAGTTGCGCGGTGGGTGTCTCGCCCGCCTCGGCGGTGGCGGCGGCCAGGGCCTCGCGCAGGGCGCCGAGCCGGCGCTCGTCCTCGGCGCGCTGCTCGGCGGCGGCCTGATGGGCCGTCAGGGCGCGCTCCTCCGTCTCGCGGTCGACGTGTCCGGCGACCTTGCGCGCGGGCGCGGGGTGTTCGGTGGCGCCGCAGACCGCGCAGGGCTCGCCGTCGGCGAGGTTCGCGGCGAGTTCGGCGGCGATGCCGTTCAGGCGCTGTTCCTTCAGCCGCAGCCAGTGCTCCTTGGCGCGCAGGGCGTCCTGGGCGGAGGCGAGCGCGCGCCGCCGCGCCTGCTCGGTGGCCTCGGCCAGCTCGTCCCGCCTCCGGGCGGCGGCGAGCCGCTGCCGCGCGGACTCGTGCCGTACGGCGAGCTGTTCGGCCCGGGTGGCGGCCTCCTGGGCGGTGTCGATACGGGCCTGCAGGGCCGACCGGACGGTCTCCCACTCGGCGAGCCAGCTCTCGGCCTCCTGCAGAACCTCGTCGTCGGCGCGCTGCTGCCGGTCCGCCTCGGCGCGTTCGGCGACGACCTCGGCCAGGCGCTGCTCGGCGCGGCGGGCCGCCTCGAGGCCGCCCAGTTCCTCGGCGGCCCGGCGGGCGGCGGCGGCGAGCCCGG
>NZ_BAAAHG010000064.1:0-32337 GCF_039525155.1 Streptomyces thermoalcalitolerans | reverse complement strand
CGTCCGACGATCCGGAGCCGCCGCAGCCCGCGAGCCCGACGGCGGCCGCGGCACCCGCGCCGAGGCCGAGCATTCCCCTCCGGGAGAAAGTACGCATGGAGATCCCCGATCCGTCACGTCCTGTGGTGCTCACCCCCTCAGAAGCCGTGACGGACGCCGGGGTTCCCTCAGCACCGTACGAGTTTCGTGACGAATGTCATGGCCATATCCGTACGTCACCGGGGGCTCACCGCCCCCGCACGCTCCCCTGCTCTCCCGCGCCCCGCCGCCCCGCGCGCCGGACGCCGTGCCCCTCCCCTTCAACCGGCCTTCAACCGGCCTTCACCGGCCTGGCGCCCGGAAGGAGACGAGCGAGGCCGGTGTCGCCCGGGGCAGCCAGGCGGCGCGGCCGTCGCTCAGGTGCGACGCGGCAGACCGCCGATCACCCGTTCGGTGATCTCGTCGACCGGTCCGACGGCCTGAACGGTCAGCAGGATGTCCGCGTAGTGGTCGAGCAGCGGGGCGGTCTGGCGTGCGTAGACCTGCTGCCGGTGGCGGATGACGTCCTCGGTGTCGTCCGGCCGGCCGCGCTTCAGCAGCCGTGCCACCACGACCTCCTCGGGAACGGCGAACTCCACCACGGCGTCCAGTGCGGTCCCGGCGGAGTCCAGCATGCCGGCGAGCTCCCGTGCCTGCGGCACGGTGCGGGGGAAGCCGTCGAGGAGGAAGCCGTGCCGGGCGTCCGGCTCCGCCAGCCGCCGGCGGACCATGCCGCCGGTGACGTGGTCGGGGACGAGTTCGCCGGTGTCGAGATACCGCTGGGCCTCCTGTCCGAGGGGCGTCCGGCGGGTGACGTGCTCGCGGAACAGGTCTCCGGTGGAGATGTGGGGGATGCCGAGTCTCCGGCTGAGTATGGCTGCCTGGGTGCCCTTGCCCGCTCCGGGAGGGCCGATGAGGACGAGTCGCATCAGCGCGTGCGTGCCTTCCAGTCGTCGCGCTCTCGGCGCATGGATGAGACCCGGGACTCAGGCCGCTCGGACCGCGGCAGGATCCCGGGCGCGGGATACCGCTCGGTTGCTTCGGATCGGTTGCTTCGGATGCGCCCGGCCGGGCGTGATGTTCGTCCGCCCGGCCGGGCGTGGTGTCCGGATGCGCCGGTGCCGGCGCTCTTCGGTCAGGCGGCCCGTGGCCGGCGGACGTGTCCCTCGGTCAGGACCAGCACCGGGCCGTGCGCCCGGTGCGGACGGCGGGCCAGGAGGCCGCACAGCGCGTCGGCCACCGCCGTCCGGTACGCGTCCGCGCCGATCGACGGACTGGGCACGAGGGTGTGGACGTCGACGCGGGGCGCCAGTTCGGCCGCCAGCCACTCGGTGAGCTCGGTCAGTCCGGCCAGGGCCACATCCCGCGCCCCGTCCCGGACGACGTCCGCGACCACGGTGACGACCGATCCGCCGTGCGCGGCCATCCAGCGCCGGTGGGCACGCTGCACACAGGCCAGCGGCACGACGAGGTCCCGCTGGAGGACCTCGCGCAGAGCCAGGGGGTCCAGCTCCATCAGCGGTGTCGTCCGGGGGCCGGCCGCGACCAGGTTCACCAGGTGGTCGAGGCGCCCGAAACGGTCGACGACCGTGTCGACGGCCCGGCCGAGGCCGGCGGGGTCGCCGGGATCGCACGGCAGGGCGAGTACGGCCCCCGCGGGAGCCGTCGCGGCACACCCGCCGTGGCCGACGGCGCCGGCCAGCGCCACCCGGGCGCCGTGTGCCAGCAGTCTCTCCGTCATCGCCGCGACGGGACCGCCCGCTCCGGTGAGGAGCACGACCCGGCCGGACGACAGGCCGCTGTGCGCCATCCGCGTCCTCTCTCTTCCTCGTCCCTCGACGCCGGCCGGTCAGCCGGCCTGTGACGTCCCGCCCTTGAGGCCGGCGTTGATCAGGTCCACCACGGACGCGTCGGCGAGCGTGGTGACGTCGCCGACCTCCCGGTTCTCGGCGATGTCGCGCAGCAGCCGTCGCATGATCTTCCCGGACCGGGTCTTGGGCAGCTCGGGGACCACCATGATCTGGCGGGGCTTGGCGATCGGGCCGATCTCCCGGGCCACGTGCTCGCGCAGCGCCGCGGCCACGTCCTCGGTCCCGGCGGCGCCGCCCCGCAGGATGACGAAGGCGACGATGGCCTGTCCGGTCGTCGCGTCCGACGCGCCGACCACCGCGGCCTCGGCCACCGTGGGGTGCGAGACGAGCGCCGACTCGACCTCGGCGGTGGAGATCCGGTGCCCGGACACGTTCATGACGTCGTCCACGCGGCCGAGCAGCCAGATGTCCCCGTCCTCGTCGTAGCGCGCGCCGTCACCGGCGAAGTAGTAGCCGTGGTCGGCGAAACGGGACCAGTACGTCTCCCGGTAGCGCTCCTCGTCGCCCCAGATCCCGCGCAGCATCGACGGCCAGGGCTGGTCGAGGACGAGGTAGCCGCTCTCGCCCCTGCCGACCTCCTGGCCCTGGTCGTCGACCACCTTGGCGGACAGGCCCGGCAGGGGGGTCTGTGCCGAACCGGGCTTCCCCGCCCGCCCGTCGGGCAGGGGGGAGATCATGACGGCGCCGGTCTCGGTCTGCCACCAGGTGTCCACGATCGGCGCCCTGCCGCCCCCGATGTGCTCGCGGTACCAGCGCCACGCCTCGGGGTTGATGGGTTCGCCGACGCTGCCGAGCACCCGGATCGAGGACAGGTCGTGGCCGGCGGGGATGTGCTCGCCCCACTTCATGAAGGTGCGGATGAGGGTGGGGGCGGTGTAGTAGACCGTGACGCCGTACCGCTCGATGATCTCGAAGTGCCGTCCCTCGTGCGGGGTGTTGGGCGTCCCCTCGTACATGACCGAGGTCGTCCGGTTGGCGAGCGGTCCGTACACGATGTACGAGTGCCCGGTGATCCAGCCGATGTCGGCGGTGCACCAGTAGACGTCGGTGTCGGCGTCGAGGCCGAAGACGGTGCGGTGGGTGTACGCGGCCTGGGTGAGGTAGCCGCCGGAGGTGTGCAGGATGCCCTTCGGCCTGCCCGTCGTACCGGACGTGTAGAGGATGAACAGCGGGTGCTCGGCGTCGAAGGGCTCCGGTGTGTGCTCGTCGGACTGGGCGTCGACCAGGTCGTGCCACCACACGTCGCGGCCCTCGGTCCACGGCACGTCGATGCCGGTGCGCCGGACCACCAGGACGTGCTCGATGCTCGGGGTGTCCTTGGTCGCCTCGTCGGTGTTCGCCTTCATGGGCTCCGCCTTGCCCCGCCGGTACTGCCCGTCCGACGTGATCAGCAGCCTGGCCTGGGCGTCCTCGATACGGGACTGCAGGGCGGCCGGGGAGAAGCCGCCGAACACCACGCTGTGCGGGAGGCCGAGCCGGGCGCAGGCCAGCATGGCGAAGACCGCCTCGGGGATCATCGGCAGCTGGATGGCGACCCGGTCGCCGGCGGTCAGGCCGAGGGAGAGCAGGGCGTTGGCCGTCCGGCAGACCTCACGCCTCAGCTCGGCGTAGGTGATCGTGCGGGTGTCGCCCGGCTCGCCCTCCCAGTGGAAGGCGACCTGGTCGCCGTAACCGGCTTCGACATGGCGGTCGACGCAGTTGTACGCCACGTTCAGTCTGCCGCCGGTGAACCAGCGGGCGAAGGGCGCGTCGGACCAGTCCAGCACCTGGTCCCACTCGGTGTCCCAGTGCAGCTGCCCGGCCTGCTGCGCCCAGAACGCCAGCCGGTCGGCGGCGGCGTGCTCCGCCGGTCCGGACACGGCGGCGTCCCGGGGCGTGAGCGGATTCTCGGGCAGGGCGTGGTCGGCGGAGCGCGGAGACATTCAGGATCCTCCAGTGGGGTACGGGTGCTGACGGCACAGGTGCCGGGCCGGGGGAGAGCGGCCGGCCGTCATGGGGTGGAACGATGACCGAGGAGGGTTGGCGGGAGGTTGGCGGACGCGGCCCTGGCGCCGGGGCCCTGTCGCGGCGCCAGGGCGCTCGGGCCCTGCTGGGACGCTAAGGCCGTTCTCCGGCGGTCCAGCGGCTCACCAGACGCAGGGCGAGGCGTGGCCGCAGCGGCGCGGTGGTCCTGCGGCGTGCGGCGCCCAGCCATACGCCCCAGCCGTAGGCGAGGTCGTCCAGGCGGCGGATCGCCGCATGGGCGAGGGGTGAGAGCGAGCTGCCCGAGCGGCGGTGGTCGGCCAGCCCCTCGGCGACGGCCGCGACGATCAGCACACGCCGCACACGGCGGCTCGCCACGGCGGCGGTCACCGCGACGGGCCAGTGGTGCCGGGTGGCGCAGCGCAGCAGTTGCTCGGCGGTGCCGCGCAGCGCGGCGAGGGACAGCAGCGCTCCCGCCCGGGGCGGGTTGTCGGCGTCGGGCATCCGGCGGGCCACCCGTACGGCGGTCACCGCGGTCAGGGCCGCCGCCGCGGCCGCCGGGAGCGGCCTGCCGCGCAGCAGCAGGGCGCAGGCGGCGAGCGACCAGGGAGCGGCGTACAGGGGCGGCACCTGGCCGGGGTGACGCAGCGCCAGGTCGGCGGCGCTGGTGCCGTATCCGGCCCGCTGGGCGAGCCAGCCGCGCAGGTCGGTGCGGTGCCGGTGGCCCACGCGCGCGGCGGGGACGTACCGCAGCCGCCAGCCGGCCTCGTGCAGCCGCATGCACAAATCGACGTCCTCCCCGACCCGCATGTCCTCGTCGAAGCCCGCGCCGACGGCACACCGGCGGACCACGACGGTCGCGCTGGGCACGTACGACAGCGCGGACACCGGCACGACCGGCCCCTCCCTGTCCCCCATGTCCAGCGGCGAGCGCTTCTCCTCGTACCGGTCCAGGAGCCCCGGCGCGGACACGGGCAGCGCGACCACGCGGGGGGCGGCGAGCGCCACCGCGGGGTCGGTGAACTGTGCCAGCAGGAGCGCGAGCCAGCCGGGTTCGGGGACCACGTCGGAGTCGCAGAACGCCACGTACGGGGTGCGGGCGTGCCGCAGGCCGGTGTTGCGGGCCGCCGCCGGGCCGAGGTTGCGCGGGTGGGTCAGCAGCTCGGCGTCATGGACGCGGGCCACCCGGGCCAGGGCCGCGGGGTCGGCGGAGCCGTCGTCCACGACCAGGACCGGCAGGCGCGAGGTCGGCGGGTCGGCGCGCAGGGCGGTCAGCAGCCGGTCGAGCTGGTCGGCGCGGTCGCGGACGGGGATCACCACGGTGGTGTCGGCCACCGGCACCGGCGCGGGGCGCGGATGCGCGATCCCGGTGTCGAGCAGCCGTCGCGCGAGTACGCCGCTCGCCGGGTCCGTGACCGTGAGCCGGCCCCCGTCCAGGCGGCGGGCCGCCGGGGCGGTCAGCCGCAGCAGGCGCAGCGGCGAACCGCCGAGCACCAGCCGTCCGTCCTTCGACCGGTGCGTGTCGGCCGCGAGTTCGACCGTGAAGCCGGCCGGCAGAGCGGTGTCCGGCGGAGCGGTGAGCCGGATGCCCCGCGGAGGTGCCGGTGTGCGCGGTGCGTGTGTCGTCATGCCGTGTGTCATGCGGTGAACCCTCCGTCCGCGTGCAGTACGGAACCGGTGAGCGCGAAGGAGTCGGGCGAGCAGGCCCAGGCCACCGCGGCGGCCACCTCCTCGGGCTCCAGCAGGCGCCCGGTGAGCTGCCGGGCGGCGAGCTCGTCGGCGTCGGGCAGGCCGTAGAGGCCGGCCGTGGCCCGCAGCATGTCCGTGCGGGTCGAGCCCGGCGAGACGGCGACCGCGGTCACGCCGGTGTCCCGCAGGTCGCAGGCGAGGCCGCGCACCAGGCCGACCACGGCGTGCTTGGCCGCGCAGTAGGCGCCCAGGCCCCACAGACCGCGGTGGGCGGCGGCCGAGGCGAGGGCGACGAAACGGCCGTGCCGGGGATGCGGCCCGCGCAGCAGGGCCGGTACGGCGGCACGGGCGAGGTTGACCACGCCCATGACGTCCACGTCGAACAGGGTCCGCCACTGGGCGTCGGTCTGCTCCCACACCGGGCCGCCGCCGAGGATCACCGCGGCGGCGGCCACGGCGGCGTCGAGACCGCCGAACTCCTCTTCGGCCAGCTCCACCGCGCGGTGCAGCGCGGCGGTGTCGCGCACGTCGGCGCGGACCGCACGGACCAGGGGGAACTCCCGCGCCAGGAGGTCCAGCCGGCGGGGCTCGGCCAGCGGATAGGGCACGTCGGGGTCGTCCGCGCAGCGGTCCACCGCCACCACGGCCCAGCCGTCGCGTGCCAGCCGCCGTACCGTCGCGGCGCCGATGCCCCGGGCGGCGCCGGTGACGACGGCCACCCGCCGGCCGGTCATCGCCCGCTCCCCGCGGGGGCGGCGGCCGGCTTCCCGGCGGGAGGGCCGAGCCGTCCCCGTTCGCCCACCCGCCAGGCGCGGATGTCCTCGGCGAGGCGGTCCGCCATCCGGTCCAGGAGCCGTTCGCCCTCGCTCGCGCTGGCCCCGGCGGGGTCGCCGAGGACGCCCGACGGGCTCACCCCGCGCACGGACTCGGCGACCAGACGGTCCATCAGCAGATGGACGGGGTCGGTGGGCCCGGCGACGGCCTGCTCGGCGCGCACGGCCGCGTACCGCAGCCGCAGCATCATCGAGGTCTCGGTGCGCCCGGCGTGGGCGTCGGCACCGGGGCCGGGCGGCAGGCACGGCCACCAGGCCGCGTCGCGGCCCTCGCCGCGCAGACCGGTGACCGCCTCGGCCAGGCTCACCAGGTTGCCGCCGTGCCCGTTGACCACGAGCAGTCGGTCCGCCCAGCGCAGCAGCGAGCGGCCGATCTCGATGACCAGCAGGCGCAGCGCGTCGTGGCCGACGGACACCGTGCCGGGGAAGCCCTCGTGCTCGCCGCTGGCGCCGTACGGCTGCGCCGGGGCGACCAGCACGTCCACCTCTCCGGCGAGCCGCACCACGGTCCGCTCGGCGACCTCGGAGGCGACCGCGGTGTCGGTGTCCAGCGGAAGGTGCGGGCCGTGCTGCTCGCAGGACCCCAGCGGCAGCAGCACCAGGGGGCGGCGCCGGGCCAGGTCCGGCCAGACCTGGTTCGCGAGGCGGAACGTCACGGCGCACCCCCGTGGCCGGCGCTCACCTCAGACCGCTCCCAGCGTCCGGGTGAACCCGGGCGGGATCACCACGTCGTCGCGGGTCAGTTCGTGGACGGACGAGCGCCCGAGCCCGAGCAGGGCCGAGTCGATGCCGCGGCGCAGGATGTCGAGGACGTTCTCCACCCCGGCCTGTCCATTGGCCGCCAGGCCCCACAGGTAGGCGCGTCCGATCATCACCGCCCTGGCGCCGAGCGCCAGCGCCTTGACCACGTCGCTGCCGCGCCGGACGCCGCCGTCGAGAAGCAGCTCGACCTGGTCGCCCACCGCGTCCGCGATGGCGGGCAGGGCGCGGATCGGCGCCGGGGTCGCGTCGAGGTTGTTCCCGCCGTGGTTGGACACCGAGATCGCGGTGACCCCGGCGTCGACCGCGCGCAGGGCGTCGTCCACCCGGCAGATCCCCTTGAGCATGAACGGCCCGTCCCACTGCTCGCGCAGCCAGCGCACGTCGTCCCAGGACGGCGGGGGCGTCGCCATCCACTCGCCGTAGGCGCCGAAGAACGTGGGCGCCTCCTGGCCGGGATCGACGATGTTGGGCACCTTCAGGTCCGGAAGCCGGCGGGACTTGACGAAGTCCCACAGCCAGGCCGGGCGGGCCAGTGCCTCGGGTGCGAAGCGCACCATCTCCTTCAGGGTCAGCCGCTCCGGAATCCTGGGGCTGCCCCAGTCCCGGCCGTAGGAGAAGGACCAGTCGAGGGTGACGATCAGCCCCTTGGCGCCGGCGTCGCGGGCGTTCTCCAGGCGCCGGGCCATCGCGTCCTTGGAGCCCATCCAGTACACCTGGAGGAACGTCTGCGGATTGACCTCCACGACCTCCTGGAGCGGCTTGCTGGCGAACGAGCTGAGCCCCATCGCCGTGCCCCGCGCGGCGGCGGCGCGGGCGACGGCCACCTCGCCGTCCGGGTGCACCGCCTGCACACCGGTCGGGGAGATGATCACCGGCAGGGAGATCTGCTGTCCCATGACGGTCGTGGCCTGGTCGCGCTTGGCCGACAGCCCGGCCACGTGCGGGGCGAAGCCCAGCTCGCCGAAGGCGGTGGTGTTGTCGTCGTACGACACGCCCTTCTCGGAACCGGCGAGCAGCGCGCTGTAGACGGATTTCGGCAGCCGCTTCCTCGCCAGCCGCTGGGCTTCCGCGACCGTCTCGATCCACCCGCTCATGTCATCCTCTTTCGTCGTCTCGGGCCGGCCGTGGGGATCCCCCTGCCCGGGTGGAGCCGAGGGTCCGGGGGAGGTCGTACGGCCGTTCACATCAGGTCAAGACCGGCCAGGGGGCTCTCGTCGCAGAAGCGGTCCGGGCGGCGGGACCGCACGGTGGGCATGCCCAGGGGCACGGTGCGGTGCGAGTGGTCGTTGCCCTGACGCGGGAGTGCGTCCGGGTCGACCGTCGAGAGCGCGGCGGCGCCGTGGCCCTTGACGCACTCCGGGTCCGGGCCGTCCAGCGGGAGGCCCGTGAAGAACTTCGCGGCCATGCAGCCGCCCTGGCAGGTGTCGTACGCCGGGCAGCCCGAGCAGGCCCCGCCGGAGGAGGGGCGGCGCAGGTCGGCGAAGAGGTCCGACTCACGCCACACCCGCTCGAAGCCGCCGGCCGAGCGGACGTTCCCCGCCCGGAACGCGTCATGGATGGCGAACGGGCAGGCGTAGACGTCGCCCACGGGGTCGATCAGGCAGACCACCCGTCCGGCGCCGCACAGGTTGAGGCCCGGGATGGGCGTCGAGCCCAGTGCGTTGAGGTGGAAGAACGAGTCCCCGGTGAGCACCTTCTCCCCGTGGCCGACCAGCCAGTGGTAGAGCTCGCGCTGCTGCTCGGCGGTGGGGTGCAGCTCGTCCCACACGTCCGCGCCGCGCCCCGACGGCCTGAGGCGGGTGATCCGCAGCTGGGCGCCGTACCGGTCGGCGAGTGCGGCGAAGTCGTCGAGCTGCGCGACGTTCTGGCGTGTCACCACCACCGAGATCTTGAAGTCGGCGAAGCCCGCCTCCGCGAGGTTCTCCATGGCGCGCACGGCCATGTCGTACGAACCGGGGCCGCGGACCGCGTCGTTGACCTCGCGGGTGGCCCCGTCGAGGGAGATCTGCACGTCGACGTAGTCGGTGGCGGCCAGGCGCCGGGCCCGCTCGGGACTCAGACGCACGCCGTTGGTGGAGAACTTCACGCCCACCTGGTGGGCGATCGCGTAGTCGAGCAGCTCCCAGAAGTCGGGGCGGACCGTGGGCTCGCCGCCGCCGACGTTGATGTAGAACACCTGCATCCGCTGGAGCTCGTCGATCACGGACTTGATCTCGTCCGTGGACAGCTCCTGGGGGTCGCGCCGCCCGGACGAGGACAGGCAGTGGACGCAGGACAGGTTGCAGGCGTACGTCCACTCCCAGGTCAGGCAGATCGGGGCGTGCAGGCCGCCCTTGAACTGCTCGACGAGGGCGGGGACCCGCTGTGCGGCGGGCGGGGGGTCGTGCAGGGTGGTCATCACCGTGCTCCGGTTCCACTGCGCTGGGGAACGATCATGTCGGCGGCGGCCAGCGAGGCCAGCGCCCGCAGAAAGGCGTCCCGCCGGGCGTCGGGCACCTCGGCCAGGGCGGCCCCGACGCTGGGGTGGCGGTCGAGTCCCCGGACCAGGTCGACGAGTTCCGGTGCCTTCAGGAAGGACAGCCGGCGGTTGCCGAAGTGGTAGGCGAGGGCCCCGAACGGCTCGGGACGCAGCGCGACGGAGGGATTCAGCCGGTAGGGCCGCGTCGCGTCGAACACCGTGCCGTCCGGGGTGGCCGAGGGGGAGGGCATGGCGGCCGGCCTCAGTAGACGCCGCACATGCCGTCGATCGACACCTCCTCGACGAGGACTTCCTCGATCACCTCGTCGACGGCGGTGTCCGGCTCGGCGCTGATCAGCTGGTTCTCGTTCATGGCACATCTCCTGTACGGACGGGAAGTGCGGGAATTGCAGGAATTGCGGGAAATGCAGGACTCGCGGGAAATGCCGCGAGATGAAGGGCAGTCCGGTACCGCCGTGCAGTGACCGGCCAGTACTCGACGCTACGGAGGTCTCCGGTCGCGTCTCGCCCTGCTTCCGGCCGTCCTCGCCCTGTCCGGTCGGACAGGTGGGTCACCGCCGGCACCGGTGTCCGCCGCGTGTCCTGTCCGATCGGACAGGGTGCTTCCCGTCCGTTCGCGCTCCGCTGCCGTCCGGGCGGCCGGTGTCGTCCCGCCCCGTGTTCGGCGGAAGGTGAGTCACGCCACGCACTCCGGCACGTCCGTGCCCCACCCGGGCCGTCCGTGCTCCACCACGGGGATCCCCCTGCTCGAGCGCAGCCGAGCGCACATGCCGGGCACCGCACCACAGACGGCGCTCAAGAGCAGCCCCGGGGAGCAGTCGACGCAGTACGCGCGGTCCTCCGCGCGGAGAGGAAAGTCCCGATCATGAAGGTCGAAGAACTTCTCAAGCCGTTCCCGATCAAGGAATTCCATCCCTTCCCGCGGGCGCTCATGGGCCCGGGCGCCCATGAGCTGATCGGCCCCGAGGCCAAGAAGCTGGGCTTCAAGCGCACGCTGGTGATGACGACGGGTCTGCGCGGCAGCGACACCGTGCACAAGATCGTCGAGTCGATGAAGTACCACGGCCTGGAGGTCGTGGTGTACGACAAGGTCGAGTCGAACCCCAAGGACTACAACGTCATGGACGCCGTGGCGCTGTACCAGGAGAACAAGTGCGACTCGTTCGTCTCCATCGGCGGCGGCTCCTCGCACGACGCCTGCAAGGGCGCCCGCATCTCGGTGGCCCACGACGGCCGCAACGTCAACGAGTTCGAGGGCTTCAACAAGTCCGAGAACCCCAAGAACCCGCCGCACATCGCGGTCTCCACCACGGCCGGCACCGGTTCGGAGACCTCCTGGGCGTACGTCATCACCGACACGACCACCGACCCCGACAACCCGCACAAGTACGTCGCCTTCGACGACGCCTCCGTGGCCACGCTCGCCATCGACGACCCCACGCTGTACTACGACTGCCCGCTCGACTACACGGCACAGTGCGGCTTCGACGTCCTGGCGCACGCCTCCGAGCCCTATGTCTCCCGGCTCAACTTCCAGCCGTCGCTGGGCAACGCGCTGCACGCGATCCGGCTCACGGCCCGTCACCTGAGGCAGGCGGTGTGGAACGGCCAGGACCTGGCCGGGCGTGAGGGCATGATGTACGCCCAGTACATCGCGGCGCAGGCGTTCAACTCCGGCGGCCTCGGCATCATCCACTCCATCTCGCACGCCGTCAGCGCCTTCTACGACACCCACCACGGCCTCAACAACGCCATCGCGCTGCCCCGTGTGTGGGCGTTCAACATGCCCACCAACTACGAGCGGTTCGCGGACATCGCCGAGGCCATGGGCGTCGACACCCACGGCATGACCAAGGTCCAGGCGGCCGAGGCCGCGCTCGCCGCGGGCATCCGGCTGCTGCGGGACGTCGGCATCCCGGAGAAGTTCACCGACGTCAAGCAGGACACGTACTCCAAGAACCGGCTCGGCCAGGGCCCGACGAAGTTCTACGAGCAGGCCAAGGTGATCAAGGGTGACGCGGCCGACGTCGACCGCATCACGCGCCACGTCCTCGGTGACGCCTGCACGCCGGGCAACGCCAAGGAGTGCACGTTCGACACCGTCCGGCCGGTCGTCGAGCACTGCATGAACGGCGACCTGGACGACCTGCTCGGCTGAGCACCTCGCGCTCGGGAGCGGGGGCCGCACTGGGAGGTCGCCCCCGCTCCCGCCCCATCGGACGGAGGACCCGCGTGCCCGCCACACCCCAGAATTCCGACACTCCGGCGTTCGCCTCGGTCGACGAGGTCGTCGAGCGGTTCGCCGGGCACGGCTACATCGCCGACCGGCGCCTGGCCACCACCGTGTTCCTGCTGACCCGCCTCGACAAGCCGGTGCTCCTGGAGGGCCCGGCCGGCGTCGGCAAGACCGAGCTCGCCAAGACGCTCGCCGCCGTCACCGGGCGCCGCCTGCTGCGCCTGCAGTGCTACGAGGGCCAGGACGAGAGCAGGGCGCTGTACGAGTGGGACTACGGCAAGCAGCTGCTGTACACCCAGATGCTCCGCGACAAGATCGGCGACCTCACCGCCGACGCCCCCGATCTGGCCTCGGCCGTCCAGCGGATCGAGGAGCAGGACAGCGTGTTCTTCTCCGACCGTTTCCTCGCCCCGCGCCCGCTGCTGGAGGCGATCCGCGGCGAGCAGCCGGCGGTCCTGCTGATCGACGAGGTCGACCGGGCGGACGAGGCCCTGGAGGCCGTGCTCCTCGAGTGCCTGGCCGAGTACCAGGTGTCGGTGCCGGAGATCGGCACGTACACCGCGAAGGTCCCGCCGTACGTCGTCCTCACCTCCAACAACACCCGTGACCTGTCCGCCGCCCTCAAGCGGCGCTGCCTGCACCTCTTCCTGGACTACCCGGACGCCGAACGGGAGCTGGAGATCGTGCGGTCGAAGAACACCGGGCTGCCGGAGGCCGCCGCCCGCCGGCTGGTCGAGGTGGTGCGCGGCCTGCGCGACCTGAACCTGCGCAAGAACCCCAGCATCTCCGAGACCGTCGACTGGGCCCGCACCCTCGCCGTGCTCGGCGTCGAGGAACTCGACCCGGCGGTGCTCGCCGACACGGCCAACGTCGTCCTCAAGTACGAGCGCGACCTGCACCGCGCCCTGGACGTCCTGCCGCGCCTGGTCGACCCCAACCGCGTCCTGCCCCGGCCGGGCCACCACCACGACGGGCACGGCCATCACCACGACGGGCACGGCCACCACCATCACCACGACGGGCACGGTCATCACTCTCACCCCGACGGCCACCACCACGACCACGACCAGCTTCCCGAGGTGGACGGCCGCGCGGTCCGGGCCGCCATGGACCGGCAGGGCCGGCACGACGAGAACTACTACGGCGCCCCCGGCCCCGGTCCGACCCACCGCCCCGTACCCGGCGGCGGACAGGGCGCCCGCGCCTTCGCCGCCGTCACCCGGCGGCGCACCGGCTGACACGGGAGGCGGGCATGGAAGCGGGTGTGCACCGGTTCGTCCGCCTGCTGCGGCTGTTCGGGCTGCGGGTCTCCGTGTCGGAGGCGATGGACGCCATGCGCGGGGCGGCCCAGCCCGGCGTGCTCGGCGGGCGGGAGACGCTGCGGGAGGCGCTGCGCATGACGCTGGTGAAGGACCGGCGTGACCACGCGCTGTTCGACGACCTGTTCACCGCGTTCTTCTCGCTCCGCCCGGTGAACGGCGCGTCCGACGGCCACGGCCACAGCCATGAGCACGACGACCTGACCGACACCGGGGAGCTGGAGTCCTTCACCGTCTCCGACGAGCCGTCCGAGACCCCCCAGCAGGGGCACAGCCACGGCAAGCCGTCCGACATCCGGGACTTCTTCGACCAGCAGGACCTGGCCCAGCGGTACAACCTCCATCAGGAGGCCAACAAGATCGA
Source organism: Streptomyces thermoalcalitolerans (assembly GCF_039525155.1). NCBI lineage: Bacteria > Bacillati > Actinomycetota > Actinomycetes > Kitasatosporales > Streptomycetaceae > Streptomyces > Streptomyces thermoalcalitolerans. Next base: position 18,804 of record NZ_BAAAHG010000064.1, on the reverse strand, counting down.
CCTGGCCTCGATGACCGACGAGATCGTCCTGTCCAAGGACGGCGCGGCCGGCGGCGAGAGCACCGCCCCCTCCGTCCAGCTGGAGACCGAGCGGCTGCACGGCGCCGGCGTCCCGGGCCGGCTCGCGGCGGCGACCGGGCAGCCGATCGACACGGCCCTGACCGTCGCCCAGCAGGACGCCCTGCTCGGCTGGCTCGCGGACGACAGCGACGACCCCGACGAGCAGGAGCTCAGCGCGCTGCGGCGGCAGCTGGCCGGTGTCATCGAGAACCTGCCCGAGCTGCTGAAACGCCATCTGGACCGGCTGGCCGAGCTCCAGTCGGTGGCCGTGGAGTCCTCCCGGATCGCCGAACGCGCCCGCCTCGAGACGGTCGACGAGGCCGAACGCGCCCAGCTGGAGGAGGCGCTGCGCCGGATCGGCCGCTCCCTGCACGGCGCCCTCACGAGCCGGAAACGCGACACACCGCACGGCCGCGTCCACCCCGGCCGCACCATGCGCCGGAACATGCGCTACGACGGCGTACCCTTCCGTCCGGTCACCGTCACCCGCGCCGAGGACAGACCCCGCCTGGTGGTCCTGACGGACGTCTCGCTGTCCGTGCGGGCCACCGCGCGCTTCACCCTGCACCTGGTGCACGGTCTGCAGTCCCTGTTCGGGCAGGTCCGCAGCTACGCCTTCGTCGACGAGCCCATCGAGATCACCGAACTGTTCGCCGAGCATCCGCTGGAGCGGGCGCTCGGACTGGTCTTCGACGGGCTGCCCGCCGGCGGGCTGCTCGACGTGGACGCGAACTCCGACTACGGCCGCACCTTCGAGCTGCTGCTGGCCGAGCACGCCCCCGCGCTGGGCCGGCGGACGACCCTGCTGGTGCTGGGCGACGGCCGCGGCAACGGCAACGACCCGAGGACCGAGGTGTTCGAGGAGATCACGCGCCGGGTGCGCCGGACCATCTGGCTGACCCCCGAACCCCGTTACTCCTGGGGTCTCGGCTCCTGCGACCTGCCCCGCTACGCGGAGTACTGCGACCGTGTCCAGGTGGTCTCCGACCTCGCCGGCCTCCAGCGCACGGCCCACCGGATGGCGATGGAGGCGACCGGGCAATGAGCGTTCCCAGCCTCCGCATCGCCGCCGCGGCACGCCGTATCGACCCCCTGGCTCCGCACCCGGCGGGCCAGTACACCGATCATCTGGTCCGGGTGGTCCGCGACCGCCGTACGGACGGTACGGACCGCCGTACGGACGACACGAACGGCCCGGTGCCCCACCCCATCGTCCGTACCGAGCACTTCACCCTGCGCCGCCGCGGCCGCCGCGTCGAACTCGGCCACTCGATCCCTCCCGAGAGGCTCGACAACGACCTGGCCGGACTGCTCGCCGAGGAGCTGTTCGCACCCGGATGGCTGTCCGGCAGCGATGTCTTCGAGCGCGTCTTCACCGGGGTGGTGCGCTCCTGCGTGGACGGGCCGCTGCCCGCCTGGACCACGTTCTACGGCAACACCCTCGCCCGCATCCGGCAGTTGTGGCACACCCCCGAACCGGCCGGGCACTCGTCGATCGCCGGGTTCGCACCGGTGTACCGGCACGCCCTGGACCTGGTTCCCCCGGGCAGAGTGCTGGACCTCGGCTCCTGCTTCGGCTTCCTGCCCCTGCTGTTCGCCGAGCGGCAGAGGTACACGGTGACCGCCTCGGACCTCGCCGGGGGGACCATGCGGCTGCTGGACGCCGTGGCCCGCTCGATGGACCTGCGGCTCTCCACGCTGACCTGCGACGCGGCACGGGTGCCTCTGCCGTCCCGCTCGGTGGACACCGTCACCGTCATCCATGTGCTGGAGCACCTCGATGCCCGGCACGGCGACGCCGTCGTGCGGGAGGCGCTGCGGCTGGCGCGCGGACGGGTCGTCATCGCCGTGCCGTACGAGGACGAGCCGACCGCCGCGTACGGGCACGTGCGGTGCTTCGACCAGGACCAGCTCACCGAACTGGGCCGCCGCACCGGGTGCCGGTTCTCCGTCGCCTCGTACCACGGCGGCTGGCTGGTCCTCGAACAGGGCTGATCCCCGGCCGCCTCCGCCGCGGTGGGCGTCCTCCTCGTCCTCCCTGTGCGAGTCGCCGGCCCCAGCAGGGCGAGGGCCGCCGCCCGGTCCTCCCGCCGTGGGCGGCCGGTCCGGCACACGCCGCGGGAGCCGCGACCGGCCGCCGCCGGTCCTGGTCCTTGGTCCTCCGGCCTTCCCCGCCGTCAGATCACACCCATCTTGCTCGCCTCGTACACGACTTCCGCCCTGCTGCCCGCGTCCATCTTGCGCATGATGTTGCGGACGTGGAACTTCACCGTCGTCTCCGAGATGTACAGCTCGGCCCCGATGTCCCGGTTGCTCAGTCCGCGGGCGAGCAGCTTCAGGACCCTCAACTCCCGTTCGGTGAATCTGGGTTGCTCGGGCTGCACACGCATGGAGCGCACCATCGCCGCGGCCGCGTGCGAGTCGAAGGCGCTCTCGTTGCGGGCCACCGCGCGGATCGAGCGCAGCAGCTCGGTGGTGTCCACGTCCTTGACGACATAGCCGCGCGCACCGTGCTGGATCGCCTCCACCACCAGGGAGTCGTCGAGGAACGTGGTGAGCACCAGCACGGCGAGTCCCGGGTGACGCTCGGTCAGCTTCGCGCACAGCTCCAGGCCCTCGGTGTCGGCTCCCGTCGACAGCTTGAGGTCCAGCAGCACGATCGACGGGTGCGTCCGCTCCACGACGGCGATCGCCTCGGCGGCCGTACTGGCCTCCCCGACCACCTCCAGGTCGCTCTCCCGCTCCAGGATCGAGCGCAGCCCGTGCCGGACGATCGCGTGGTCGTCGACCAGGACGATCCGCTGGGCCGTCGTGGGAGCCGTCGTCCGGCGCTCAGTCGTCATCGGCTGCCTCCTTGATCTCCGGCGATCTCCGGCACCGGCAGCGGGACCTCGACCCGCAGCAGGACGCCCCCCATTCCCGACCGGCGGATGGACAGTCTGCCGCCCAGCTCCTCCGCCCTGGTGACCATGTTGGCCAGTCCCCGGTGACGCCCCGACAGATCGGTGGCCCGCGACAGCCGCAGGGCGCGGCGCAGCTGGGCCGGGTCGCCGCTGCCGTCGTCGGAGACGGTCAGCACGACGGTCTCGGGCAGATACCGCAGCCTGACCAGCGCCCGGCCGGCCTTGCCGTGCGTGGCGGAGTTGAACAGGGCCTCGCCGGTCAGCCGGAGGAGCGACTGCTCGGCCTCGGGCGGGAGCGGCTGCGGGCTGCCCTCCACCCGCACCCGCACGTCGAGGTCCGTGGTCAGATGCACCGTGGAGAGCCTCTCCAGCATCACGGGGAGAGGCCCCGCGGGCTCCTGCGAGGTGCGGTGGAGCGCGTAGATCGCGGCGCGCAGCCGTTCCACGGCCTGCCGGTTGAGGTCCTTGGCCTCGGCCAGCCGCTCGGCGATCTCCTTGGCCCGCCCGCCGAGAGCCTCCAGCTCCGCCCGGCACACCTCCACGGTCATGCCCGCGCTGAGCACGTACTGCGTGACGCTGTCGTGCAGTTCGCGCGCGATGCGGCGCCGCTCGTCGTCCAGTGCCTGCCGCTGCAGCGCGCCGAGCAGCCGGGCCTGGGTCTCGGCCAGCTCGGCGTTGCGCGCCGCCAGATCGCGGGCCTGCTGCTCGGCCGCCTCGGACAGCTCTTCCGTGCGTCCGCGCAGGGTGGCCGCCGCGTGGAAGAGGAACGTGTTGTGCACGGCGACGGCGGCCTGGTTGGCCAGGACCCTGAGGATCGCCAGGTCGGTGTCGGCCACCTCGACGCCGGCGCCGGGCTGTGCCGCGATCCCGCCGACCGGTTCGCCGTCCAGGGTCATCGGGGCGCGCACCCACCCCGGTCCGCCGCCCGGCGTCTCGGCCTCCCACGGCCGGGTGCGCAGCACGTGCAGGTGTTCCCGTGCCTCGGCCGGCACCCGGGTCTCGTCGTCGATCAGCACGTCGTCGGCGTACAGCAGGAACCGCGGCCGGGCGGCGCGCAGCGCTCCGTCCGCCACGGCCAGCAGCAGCCAGCGCGCCTGCAGATGCTCGGCGGCGGTGCGCACGACCGTCTCGACCAGGGCGCGCGGCCCCTCCGCCGTGCGCACCAGGGCGCGGGAGATCCCGTCGAGTGCCTCCACGGTCCTCTCCAGCCGCTCGGTGGAGCGCACATACGCCGGGTAGTACGAGCGTTTGCCCGAGCGCAGTCCCGTGAGCACTCCCAGATCGGCAGCCTGCGCGGGCTGTTCGGGGACGCTCACCGGTACCGCCTCACAGTGCCGCGCGGAACAGCGTCTCGATGTCCCGCACGTCGACGTCCCTGGGGTTGGTGGCCATGCAGGCGTCCTTCAGCGTGGTGCGGGCCAGCATGGGCACGTCCGACTCCGCGACGCCGAGGCTGGCCAGGCCCTTCGGGACGCCGACGTCGTCCGCCAGCGCGCGGACCAGTTCCGCGAGCTGCGCGGCCACCTCCTGGGGCGGCACGCCGGCGGTCGGGATGCCGGCGGCCGCGCCGAGCGCGACGAACCGTTCCGGCCACGCCTCGGCGTTGAACCGGATGACATGCGGCAGGAGCACGCCGTTGACGACGCCGTGCGGGGCGTCGAGCAGGCCGCCGACCTGGTGGCTCATGGCGTGCGTCGCCCCGAGGATCGCGTTGGTGAAGGCCATGCCGGCCTCCAGGGAGGCCTGGGCCATGGCGAGCCGGGCGGTGAAGTTCTTCGGCTGCACCTGAGTGCGCACCAGGTTGCCGGTGATCAGCTCGACCGCGTGGAGCGCGTGGCTGTCGGTGAGCGGGCTGTGCGCCCGGGACACGAACGCCTCGATGGCGTGCGTCAGGGCGTCCAGACCGGTCGCCGCGTTGAGCCAGTCCGGCATGGTGGTCAGCAGGCGCGGGTCGATCACCGAGATCTCCGGCACCAGCGTGCGGCTCACGATGGTGACCTTGATGTGTTCGGTGGTGTCGGTGATGACGGCGAACTGCGACACGTCCGCCCCGGTGCCCGACGTGGAGGGCACCATCACGGTGGGCGGGATCGGCAGGCCGACCTGGTCCACGCCCCCGTAGTCGAGGATGCGCCCGCCGTTGCTCGACAGGATCGCCACGCCCTTGGCCGCGTCGATGACGGAGCCGCCGCCCAGCCCCACGATCACGTCGCAACCGCTGGCCGCGTACTGCTGGAAACCTGCCTCGACCTCGTGGTCCTTGGGGTTGGGCGTCACGTCGTGCCACACGACGGGCCGCAGCCCGACCCTGCGCAGATGGCCGACCGCCTCGTCCACCCACCCCGCCTCGATCAGCCCCGGGTCGGTGACGAGGAACGGCCGGCGACCGCCCAGCCGCAGCGCACAGTGGCCGATCTCGGCCAGCGAACCGGGCCCGAAGACGACCTCGGGCACATGGAACTTGGCCAGCCGCGCGGACCGGCGGACGGCGTCGGTCCCGGTCTTCTGCGGCCCCAGCAGCTCGCACTGGTACGCGTCGCGGCTCCAGTCGACACTCGATTCATTACCGCTGGTCATCATGACGCCGGACGTAAGCGACATGCGACCTCCAGAGACAGTGAAGCTCGCAACGCGTGCGAAACCTTGATTTTCTGCGTTATCCACCGATAACACTGTCGCCCAACCGCGGACCAAGCTAGGCGGGCGAGCCTGGACGCGGCACCTGTCCATTCGGACGGGGAGACCTGCCCGACCGGGCAGGTGCACGTTGTGTAGTCCTGACGACAATAACCGATTGTCCCCGTTCCGCATCAGGGGAAGCACACATGTCACAGCGCAGTGATCTCCGGCGCCGCAGGGCCACGCTGGAGGACGAGTGGTCTCGTGTGGTGCCCCGGCTGAAGGCCGCGGGTTCGGTGCCGCACGCCGGCGGAGCGCTGCGCCACGAGGTGGCCGAGTCCTGGGTGCGCTCGCTGGTCAGCGTGGACCCCACCCGGGACAGCGCCCCGGTCACCGAGGGGGGCGCGGTGCACCACCGCTGGGCCGGCTCGCCGCTGCGCCGGCCGGTCGAGGACCTCGCCGACGAGCTGCGCAGCATCGCCGACGACGCGGGATTCGTCACCGCGGTCACCGACGAGTCCGGGACCATCCTGTGGACCTGCGGCGGCCGGACCATGCGGAAGCGGGCCGAGCGGGTCAACTTCGCGCCCGGCGGACGGTGGGACGAGCAGGCCATGGGCACCAACGCCCTGTCCCTCGCGCTGCGCACCGGACGCCCCAGCACCGTCTTCTCGGCCGAACACCTGGTGACCGCGCTGCACGGCTGGGTCTGCTACTGCGCCCCGATCCGCGGCTTCGACGGACGCGTCCTCGGCGTCCTGGACCTGTCCACCACCTGGGACCGTTCGAACCCCCTGGCCATGTCCACCGTGCGCGGTCTGGTGTCCGCCATCGAGGCCAGGCTCCGCGCCGAACCGCCCCGCCACCTCCAGAAGAACGCACCCCGGGTGCGGGTGACCTGCCTGGGCGAGGAGAGGGCCGTGTGCGAGGGCGTGCCCCTCACCCTGCGCCCCCGTCAGCTGGAGATCCTGACCCTTCTCGCGCTGGAACCTGACGGCTTCTCACCGGAGAGGCTGCGCGAGGCCCTGTACGGGGACCGGCCCGTCACCGCCTCCACCTTCAAGGCGGAGATCTCCCACCTGCGCCGCGCCCTCGGCGGCGGCGTCGCCCCCCGCCGCTACGCGCTCACCACACCCGTGTCCTGCGACGCCGTCGACGTGCTGCGCGCGCTGGAGCGCGGTGACACGGAGACCGCCCTGGGCCTCTACCGCGGTCCGCTGCTGCCCCGGTCCGAGGCGCCGGGCATCGGGGAGTGGCGCATCCGCCTGGAAGTGGCCGTCCGGGAGGCGGTCCTCACGAGCACCCGCCCGGAGCACGCCCTGCGCTACGGCGAGCGGGCGCCGTACGACGCGGAGGTGCACGAGCACGCGCTGCGCCTGCTCGGTCCGGGCGACGCACGCCGCGCGATCGCGGCCGGCCGGCTGACCGCCGCCCTGCGCGACTGACCGCCATCCTGCGCGACTTGGCCTCCCACCGGCGCACGGGCGGCGCCAACCTTGCGCCAACCTCGCGGGCCCACAGTGAGGCACACCACGACGGCGCGGGCCGTCGTAACCACAGCACTCACCATCGCCATCGCCTTCGAGGAGAGCCGTCATGGTGTACGCGCAGCCGGGAACGGACGGCAGCATCGTCAGCTTCGCCCCGCGATACGACAACTTCATCGGCGGCGACTGGGTCGCCCCCGTGGAGGGCCGGTACTTCGAGAACCCCTCACCGGTGAACGGAAAGGTCTTCTGCGAGGTCGCCCGCTCGACCGCGGCCGACATCGAGCTGGCCCTGGACGCCGCCCACGCCGCGGCCGACAAGTGGGGCCGCACCTCCGTCGCCGAGCGGGCCGCCGTCCTCAACCGGATCGCGGACCGGGTCGAGGAGAACCTCGAGATGCTCGCCGTGGCCGAGACCTGGGAGAACGGCAAGCCCGTCCGCGAGACCCTCAACGTCGACATCCCGCTCGCCGTCGACCACTTCCGCTACTTCGCCGGCGTGGTGCGCGCCCAGGAGGGCACCGTCGGCGAGATCGACGAGAACACCGTCGCCTACCACTTCCACGAGCCGCTGGGCGTGGTCGGCCAGATCATCCCGTGGAACTTCCCCATCCTCATGGCCGCCTGGAAGCTCGCCCCGGCCCTGGCGGCGGGCAACTGCGTGGTCATCAAGCCGGCCGAGCAGACCCCGGTCAGCCTGCTGAAGGTCATCGAGCTGATCGCCGACCTGCTCCCGGCGGGTGTGGTCAACGTGGTCAACGGCTTCGGCGTCGAGGCCGGCAAGCCGCTCGCCTCCAGCCCGCGCATCGCCAAGATCGCCTTCACCGGTGAGACCACCACGGGCCGCCTGATCATGCAGTACGCGTCCGAGAACATCATCCCGGTCACCCTGGAGCTGGGCGGCAAGAGCCCGAACATCTTCCTGGACGACGTCATGGCCGCCGACGACGACTACCTGGACAAGGCGGTCGAGGGCTTCGTGATGTTCGCGGTGAACCAGGGCGAGGTGTGCACCTGCCCGTCCCGGGCCCTGATCGCCTCCTCGATCTACGACGAGTTCATGGCCCGGGCCCTGGAGCGCACCAAGGCCATCAAGGGCGGCAGCCCGCTCGACCCGGAGACCATGATCGGCGCTCAGGCCAGCAACGACCAGTTCGAGAAGATCCTGTCCTACATCGACATCGGCAAGCAGGAGGGCGCCGAGCTCCTCACCGGCGGCGGTCCCCGCACGGTCCCCGGTCTGGAGGGCGGCTACTACATCGAGCCGACCGTCTTCAAGGGCACCAACGACATGCGGATCTTCCAGGAGGAGATCTTCGGCCCGGTCGTCTCGGTCACCACCTTCGACTCCCCCGAGGAGGCCGTGAAGATCGCCAACGACACCCTCTACGGCCTCGGAGCCGGCGTGTGGTCCCGCAACGGCAACCTCGCCTACCGTCTCGGCCGCGAGATCAAGGCCGGACGCGTGTGGACCAACTGCTACCACGCCTACCCGGCCCACGCGGCCTTCGGCGGCTACAAGCGCTCCGGCATCGGCCGCGAGACCCACAAGATGATGCTCGAGCACTACCAGCAGACCAAGAACCTCCTGGTCAGCTACTCCGAGCAGAAGCTCGGGTTCTTCTGATGGGCACCCGCACCAGGCGCGTCGAGCTGACACCGGCCGCCGAGGACCTGGTGCGGCGGCTGGTGGCCCGGCACGGACCGGTGATGTTCCACCAGTCCGGCGGCTGCTGCGACGGCAGCGCGCCCATGTGCTACCCGCGCGGCGAGTTCCGCGTCGGCGCCTCGGACGTGCTGCTCGGCCACCTGGCCGGCGACACCCCGTTCTGGATGAGCGCCGACCAGTACGCCTACTGGTCGCACACCCACCTCACCGTCGACGTGGTTCCCGGCCGGGGCAGCGGCTTCTCCCTCGAGGCCCCCGAGGGCGTGCGCTTCCTGATCCGCTCCCGGGTGTTCACCGACGAGGAGTGGGAGCGCATACAGGCGGAGCCGCCGCTGCCGACGGGGGCCGAGACGGCCGGATGACCCGGCGCGCCGGGTCGCCCGGCCACCGCACCGGGCGCGGGCGGCGGTGGTGACGGGCGGGGCCGGACATCCGCGTGTCCTGTCCCGCCCTGCCGCGCACGGCAGGGCCGCCCCCTCCGATCGGAGAGGGGCAGTCCGCCCCACTGCCCAGTCACGAAGTGTCACGCCGTCGCATAACGTCAACGAGGACGCGCCACAGAGAACACAGCCACAGAGAACGCGAAGAAGCACCGTCCAGGACCGCTTCCGGTCCCCTGCTCCACCGGTCCTCGCACCGGCGAGGCGGTGGCCATGTCACTTGCCGGGCCTCACGGCCCGGACCCACGAGAGGACCGCCGAGCGCCGCGCTCCTCTCACGTCGGCCCCGGGAACGACCATGAGCACCGCAGTCCTCCACGGCACCGTGCAGCCGAGTGCCGTGACCGGCAGGGCCGCCCCGCGTCAGTGGGGACCCGCCGGCCCTCGCCCGGGCCTCGTCCGTGACCGGACCCGGCCCGCCGCTCCGCCCGGCGCCCGGTCCGCTTCCGGCCGCCATGCCGTCCTGGCGCTGCCCGCCGAGGCCCGCTGGGTTCCGGTGGCGCGCCGCAGCGCCGCGGCGGTCCTGGCCCGCTGGGGCCTCCGCCCCGCCGACCTGGCGTCCGCCGAACTCGTCATCGGTGAACTCGCCGCCAACGCCGCCGTGCACGGCCACCGCGACATGACCCTGCGTCTGTCCCTCGACGCCGCGGTCCTGCGGATCTCGGTGACGGACTCCGGCGGCCCGGCCCCGTCGCGGCGCCCGTACGACGATCCCGACGAGCACGGCCGGGGGCTCGCCATCGTCGGACTCCTGGCCGGCGAGGTCCGTGTGCGTCAAAGCCCCCTCGGCCGCCGGGTCGGCGTGGTCCTCCCCGTCAGCCCTCCGCGCTGACCGGACAGGGCACGGCTCTCCCCGGCGCGGCTTTCCCCGCCGCACCGGACCGGAGCCGGACTGTACGGGCCTCACACGCTCCGGCACGGCGAGGCGTGCTCGCGGCCCGGGATCCGCCGGTGCGGCCCGGGCCGTCCGACGCCCCGGAGCCACCGCGGCCCGTAAGCCCGACGGGAGCTGCGGCGAGGCCGACACGCTCCGTTGTCCTCCTGTTCCTGTTCTCCGCGCCCTACGCGCCGAACGCCTTGCCCTTCCCCTTCACCGGCTTGGCGCCCGGGAGGAGATGAGCGGGGACCAGGTCGCGGGCCGGCTCGGTGTAGCCGACGGAGATGATCCGGTCGCCCTGGAAGGTGAACGTCGTCAGCGAGGCGAGCGTGCACTGCCGCTTGCGCGGGTCGTGCCACAGCCGGCGCCGCTCGACGTAGGAGCGCAGGATCCAGATCGGCAGCTGGTGGCTGACCAGCACCGCCTCATGCCCGCGCGCCTTGTCCCTCGCCGCGGTCAGCGCGCCCATCATGCGCACCACCTGGTCGATGTACGGCTCGCCCCAGGACGGCCTGAACGGGTTGACCACGTACTTCCAGTTGGCGGGCCGGCGCAGCGCGCCGTCGCCCACGCCGAAGGTCTTGCCCTCGAAGATGTTGGCCGCCTCGATCAGCCGCTCGTCCGTGTCGACGTCGAGCCCGTGCACCTTGGCGATCGGCGCCGCCGTCTCCTGCGCCCGCTCCAGCGGGGAGGCCGCGACATGGGTGATGTCGCGGGAGGCGAGGTGCTCGGCGACCCGCTCGGCCATCCTCCGGCCGAGTTCGGACAGATGGTAGCCGGGCAGCCGCCCGTACAGGATCCCCTCCGGGTTGTGCACCTCGCCGTGCCGCATGACGTGGACGACGGTGAGGTCCTTGCCGGTGATGTCCTTCTCGGTCTTCTCGATCTTTTCGGCCTTCGCGGCCTTCATGGCCTCCGCGGCCTTCTCGGTGTGCTCGGTGTTCTTCTCGGCGGGGTTGCTCATGCCGTCGCCTCCGCGGCCGCCCGGGCCGCCGCCGGAAGGGCGTCGGCGATCCGCTGAAGTGCCGTCTCGTCGTGCGCGGTGGAGACGAACCAGGACTCGAAGGACGAGGGCGGCAGATAGACGCCGTTCGCCAGCATCGCGTGGAAGAACGCGGTGTAGCGGTACGACTCCTGCGCCTTGGCGTCGTCGTAGGTGCGCACCGGACGGTCCGTGAAGAAGACGGAGAACATGTTGGAGGCGCTCTGCAGGGTGTGCGCCACGCCCTCCTTGGTCAGCGCCTCGGAGACCAGTGCCTGGATCTGCTGCGAGACGTCGTTCAGCTTGGCGTACGCGGCCTCGTCGAGCAGCCGCAGCTGGGCGAGTCCGGCGGCGGTGGCGACCGGGTTCCCGGACAGGGTGCCGGCCTGGTAGACCGGCCCGGCCGGAGCGAGGTGCGCCATGATGTCGGCGCGCCCGCCGAACGCGGCGGCGGGGAAGCCGCCGCCCATCACCTTGCCGAAGGTCATCAGGTCGGGCACGACCCCGTCGATGCCGTACCACCCGGCGCGGCTGGTCCGGAACCCGGTCATGACCTCGTCGGAGATGTAGAGGGCGCCGTGGGCGGCGCAGAGGTCCTTGAGGCCCTGGTTGAACCCGGGCAGCGGGGGAACGACCCCCATGTTGCCGGGCGAGGCCTCGGTGATCACGCAGGCGATCTCGTCCGGGTGGGCGGCGAAGGCGGCGCGCACGGCGTCGAGGTCGTTGTACGGCAGCACGATCGTGTCGCCGGCCTGGGCGCCGGTCACGCCCGGGGTGTCGGGCAGGGCGAAGGTGGCGACACCGGACCCCGCGGCGGCGAGCAGCGAGTCCACGTGCCCGTGATAGCACCCGGCGAACTTGATCACCTTGGACCGCCGGGTGAATCCGCGGGCCAGCCGGATCGCGGACATGGTGGCCTCGGTCCCGCTGGAGACGAGCCGCACCTGCTCCAGCGGCCCGACCCGGCTGGTCATCTCCTCGGCGAGCGCGACCTCGCCCTCACCGGGCGTACCGAAGGACGTACCGCGCGCCACCGCCTCCTGCACGGCGGCGACCACCTCGGGGTGCGCGTGCCCCAGGATCATCGGTCCCCAGGAACACACCAGGTCGACGTACTCCCGCCCATCGGCGTCCTTCAGGTACGGTCCGCTGCCGGACACCATGAACCGGGGCGTACCGCCCACGGCGCGGAAGGCACGCACCGGCGAGTTCACGCCACCGGGCGTGACGGCCGCCGCACGGTCGAACAGCGCCTGCGAGACGGGGGCTTCATACGGATATGGCAGTTCGCTCATGACCTGCGACTTCTCCGACTTCTCGGGGCTTTCCGGGAGTACTCCGGCATCCGGTGGGAATACCAGTGGGCAGTGACCTGTTCAGGGTAGGCCAGCGGCATCGGCGACCTGGAGGCCGGAGAGGTCCGTTCCGGGAGGCCCGCCCGGCGATGTCGCGGCGTCCCGAACGGCGGATTCGAGGATTCCGGGCCGCTCATCTGCGAAACTGGGCTTGGCGTACGTATGAACCGTACGGACGATACGGACGAGGCGAAGGATCGTGTCGAAGACCGTGAGCTCCTGAGGACAGATGGCCCGGCGCACGTTTCGGCGGGCGGCCGTGGGGGAGGTCACTGTCACGATGATCGGGTTGCGCGGCGGGGGACACGCGCCCTAGAAAAGCAGTCGGGTGGAGATATGCATCGCGGTGGCGGACTGGGCGAGGGGACTGACGGCCTGGGTCCTCGACGTGCCCGGCGGGGAAGGCACCGGCGCGAGGTTGACGAAACGGCCGAAGCACGTCAGGCAAGGGATCTACCGAGGGAGCCCGAACGGCTCAGCCGAGGTGTCGACCGTCTGGGAGCAGGGAGCAGGAATGGTGGTCGGGTGGGGGTGACGTACAAGTACTTCGGCGCGCCCGACGGCGCGACGGCGGCCCGCGTCCCGCTCTCGATGCGTCCCGAGGAACTCGGCGGCGACGAGCTCGGCATGAACGGCATGTTCACCAAGATCAAGCCGGAGACGGTGGCCGCCATGGTGCTGACCGGCATCGAGGGGGTGCCCCTGCACAAGGTGCCGCCCCTGGAACTGGTCGTCCTGCACCCCGACTACGCGGTCGTGAAGCTCCCGATGACGGCCGTCGACCCCCTCCGCGACATCGGCGAGGAGGCGGTCGGCGCGGCCGCCTTCATCTGGTCCACGGTCCCCGACCGCGGCGGCCCCCGGGACGCGTTCAACGTGTACCAGCTGCTGCACGAGTGGCAGGACTTCTCGCAGCGACTGCACGCGGCGGGGCACCAGCCGTACTGCCTGGTGTGGCCCTGAGCCGCAACCACGCTCGACGAACGAGGGCGGGACCTCCGGGTCCCGCCCTCCGTCGTCTCCGAAGGCCGTCTCCTGTCGCCTGGCCTCCGTCCGTGAAGTCGCCTGCCCTCCGCCCGTGAAAGAGGCTTCCTTCCCTGCTCATTGACGCAGGGGCTCTCTTCCCTGCCTCTTGTCCGTACCCCTTGGCACAGCCGCCAGAGCCACGTAACGTCTCCGGCGTGAACACCGGACCGGCGCTGCGCCACACACGGATTGGTCATCCGGTGGAGAGCTGACCGCGCAGCGGGTGCGCAGAGCGCACCCCCTGGGTCCGGCACGTGGGCCTCCCCGTGCTCGTGCACCGCGAGTTCCTTTTCCGTGTCGAGTTCCGTGTCGAGCACCAAGCGAGGTCAGCCGCATGGCAGTCACGTTCAACCACACCATCATCGCCGCCAAGGACCGCAACGAGTCGGCCCGGTTCCACCGGGAGCTCCTGGAGCTTCCGGAGGCTCCGTCCTGGGGCCTGTTCACCAACGTCCAGCTCTCCGACGGCGTGCTGCTCCAGTTCGCCGAGCCGCCGGTGGAGATCCAGATGCAGCACTACGCGTTCCTGGTCGACGACGAGCTGTTCGACCGGGCGTACCGGCGGCTGTGCGAGCGCGGCATCGAGCACTGGGCCGATCCGCAGATGCGCCGCCCGGGCGAGATCAACAACGAGCACGGCGGCCGGGGGGTGTACTTCAAGGACCCCGCCGGCCACGCGATCGAGCTCATCACCCGCCCGTACCTGTGACCGGGCGGGGGCGCACCCGGGGCACCCGAGCCCGGGAAACCGCGCCGACCGGCGGGAAACACGGGGGAGCCTTCGCAGGCCTGCGCAGCTTTCCCCGAAAGGCCCCGAGCCGGCGTCCCCCTGCCCTCCCCATCGCCGTACGAGCCGTACGAGCGGCAGGACTTCTCACAGCAGCCGCACGCGGCGGAGCACCAGTGGGGTCGCGACCGGTCTTCTGTGCCGGTCGCACTCCCGCTGGTGCGGGCGTGGGGCGTGGGCCGGTCAGCAGCAGCCGCCCGCGGTGGCGGACTTCCCGGTGCCGGTGGCGGCCGGGTCGGTGTCACTGGTGCTGCTCCGCTGCCCGGTGAACGTGTCGGCGTCGGCCTTGACGACGTACACCTCCCAGGGCTCCTGGCCGGGGCCCTGGACCCAGACCTTGTCCTGGAGGGCGTAGCAGCAGGTCGTGTCCTTCTCCTCCAGAGTGGCCAGGCCGGCCTCGCTCAGACGGGCCGTGGCGGCCTGGACGGCCTCGGTCGACTCGACTTCGACGCCGAGGTGGTCCAGGCGGGTGGCCTTCTCCTCCGCGCCTTCGATCAGAACGAGCTTGAGCGGGGGCTCGGTGAGGGCGAAGTTGGCGTAGCCGTCGCGGAGTTTGGCGGGCTCGGTGCCGAACAGCCTGCGGTAGAAGGCGACGGACGCGTCCAGGTCGGGGACGCGAAGGGCGAGTTGTACGCGGGACATGGCGGACCTCCTTGCGTGAGTGCGGGATTCAGCAGCCGCCGGAGGAGGCCGGGGCGCCGTTGCCGACGACGGGCGGCCGATCAGCGGTGGGCGCTTTCCCGGGCTTCTCCTTGCTTCGACATTTGCCGATGTCTTGTGCGGCAAGCATGACACCTGATTCGACAACCGTCAACATAGACATTCATCTAATCAAAGAGGTGAGGGGGCCGACCCTGCCCGCGACCGAGCCATTCACCCCTCACCCTCTTGATTCGACGCGTGTCAACATAGGCGTATGCCGAAATCGAAAGTGCCGCCGCTGCTCGACGCCTCGGCGTCCGAGGCCGTGGCACCGTGCTGCCCGCCGCTCACCGAGCGCCCGTTCACCGCGGAGGAGGCCGAGACGGCCGCGCGGATGTTCAAGGCCCTGGGCGACCCGGTACGCCTGCGGCTCTTCTCCGCGGTCGCCTCGCACAAGGGTGGCGAGGCATGCGTGTGCGACATCTCCGACGTCGGCGTCTCGCAGCCGACCGTCTCCCACCATCTGAAGAAGCTCAAGGAGGCCGGGCTGCTGACCTCGGAGCGGCGCGGCACCTGGGTGTACTACCGGGTCGAGCCGTCGGTGCTGGCCGCGATGGGCAGGCTGCTGACCCTCACCCCGGCCGCGGCCTGACCGGCCGACGGAGCCGACGGAAACGGGGACACGCCGCCGTGCCTGGTCCGGCGCCTTCCTGAGAACACCGCCGGCATCACCCTTCACGAACGGGCGGCCTTCGCGTCATCGGCGTCCGCGAGCACGCCGGCCGCCGACGTGACGTCACCCTCGTGGAACGCCGCGCCCCCGCGAGCGGCCGGCTCCGCCCGTGCTGGTGCGTTGTTCCCCTCACGAACCGGACGCGCTCGGTGCGGAGGGCGCGGAGGGTGCTGTCGGTGCAGGGGGTGCGGGCGGCGCGGGCGGCCCGGTGAGGAACTCCACCACCGCCATGGCGAACAACAGCACCAGGGCGATGACGAGGACCACCCATCCGGTGGGGTGGCTCCACAGGAGGTACGTCAGGACGGCCGCGGCGACGAGGATCCAGATGATCCAGGTCCGGTTGCGGTGGACGAAGGGGCCGACCGGGCCCGTACGGAAACCCGCCTGGTCCGCCGCGGCACGCACCGCGTGGATGCCCGACCGCCACCCCTGTCGTACGAAGGCCGCCCGCCGCCCCCGGCCGGTCAGCCAGGCGGCCAGTGCGACGACGACGCCCAGCGCCACGACGCTGCGCACGGCGGTGCGCAGATAGCGGACCAGGGCGTCGTAGACGGCCCCCGCGGCCGGCTGGGAGACGGTGTCCGGGAGGTTGTTCAGATAGATCTCGCGGAAGACGGTGAGGCCGAGGCCGAGGGTCAGCATGGCGGCCGCGGTGCCGAGCGCCGCGGCGACGAGGACGCGCCGGCGGTGGACGGAGAGCAGGACGCCCACGACGAGGAACAGCGCCGCCACCACCGGCAGCCAGAATCCCGCGATCCGCAGCAGCTGGAGGTATGTCTTCACTTCCCCGAGGTTGTCGGAGCGCAGGACGGTGAAGTCGGTGTGGACCTGCGGGATCCGCCCGGCGACCGTCAAGCCCTCGTCGACCAGGCGCTGCTTGACCCGGTCCACGACAGGGGCCAGGTCGATGGTCACGGACTGGTTGTTGATCTTCACCGCGCCGCCGCCACCGGTCAGCGCCTTGTCGACGGCCTTGTGGATCCCGCGGTTGGCGTCGACCCAGATGCGCTGGAACTCGTCGGAGGCGATGACGTCCTGCGTCTTGTCGCGGACGAAGCCGCGGATGGCGTTCTCCAACGGGCCCGCCAGTCTGCCGAGCGCGCTCTCCAGCCGCGGCCTGTCCGCCGGGGCCACGTCCTCGAGCAGGTTCCGCAGATCGATGTGCTGCATGACCGCGTCGGTGACCCGGTTCGCCGCGGCTGCCTGGACGGCGGGGTCGGAGGCGAGCGGCGCGACCGTCGCGACGTACCGGTCGGTGTCGTCGACCTCGGACGCCGCCCACGAGGCGGTGGCGGCGAGCGGGGCGAGGAGGCAGCCGACGACGATGAGCAGGGCCGAGAAGAAGGACCTCCACCGGTGGTGCGCCGCCCGTGCGGCCCTGCCGGTCTCCAGCGCGGCGACACGGGCCCTCAGCTGTTCCAGCTCCGCGCGCTCGCCGTCCGCGCCGGGGCCTTCCGGTCGCTCCTGGTGCGTCATGGCCGGCCTGCTCGCGACGACGCGGCCGCGTCACGGTCCCGACGAGGGGGCATCGGGCCTCCTGCTGCTGAGGTGGGGAGCCGACTGCTCTGGGATGGGGAGCCGACGGGACGGTGTCCTGGCACCACTGTCCGCCGCAACCGGCGGACGCGCCTGTCGTGCACGGCCGTTCCGGGGACCTCCCCAGGTGTTCTCTCAGGCGAGGATCCGGCGCTTCTGCGCCTCGAACTCCTCCTCGCTCAGCGCCCCTTGGGTCTTGAGGTCGGTGAGTTGCCTCAGCTGGTCGATCTTGCTGGTCATGTCGTCGGTGTTCGGCTGCGGTGCCTCCGAGGGAGGCGGGGCCTGCTGCTGGTACGCGCGTTGCCGCTCAGCGTCCTGCTGAGCCCATCGGCCCTCCTGCCGCCGCGAGACGCGGTTGGACACCGCGGTGGCCGTGCCCGCGATCACCGCGGTTCGGGCGACACCGCGCAGAAGTCCCGGCATGTTCACTCATCTCCCTGTGCTTCCTCACGCGGCCACGGGCCCGCTCGGCGGCGGTGTCGCCTCGGTCGCGTCCAGGGCCGCCAGCAGCGCGGGCACGGGAATGCGTCCGCTTGCCACCATCTGGGCCCCGCCGCGCCTCAGCGCCCGGGCCAGGGGCGCGGCCCATGTGTTCTCGTACACCAGGACCGCCGCGGAGCTGCCGGGCTCCAGTGCGGTACCGGCGTCGTCCAGGTCGCTCTGGTCCAGCAGCCCGGAGGAGGCTCCCTCGAACATCGTCAGATCGATCTCGTCCCCGATCTCCCGCAGCTCCAGCGCCGCGACCGACCCGTCGGTGTCCTTGCGGACGAAGACGAGATCGATGACCCGGATGATGCCGCGCTCGACCAGGTCGAGCAGCAAGGGGAAGCCCTCGCCTGTCATGCGGTTGCCGGGGAATTCCACGATCAGATAGTCGACGGGCCCCATTTCCTGAAGGTCCTCGGTCATGGCCGCTCCTCTGAGGCGGACGGGCCCCTCCAGCCATTCCAGCACTCGGCCCCTGGGCCCGCACTTCCGGCAGCGCCCGGCCCCCGTGACAGACCCTGTGACGGCCCCGCGACGGCCGTCACGGCTGTGGCTCCGCGGCCCCGCCGCCCTGCTGGGCGGACAGGGCGGCGGGGCCGTCGAGCCGGTACTGCTCGGACTGGACGAGGTACATGCGGCGGAAGAGGCCGGGGCCGTCCGTGTCCGGCCGCATCAGCTCGTCGAACGTGCCCTGTTCGGCGACGCGCCCGTGTTCGAGGACGTAGATCGTGTCGGCGTGGCGGACGCTGTGCAGCCGGTGGGTGATCAGGACGATCGTCTGGCCCTCGGCGGCGAGCTCGCGGATCCGGTCGAAGACCTGCTGCTCGGCCTCGGCGTCGAGGGCGCTGGTGGGTTCGTCGACGACGAGGATCCGCGCGGCACGGTGACGGGCGCGGGCGATGCCGAGGCGCTGCCACTGGCCGCCGGAGAGCTGGTGGCCGCCCTTGTAGCCGCGGGCGAGCAGGGTGTCCCAGCCGCGGGGCAGGGAGGCGACGGTCCCGGCGGCGCCGGCGTACTCGGCGGCGGCGTGCAGCAGGTCGTCGTCGTACGGGGCGTCGGGGCGGCCGATCGCGACGTTGATCCGGGCGGTGAAGGGCCAGCGTTGACATCCTCCCGGGCCTAAAGGCCCGGGATTCCAATCTGCTCCCACTGCGGCGACGCGGTGGGTAGCTCTTGGTGGGTTCCTGCTTCGCTGCGCG
>NZ_BAAAHG010000063.1:0-32880 GCF_039525155.1 Streptomyces thermoalcalitolerans | reverse complement strand
CGGCACGCGCGCGTGCCTCGCGTTCGGCGCGGGCGGCACGGTCCAGGGAGTCGGCCCGCCCGGCCAGCGCCTTGACCCGTTCCTCGTGCGTACGGACCTGGAGGCGGGCCTCCATCTCGGTCTGGCGGGCGTTGGCACCGTCGGCGGCGAGCCGGTCCCGTACGGAGGTGTCGGGCTCCTCCTCGATCGGCATCTCCTCGGCGGCGGCGAGCCGTTCGGTGAGTTCCTCCACCTCCTGGAGCGCCTTGTCGAGGGCTTCCTGGGCGCGGTCGGCGGCGGCCGTCGACCGCTCGGCCTCCCCGGCGGCGGCGCGTGCCTGTCCGGCGAGCCGGCCCAGCTGCTGTGCGACGGCGGACTTCTCCCGGTCGGCGGCCCGTCGCCGCTCTCCCAGCTCCTCGACGGCGGCGGCGCACTCCTTGCGCCGTTCCTCGGCCCGCCGCTGTGCCTCGGCCAGCTCCTCGCAGCGCACGGCGAGCTCCTCGAGCTCGGCGGCGGCCTCGTCCACGGCGGCCTGCACTTCCAGCAGGCTGGGCGCCCCGGCGGACCCGCCCTGCGCGAAGTGCGCCCCGAGCAGATCCCCTTCCGCGGTCACGGCCGTGAGATCGGGCCGCGCCCGGACCAGTTCCTCGGCGTCCTCCAGCGTTCCGACGACGACGATCCCCCGCAGCAGACGGCGTACGGCGGACATCAGTCCGGCGGGGCCGCTGACGAGATCGGCGGCGAAGGGGTGCCCGTTCACGGACGGCGTGTCAGGGGACTGCGCGTCCGTCCCGCTTGTCCCGCCCGTCGCGTCCGTCCCGTCGGGTGCGGGGTCGGCCGGTGCGCCGGTGCGGCCGTCCGCGAGCAGCAGGGCCGCGCGGCCCGCGTCCTGTTTGCGCAAAAGGCGGAGGGCCTCCACGGCCGCGGAGGGGGAGGTGACCGCGAGGGCGTCGGCGGCGGCGCCGAAGGCGGTGGCCAGGGGAGTCTCGTAGCCGGGGGCGACCGTCAGGAGTTCGGCGACGGGGCCCAGGAGGCCGGTGAGGCGGTCCCTCGCGTCGAGCAGGGCGCCGGTGCCGTCCTTGCGGCGCAGACCGGTGGCCAGGGCGTCGTGCCGGGCCTGGGTCGCCGCCCGTTCGCGTTCCGCCGCCGTGACCGCCTCGCGGGCGGCCGTGAGGGCGGCCTCCGCCTCGGCGAGGGCCGCCTTGGCCTCCTCGTGGCGGGCGGCGAGCTCCTCGTCGTCGGCGTCGAGTCCGTCGACCTCGGCCTTGAGGGCCTCGTACTCCTCCTGGGCGCGGACGGCCCGCTCCCGGGCCTCGTCCCTGGCCGCGGTCAGCCGGTCGATCTCGGCCTGGGCGGAGGCGGCGCGCGAACGGGCCGCGTTCACCTGGCCGTTGAGCCGGGCCAGGCTCTCGCGGCGGTCGGCGATGGCGCGCGCCGCGTCCTTCAGGCGGCGTTCCTCGACGGCGAGCAGGCGTTCCAGCTCGGCCCGGTGGGCGACGGTGTCGTCGAGCGCCCGCCGGGCCGCCTCGAGGGCCGCCTCGAGCTCGGCCTCCTGTTCACGGATGCGGGCGGCCTCGCGTTCCAGGTCCTCCGGGTCGCGTCCGCGCCGCTCCTCGGGCGGTGCGGAGGTGGCGCTCTTCACGCGCGCGTCGGCGAGCGAGATCGTGCCGCGCACACGTTCGGCGAGCCGGGACAGCTCGTACCAGGTCTGCTGGGCGCGCTGCAGACGCGGGGCGAGCCGGCGCACCTCGTCCTCCAGCAGGGCCTCGCGCTGCAGGGTCTTCTTCAGCTCCTGCTCGGCGGCCTCCTTGCGCTCCCTCAGGGCCGTCTCGTCGGCGATCTCGGCCTTCAGGGCCTCCCGGAGGCGTACGAGGTCGTCGGCCAGCAGGCGCAGGCGGGCGTCGCGGAGGTCGGCCTGGATGACCGCCGCCCGGCGGGCGACCGCCGCCTGGCGGCCCAGCGGCTTGAGCTGGCGGCGCAGTTCGTCGGTGAGGTCCTGCACGCGCGCCAGGTTGGCCTGCATCGCGTCCAGTTTCCTGAGCGCCTTCTCCTTGCGCTTGCGGTGCTTGAGGACGCCCGCGGCCTCCTCGATGAAGGCGCGGCGGCCCATGGGGTCGGCGTGCAGGACGGAGTCGAGCTGGCCCTGGCCGACGATGACGTGCATCTCGCGGCCGATGCCGGAGTCGGACAGCAGCTCCTGGATGTCGAGCAGCCGGCAGGTGTTGCCGTTGATCTGGTACTCGCTGCCGCCGTTGCGGAACATGGTCCGCGTGATGGTGACCTCGGTGTAGTCGATGGGCAGCGCCCCGTCGGAGTTGTCGATGGTCAGCGACACCTCGGCGCGGCCGAGCGGGGGACGTCCGGTGGTGCCGGCGAAGATGACGTCCTCCATCTTGCCGCCGCGCAGCGACTTGGCGCCCTGTTCGCCCATGACCCAGCTGAGCGCGTCCACGACATTGGACTTGCCCGAGCCGTTCGGGCCGACGACACACGTGATCCCCGGTTCGAACCGGAGCGTGGTCGCCGAGGCGAACGACTTGAACCCGCGGAGGGTCAGGGTCTTGAGGTGCACGATTTCGGACTTTACCCGGCACCTTCGGCCCACTCCACGAACCCTCGCAACCGTGCGGTTTCACATGTGAACGTGCAGGGCAGACCAAAGGTCAAGAGGGTGAAAGGATGCTCGGTGCAGGAAACGACGGGGCAAAGGGCGGGGCGAAGAAGGAAGGGACGCCGAAGGCGTCCCTTGCAACTCTGAGCAACCGAGCGGTTGACACGTGCAGCCCGATCACTGCGTCGTGGTGCGTGGTGCAGTGATCAGGTGAGCGCAGGCTCCGCCTGGTGTGCGTCGGTGCGCTCCATGACCCTGTTGTGAGAAGCGGCAGCCGCCAGCGCGTCGTTCTCCGCCTGGATCCGTACCAGCTCGGATTCCAGGTCCTGGACGCGCTGCTGGAGCCGTCGCATCTCGGCGAGGAGTCGAGGGTCGGAGCCGCCGACGTAACCGAGAAGCGCCTTTGCCATGATGGATGGTCCTCCACAATGAGTGACCGACCGAAGCGGTGTGGGTCGTGAGGGATTCGCACCCGTGGTGCTTGGCACTGTTGAGTTTGTGCTGCCGTTCATCCATGCCAAACAGCTCAGGTGCTCGGGCTTTCAGCGTCTCACCAAAAAGTTTGACGGTCAACACGATCACGGCCTGTATCGACGGACATACGGGGGGCGCGCGGCCGGACAAAGGCGGCGCCGGGAATCCCGTGAGCCCTTCCGGGTGCGGTGATCATTCCATGCCGTACGACCTGCCAGGACGGCGCTTCTCGGCAATCACCTGCTCGTTCTCCCTCCGGGCAGATGCCGGCGGCAGTTTTCGCCCTGTCCGCCGGCCCGCGGGGCGTCACACCGTCAGCGGATCATGAAGCCGTCGTAGCCGCCGCGCGGTGTGTCCCAGATCTCGGTGACGCCGTCCACGCGCCCGGGCGTGTCGCCGCCCCGCAGCCAGTCGAGGAGCTTCTGACAGGCCTCCCGGTTGCCTTCGGCGACCACCTGCACCCGCCCGTCGTCCACATTGAGAGCAAAACCACTCAGCCCGCCGATCTCCAGGGCCCTGGCCCTCGTGAACCAGCGGAAACCCACTCCCTGGACATGTCCGCGCACCCAGGCGACCAGTCGCACATCCTCGCTCATGCCCGCAACTTAACCGCCCGATGTCCCTGGGGGCACTTCCTCCCCTCACGCCATGCGGTACCGTCCCGACCCAATGAATCTCATATGAAACTCACTCGATCGAGTGAGTTGGGTTGACCGCGACGGCTCAGGTCGCGTGTCGACCACCAGAGATGAGGAAGGCCAGGACATGGGACGCCACCGACGCTCGGACGCCGGCCACGCCGACACGGGCCGCGCCACGGAGGTCGCGGAGACGCACGGCTCTTATGCGCAGGGCCGCGACTCGTGGGACGCCCGTCCGCAGGACCACGACAACCACTGGGGCACCGCTTCCTATCTGAACCCGGATCTGTACGCCGACGCCTACGCCAAGGCCGAGGAGTACCTCTACGCGACGGACGACGGCCGGCTCCGCGCCGCCGGCACCGTGGCCTTCCCGGCCGAGGGCTTCAGCCCGTCGGAGGGACCGCGCAGACGGGGCCACCGCCGGAAGAAGAAACCCGCCACACCGGTCCGCACAGGGCTGCTCGGTGTCTCGGCCGCGGTCGCCCTCGGCACGGTGGCGGTGGCCACCGGAGCCGTGCCGGGCCTGGAGAACTACAAGCTGGGCGGAGAAAGCAGCAGCGGCGCCGACAAGGTGCAGGCCGCGGACACGCCGACGAGCACCGAGAGCCCGCAGGGCGGCACGTCCGGCGCCGCCACCCCGGGCAGCCGGACCGGCGGCCCCTCCACGAGCCGCGGCGCGGACCGGCCCGGCTCGCCCACGCAGTCCGCCCCGGCGTCGGCCCCGACCTCCGCGCCAGAGACCGCCTCACCGTCGGCCACGCCCACCGAGGCACCGGCCAAGGAGCAGAAGACCACGGCCCCGGCCGCACCGGCCAAGCCGAAGACCCCGTCGCCCGCCGCCCCCGCCACCAAGGCACCGGACAAGGCGAAGGCTCCCGCGGCGGGGCTCTCCAAGGAGGAGGCCGCGGAGGCCGAGGTGCTCCGGCTCGTCAACGAGGAGCGGGCCAAGGTGGGCTGCTCCCCCCTGGCGGCGAGCAGTGCGCTGGCCGATCTCGCCGGGAACTTCAGCAAGGCCATGGCCGAGGGCGGCTTCTTCGACCACACCGACCCCAGCGGCGCCTCACCGTGGGACCGGGCGGCAAAGGCCGGCATCACCAACCTCGGCGGCGAGAACATAGCCCGCGGCCAGGCCGACGCGGCGGCGGTGATGGAGGCCTGGATGAACAGCCCCGGCCACCGGGCCAACATACTGAACTGCGACTTCAAGACCCTGGGCGTCGGCGTGCACTTCGGTCCCGGCGGACCGTGGTGGACGCAGAACTTCGGCTACTGAGAAAACCTCGGGTCAGTACGGCTGCACGCCCTCCTGGTCCGGGTCCGGGCCGCCCATCGTCGGTTCTTCGTCCGTGAAGACGCGCTCCACGGCGGTCCGGGTCCGGCTCCCGCCGGCCGGCATCAGGTGCGTGTACGTCCGCAGCGTGAAGCCGGGGTCGTTGCGGCCCGGGTACCGCTGAGGGCCTTGCTGCTCTCCCCCGCATCCAGCACCCGTCGTCGCTTCGCTCCTCCGGGCGGGCGCACGGGGCATGAGGTCAGAACACGTCGTGGCCGGGGCGGTCGGCTCCATGCCTTTTAGGCAGCTGCCTTGGCGCGAGCCTCGCAGATCATGGCCCCACATCGGGCACTGACCGGCAGGTCCACAAGCCTGCCCGATCCGCGGGCCGGCGTAAGGGGCCATGATCACTCACGCCAAGGCAGCTCCAGACCGAAAGCCGCTACGCCGGCCTTGTCAGTAGCGTGCTGCAAGATCGGCGCATCGGATCAATCCAGGGGATGGGGCACGCAACATGGCCATCACAAACCAGCAGGTGGCAGGGCACGCGTTTCTGCGAGGCCTGTACTCGGACGCGTACTTCCCGGATCACTTGGTCGACAAGGGAAAGGCGATCATGATCCGTCTGTGTGAGCGGATCGAGGCCGAACGGCTGACGGATGTGGCATCGCTGTACGCACTCACCCAGGCCGCGACGGAGGAGTTCAACCTCCTGGAAGCGGAGTTCGAGGCAGCAGGCATCGAGATCGAGACGGTTGCCCGGGAAGTGATCGCCGAAGACTTCTGGTTCGTGGCATCGGCCTACGGCTTCCAGGACGCTGACGCAGAGACGCTGATCGCAACCCGCGATTGGTGAGCTGGGGACCGGATCACCTTGATCCACGCTGGTGAACGCAGTCAGCTCCGGCGCAGTCCCGGGCCGTCTGTGGGCCGTGTGAGGGCGCCCAACGACAGCCAACGCTGACAACCACCGACAGCCAAGTCGCAGCGTTGATCAATCACACGGCCGCAGGTCAGAGACCCGGTCCTTCACTCCTTCGGCACTTCTTCGGCTACTGACGGCACGGCGGGCCTCCGGGCGGCGCCGGTCCTGTGCCGGTGCCGCCTCGGGGGTCATGCCGTCGGGCGCGGGGGCCGCTGGCACCTCGGGCAGTAGTAGCTGGAGCGGTTCATCCAGGGGCGGCGGCGCAGCGGGGTGGCGCAGCGGCGGCAGGGCAGGCCCTCGCGGCCGTAGGCGTCCAGGGAGCGGTCGAAGTAGCCGGACTCGCCGTTGACGTTGACGTAGAGGCTGTCGAAGCTGGTGCCGCCCGCGGCGAGGGCCTCGCGCATCACGTCCCTGATGTGGCCGAGGAGTTCGGCGGTGCGCGGGCGGGTGAAGCCGGCGGTGGGCCGTTCGTAGTGGATGCGGGCCCGCCACAGCGCCTCGTCCGCGTAGATGTTGCCGACGCCGCTGATCAGCGACTGGTCGAGCAGGGCCCGTTTGATGGTGGTCCGCTTGCGGCGCAGCGCCTGGTGGAAGGCCTCGTCGTCGAACAGCGGATCGAGGGGGTCACGGGCGATGTGCGCGATGACGTCGGGCAGCCCGTCGGGGGTGGTGTCGTGCAGCGACAGGCCGCCGAAGGTGCGCTGGTCGACGAAGCGGAGCTCGGTGCCCAGCCCGTCGTCGAAGCGGACGCGGACGCGCAGGTGCTTCTCGGCGGGCGCCTCCTGCGGCTGGACGAGCAGCTGCCCGCTCATGCCGAGGTGGGCCAGGATCACCTGGCCGCTGTCCTCCAGGGGAAGCCACAGATACTTGCCGCGGCGGCTGGGCAGGCCGATGCGGCGGCCCTTCAGCCGGTGCGTGAAGTCCTCCGCGCCCGCCGGGTGACGGCGTATCGCGCGCGGATGCAGCACCTCGGCATCGGCGACGCGGCGGTGGGCGACCCACCGCTCCAGACCACGCCGTACGACCTCGACCTCAGGCAGTTCGGGCATGCCTCTCCCCAGTCCCCGGCCGTACGCGCACGGTACGGACCCCTCCATGCTCCCCGCCCCCACCGCACGCCGGCCGCGGGAGAGCCGTGGGGCGTGCGGTGCCGGGACGGCCGGGAGCGTTCGAAAAAGGAAGCGAAGAAGAAGGCGAAAAGGAGGAAGGACGGGCCTCAGGCGGAGGCCGACGTCTCGTCGGTGCCTTCGGCGGCCTGTGCCGCCTTGGCGCGCTCGTCCGCCGCGGCGCGGATGGACCGCCACGCGGACTCGGCGGCCTGCTGCTCCGCCTCCTTCTTGCTGCGGCCGGTGCCGGTGCCGTACGAGACGCCTCCGACGCGGGCGGCAGCAGTGAAGGTCTTCTCGTGGTCGGGGCCGGTCTCCGTGACCAGGTACTCGGGCACGCCGAGCCCCTCGGTCGCGGTGAGCTCCTGGAGGGAGGTCTTCCAGTCCAGGCCGGCTCCGAGGTTGGAGGACTTCTCGATCAGCGGGTCGAACAGGCGGTGCACCAGTTCGGAGGCCGCGTCGAGGCCCTGGTCGAGATAGACCGCGCCGATCACCGCTTCCAGGGTGTCGGCGAGGATGGACGCCTTGTCCCGGCCGCCCGTGCCCTCTTCACCGCGGCCGAGCCGGATGAAGGAGCCCAGGTCGAGGCCGCGGCCGACCTCCGCCAGCGCACGGGAGTTGACCACCGCGGCCCGCAGCTTGGCCAGCTGGCCCTCGGGCAGGTCGGGGTGGGTGCGGTACAGCGTGTCCGTGACGACGAGGCCGAGGACGGAGTCCCCGAGGAACTCCAGCCGCTCGTTCGTCGGCAGACCGCCGTTCTCGTACGCGTAGGAGCGGTGGGTCAGCGCACGCACCAGAAGGGCGGGCTCGATGGTGTAACCGAGCCGCCCTTCCAGAACCGTGAGGGGCGAGGCCGTGTTGTCCGTCGGAGCACTTCCGCGTCGGCGGGAGCTGCCTGCTTCGGCGCCTTCCGCCTTCTTGGCAGTGGACACAGTGCCTCTCACCAGCCGCTCAGACCTCGAGGACCTGGCGCTTGTTGTAGGTGCCGCACGACGGGCACGCGATGTGCTGCTGCCTGGGCTGGTGGCAGCGCTCGCACGCCACCAGGGTGGGGACCGCAGCCTTCCACTGCGACCGGCGGTGGCGCGTGTTGCTGCGCGACATCTTCCGCTTCGGAACAGCCACGGCTATTTCTCCTGCTTCTCGTCGACGCCCGCTCCGGCGCCGCTCGTCTCGTCCTTCTCGCCGCCCCTCATGGCGTCGGCGAGTTCCTGCAAAGCCGCCCAACGGATGTCGACGGCGTCATGGTGGTGGTCCGGGTCGTCCGCAAACCGCGCTCCGCACTGGGAGCACAGCCCCGGGCAGTCCTCCTGGCACACCGGCTGCATCGGCAGTGAGAGCACCACCGCATCGCGCAGCAGGGGTTCGAGGTCGAACAGGCCGTCCTCGACAAAGAACCTGTCCTCGTCGTCCTCGTCGTCCTTCTCCTCGGACCGTGCGCTCCCACGGCCCCGGTCGTCGGCGTCGGGATACGAGAACAGCTCCTGGAAGTCCGCTTCGAGACCGAGCTCGAGCGGCTCCAGACACCTTACGCACTCCCCCTTGGCCTGTGCACGGGCGGTGCCTGTGACGAGCACCCCCTCGATGACCGACTCGAGCCTGAGTTCGAGCTCCACCGGAGCGCCTTCCGGTGCTCCGATCACTCCCCTGAGACCGAGGTCCTTGGGCGCGGGGACCGTGCGGGTCAGGCGCTGCAGCGTGCCAGGCTGCCGCCCCAGCTCGCGTGTGTCGAACACGAGAGGGCTGCGGTGGTCGAGGCGGGCGTTGTGGGCCATTCCTGCTTTCGGTTTCCGAGCTCGGCGGGACGCCGACCCGGAGGTGTTCCAGGGCAGCGCTGATCGCGGACGTACACGCGACCGAAGAGCCAGGATACTGGACCTTCCGCTCTCGTCCCAATCCGGCGACCGGCGACGGGCCGGCCGTTCGACCGCCTACAGGCCGCGGCCCTGCTCGTAGGCGCGCAGCTGCTCCGCGCTGATCATGCTGGTGTCGAAGAGGCTGGTCTCGTCGAGGGTGTTCATCTGCGGCCGGGTGTAGCCCTGGGGGCCCTGATGCCCCTGCTGGGCCTGATGCGCCTGGTTCGGGTCGTACGCCTGCCGGGTGTCGTAGCCCTGGAAGGAGGAGCCCCCCGACGGGTCGTAGCCGGAGGCGGGGGCGTACGGGTCGGTCTGCTGGTAGCCGTACTGGTCCTGACCGCCGTAGCCCTGCTGGTAGCCGCCGTAGGGGTCGCTCTGCGCGGGCTGCTGCTGGTAGCCGTAGGCCGGCTGCGGCTCGTACGGCGGCTGGGCGGGCCCCTGCCCGGCGGGCGCGGCCTGGGACGGGACCGGCGGGCTGTCGGCGAGGGCCGCGAGGTCGGCGAGATAGTCGGCGTCGCTGGAGTGCTGGACGGTGGTGGTGTCGTCGGCGAGGGCGCCGAGGTCGTCGGTGGCGATGCGGCCGTGCAGCTTCTGGCGGCCCTTGCCCACGGCCTCCAGGGTCTTGGCGAGGACCGCCTCGAAGGCGCTGAGCTTGGCGTCGACGTACGCGTCGGCGTTGCGGCGCAGGGTCTCCGGGTCGTGGCTGCGCTCGGGGGCGTCCTCGTCCTCGTAGCCGTCCTCGTCGAGGCCGGGCCCGGTGCCGAGCAGCTTCTCGCGGCCGCGGCCGACCGAGCCGAGCGTCTTGGTGAGGACGACCTCGAAGTTGGCGAGCTTGGAGTCGACGTAGTCGTCGGCCTCGGCACGGATCTCCTCGGCCTCCCTGCGGGCCTCGGCGAGGATCCGGTCGGCCTCGGCCTGGGAGCGGCGGGCGATCTCGGTGCCGGCGATCATCGCGTCGCGCTCGGCCCGCGCGTTCTCGATGATCCGCTCGGCCTCGCGCCGGGCCTCCTCCACCACCTGGTCGCGGTCGCCGATCAGCTCCTGCGCCTGTGCGAGCGAGCCGGGCAGGGCCTCGCGCACCTCTTCGAGCATCGCGAGCAGCTCGGCGCGGTTGACCACGCACGACGCCGACATGGGCATGGAACGGGCGCTGGAGACCGTGGCCACGATCTCGTCGAGCTTCTTCTGCACGTCCATCGTGTGCTCGCCACTCTCTACGGATGCAACGGATGTATGGGAGATGTAGGGGAGACCGACGGGACGACTGTACGGCCACGGGGCAGCCGCCGGACACCGGGTGACGGTCCGTCGGACGGTTCAGCCCTTGCGCAGACGCCGGACAAGGGCGTCGAGCACCTGCGGCGGCACCAGGTGCGAGACGTCGCCGCCCCAGGCCGCGACCTCCTTGACCAGGGAGGACGACAGGAAGCTGTAGGTGGGGTTGGTGGGGATGAAGAGGGTCTCGACACCGGAGAGGCCGTTGTTCATCTGGGCCATCTGCAGTTCGTAGTCGAAGTCGCTGACGGCGCGCAGGCCCTTGACGATGGCGGGGATGTCGCGCTGCTTGCAGAAGTCGACGAGCAGGCCGTGGAAGGACTCGACGCGGACGTTGCTGTACTCGGCGGTGACCTGGCGGATGAGGTCGAGCCGCTCCTCGACGTCGAACAGGCCCTTCTTGGACTTGTTGATCATCACTGCCACGTACACCTCGTCATAGAGGCGGGAGGCGCGGGAGATGATGTCGAGATGTCCGTTGGTGATGGGGTCGAACGACCCGGGACAGACGGCGCGGCGCACCTGGGTTTCCTCGCTCTCCAGTCCGGTCATGATGCGTATTCGCTCATAGAGGCGGCGCGACCGTACCAAAGTGTCCCTTCGCCGTAACGACGGGCCCGGATCGCGTCAAAGCCGTGCGGCCATTCGAATTCACCGCCTCTGGTGCTGCGCTCCACGGTGACGAGAGCGTCTTCCGCAAGCCACCCCCGGGTGCGGAGTGTGAGCAGGATCTCGCGGAGATCGTCGTCGGAGACGGCGTACGGAGGGTCGAGGAAGGCGATGTCGTACGGCCCGCCGGGCGGCGAGGAGTGGAGGAGCTGCTCCGCTCTGGCCGCCCGCACCTCGGCACCGGGCAGGCCGAGTGCCCGCACGTTCTGACGGAGCGTGCGAACCGCGCGCGCGTCGGCCTCCACGAGCAGGGCGTGCCCGGCGCCGCGGGACAGCGCCTCCAGGCCGACGGCGCCCGAGCCGGCGTACAGGTCCAGGACCCGTTCGCCGTCCAGCGGACCGCCGAGCAGGGACTGCCAGGTGGAGAACAGGCCCTCGCGCGCCCGGTCGGAGGTGGGGCGGGTCCCCTGGCCCGGCGGTACGGCGAGACGGCGTCCACCGGCCCGGCCGGCGATCACGCGGGTCATGTCCTTGGGTCCTTGTCTCGGTACGGTCCGGATCCTGGTGCGGCCGGCTTCCGGCCTGCCCCCAGTCTGTCAGCCCTTCTCCAGGTACTGCTCCCGCTCCTCGTCCAGCAGGGCGTCCAGGGCCGTGCGCAGTCCGGGCAGGTGCTCCAGGTCCGGGTCGGCGGCGACCACGGCGGCGGCCTCCTCGCGGGCCTGGGCGATGATCTCCTCGTCCTCGATGACGGCGAGCACCCGCAGGCTGGAGCGGGAGCCGGACTGGGCCTGGCCGAGGACGTCGCCCTCGCGGCGCTGTTCGAGGTCGATGCGGGAGAGCTCGAAGCCGTCGAGCGTGGAGGCCACCGCGTCCAGCCGCCGGCGGGCGGCACTCGCCTCGGGCATCTCGGTGACCAGCAGGCACAGGCCCGGGGCGGAGCCACGGCCGACGCGTCCGCGCAGCTGGTGCAGCTGGGAGACGCCGAAGCGGTCGGCGTCCATGATCACCATCACGGTGGCGTTCGGCACGTTCACCCCGACCTCGATGACCGTGGTGGCGACCAGGACGTCGGTCTCGCCCGCGGCGAAGCGGCGCATGACGGCGTCCTTGTCGTCGGGCTGCATCCGGCCGTGCAGCACCTCGACCCGAAGCCCGTGCAGCGGCCCCTTGGCGAGCTGGTCGGCGACGTCGAGGACGGCGAGCGGCGGGCGCTTCTCGGCCTCGTCCTCGGGGGACTTCCTCCGGGGGCCCCTCCCGGCGCCCGCTCCCTCGTCCCCCGGCTCGTCCCCGATGCGCGGGCAGACCACGTACGCCTGGTGGCCCTTCGCCACCTCCTCGCGCACCCGCTCCCAGGCCCGGGCCAGGAAGTGCGGCTTGTCGGCGGCCGGGACGACATGGCTGGCGATGGGCGAGCGGCCCGCGGGGAGCTGGTCGAGGACGGAGGTCTCCAGGTCGCCGAAGACCGTCATCGCGACCGTGCGCGGGATGGGGGTCGCGGTCATGACGAGCAGGTGCGGGGTCCGCTTCTCCCCCCGGGAGTTCCCCTTGCCCCGCAGGGCGTCGCGCTGCTCGACGCCGAAGCGGTGCTGTTCGTCCACGACGACCAGGCCCAGGTCGTGGAACTGGACCGTGTCCTCGATCAGGGCGTGGGTGCCGATGACGATGCCGGCTTCGCCGGTGGCCAGGTCGAGCAGGGCCTGGCGGCGGGCGGCGGCGCCCATGGAGCCGGTGAGCAGCACCACCTTGGTGGCGTGCTCGGGCCCGCCCAGCATCCCTCCCTCGGCGAGCTCCCCCATCATCTCGGTGATCGACCGGTGGTGCTGCTGGGCCAGCACCTCGGTGGGCGCGAGCATCGCGGCCTGTCCGCCGGCGTCCACCACGGCGAGCATGGCGCGCAGGGCGACCAGCGTCTTGCCGCTGCCGACCTCTCCCTGGAGCAGGCGGTGCATCGGGTGCTCGCGGGCCAGGTCGTCGAGGATCTCGCGGGAGACCTTCTGCTGCCCCTCGGTGAGGGTGAAGGGGAGGCGGGCGTCGAAGGCGGCGAGGAGACCGTCGGGACCGGGGCGGCGGGGGACGGCGGGAAGCTGGGTGTCCGCGTGGCGGCGGCGGGCGAGGGCGACCTGGAGGACGAAGGCCTCGTCCCACTTCAGACGGGCGCGGGCCTCGGCGACGTCCGCCTTGGTGTGCGGGCGGTGGATCTTGAGCAGGGCCTCGGGCAGGGAGATCAGGCCGCGGCCCGCGCGGAGGGACTCGGGCAGCGGGTCGACGGCCTCCTGGGCGCTGGGCAGGACGGTCTGGACCGCCTTGCCGATCTTCCAGGACTCCAGCTTGGTGGTGGCCGGGTAGATGGGGATGAGGGCACCGGCCCAGCTCTCGACCGTCTCTTCGGTGTCCCCCCTCAGCAACTCGTAGGCAGGGTGGGCCAGCTGCAGCCGCCGGTTGAAGACGGAGACCTTGCCCGCGAACATCGCGCGTGTGCCCGGCAGCAGTTCCTTGTGGGGTTTGTGCACACCGTTGCCGAAGAAGACCAGTTGGAGCCGGCCGCTGCCGTCCGTGATCGTCACCTCCAGGCGCCGGCCCTTGCCGCGGGGCGCCCGGGAGGAGGCGAAGGTGTGCAGGCGGGCGTCGGCCACCTGGGCGACCACCGTGACGTGTTCGTCCATGGGCAGGTCGGCGAGCTGGGTGAGCCGGCCGCGCTCCTCGTATCTGCGCGGGTAGTGGTGGAGGAGGTCGCCGACGGTGTGCAGGCCGAGGTGCTCGGCCATCACCTTGGCGGTGGCGGGGCCGAGCACCGACTTCAGCGGTTGTTGCAGTGGTTCTCGCGGTGCGGACACGGGTTCCATTGCACACCACGGCACCGACAAACACCGTGCACGTCCCCGAAACCCCCTGGTCGGCCCGGCCGTCCGGGTTCTAGGATGACGCGCTCCGGCCCCCTTTCGCGGTCACCGCCCCACCGGGACCGCCCGACCCCGCGCCGACCTGCAGTCCCCCCACGACGGCGCTGCGACGATGGATTTCCAGACCTCACAGTCACCTCAGGCATCCCAGACCTCCCAGCCATCACCGCCTCACCAGCAGCCCCAGTCGGCCCACATGTTCCAGGTCGACCTGCGCGGCCTGGTGGACCTGCTCTCGCACCACCTGTACTCCAGCCCCAAGGTCTATCTGCGCGAACTGCTGCAGAACGCCGTGGACGCCCTCACCGCCCGGCGCGCCGAGGAGCCGGACGCTCCCGCCCGGGTACGGCTGTTCGCGGACGGCGCCACCCTCCGGGTGGAGGACACCGGCATCGGCCTCACCGAGTCCGATGTGCACGAGCTGCTGGCCACCATCGGCCGCAGCTCCAAGCGGGCCGAGGGACTGCAGGAGGCCCGCTCGGACTTCCTCGGCCAGTTCGGCATCGGCCTGCTGGCCTGCTTCGTGGTGGCCGACCGGATCCGGGTGGTCAGCCGCAGCGCCCGCACGCCGGACGCCCCGCCGGTGGAGTGGACGGCGCGCGACGACGGCTCGTACACCGTGCGGACCCTGCCCGGCTCCGCCCGCCCGGAACCCGGCACCACCGTGCACCTCCAGGCACGGGCGGGAGCCGGCGAGTGGCTGACCGAGGAGCGGGTGCTCGCGCTGGCACGGGACTTCGGCTCACTGCTGCCGTACGACGTGCGCGTGGGCGAGGAGGCCGTCACCGACCTGCCCGCGCCCTGGGACCGGACGTACCCCTCCCCCGCCGCGCGCCGGGTCGCCCTGGCCCGGCACTGCCACGAGCTGTTCGGCTTCACCCCGCTGGACTCCATCGACCTGGACGTGCCGCTGGCCGGGATCCGCGGGGTGGCGTACGTGCTGCCGTCGGCGGTCAGTCCCGCACAGCGGGCGGGTCACCGCGTGCACCTGAAGGGCATGCTGCTGACCGACCGGGCCGAACAGCTGCTGCCCGACTGGGCGTTCTTCGTGCGCTGCGTGCTCGACACGGACAGCCTGCGGCCCACCGCCTCGCGCGAGGCGCTGTACGAGGACGAGACGCTGGCCGGCGTGCGCGAGGCGCTGGGCGAGCGGATCCGCTCCTGGCTGGCCGACCTCGCGGCCGGCGATCCGGAGCGGCTGGCCGCCTTTCTGTCGGTGCATCACCTGGGCGTGAAGTCGCTGGCCCGGCACGACGCGGAGATGCTGCGCACGATGCTGCCGTGGCTGCCGTTCGAGACGACCGACGGGCAGATGTCCCTGGAGGAGTTCGCGCAGCGCCACCCGGTCGTGCACTTCACACGCACGGTCGAGGAGTACCGGCAGGTCGCGCCGATCGCCTCCGCGCAGGGCATCGGTGTCGTCAACGGCGGCTACACCTACGACAGCGAGCTGGTCGAGGCGCTGCCGTCGGTGCGTCCGGGGACGGTGGTCGCCGAGCTGGACGCGGACACCGTGACCGCGCATCTGGACCCCGTCGACCCGGCCGAGGAGCTGGCCCTGTCGGGCTTTCTGGCCACCGCGCGGGCCAAGCTGGACCCGCTGGGCTGCGATGTGGTGCTGCGTGCCTTCCACCCGCTGTCCGTGCCCGCGCTGCACCTGGACGACCGGGCGGCCCGGCACGAGCAGGCCCGTGCTCAGGCCGAGGCGCAGGCCGACGACCTGTGGGCGGGCATCCTCGGCTCGCTGCGGGGCAGCGCTCCCCGTGCCCGTCTGGTGCTCAACCACCTCAACCCGCTGGTCCGCAGGATCAGTTCGCTGCGCGACGCGGAGCTGATCGGGACGGCGACCGAGTCGCTGTACGGGCAGGCGCTGCTGATGGCGCAGCGCCCGCTGCGGCCCGCCGACTCGGCGCTGCTGAACCGCGCGTTCATCGGCCTGCTGGAGTGGGCCACCCACCACGGCACCGACGCGACGGGGGAGGACCGCCGATGAGCGAGATCACCGACCTGGACTCCCTGCGCCGGGCGATAGCGGCCAACGGCGAGCAGCCGGAGGGCCCGGCCCGCAACGCCCGCGCGGAGCAGCTGCTCGCCGAGGCCGAGAGGCTGAACATCCCGCTGGCCGTGATCGAGGCGCTGGGACACCAGCTGACGGTCTACAACTACAGCTCCGAGAAGGACAAGATGTTCGTCCCCTTCGCGCGGCTGCTGCGCATGTGGGACGAACGCCCCGAGGACTTCGACGAGTACGAGGCCCACTCGCTGCACTGGGCCTTCAAGTGGATGTCGGTGGGCATGCTGGGCCAGCCGCACATTCCGCTGGCCTCCATCGAGAAGTGGCTCGGCGAGATGGAGCGCCGCTACCGGCTCGCCGGCTACTCCGAGCGCGCCGTGCGCAGCGCCGAGTTCAACGTCGCCTGGCACATCGGGGACCTGGAGCGGGCGGAGCGGGCGTATGCGGCGTGGCTGGCCGCCGACCGGGACCGCATGGCCGACTGCCACGCCTGCGAACTGCACGACCAGGGCTGGTGGCAGGCCGAGTGCGGCCGGGACGCGGAGGCCCTCGAGCTGTGGCGGCCGGTGCTGGACGGCGAGTTCTCCTGCGCCCACGAGCCGCACGCGGTCCTGGGCACCTCCCTGCTGCCGCTGCTGCGGCTCGGCCGCCTCGACGAGGCACGCGCCCACCATCTGCGGGGCATCCGGCTGGTGCGGCAGATGGAGAGCATGCGCAGCACCTACGCCGAGCACGTGGAGTTCTGCGCGCTGACCGGCAACGAGGCGCGGGCCCTGGAGCTGCTGGCGCAGCGGCCCGCGTACTTCACGGACGACGGCCATCCGCGCAGCAAGCTGGACTTCCTCGCGGTGGTGGCCCTGCTCATGGACCGGCTGGTCGAGCTGGGGATGGGCGAGCAGCCGGTGCCCGGGCCGGCGGGACGCGGCTGGACGGCCGGCGAACTCGCCGTGCACGCGCGCACGGAGGCGTCGGCCCTGGCGGCCCGCTTCGACGCGCGCAACGGCACCTCGCACATCGGTGAGCGGACACGTGCGCGCATGGCGCGGCGCCCGCTGGTGGACCGGCTGCCGCTGGGGGTGCGCACGACGCGGCCCGCCGCCCCCGCACCGGCTCCCGCGCCGCGGGTCCCCGCCGAGGCGGCGGCGCCGGAGACGGCCGACCTGTCCGCACTGATCGCCGAGGCACGCCGGCTGTCGGACACCTTGCGGCCGAACGCCGTGGAGGCCTGGGCGGCGGTGGCGCGGGCCGCGCAGGGGCTGGTGCTGGACGCCCGGGACCGGGCCGAGATCGCCGACCACGAGGCGATGAGCAAGGGCCCCGAGGGCGCCGCGCTGTTCGAGCGGGCCGCCGAGCTGTACGCGGAGGCGGGCGATCCGGGCGAGGCGCTGGCGGCACGCGCGCGTGCGGCGTACGTCCAGGCGCTGGCGGGCGACGTGGAGGGGGCACTCGCCGCGGTCGCCGAGCCGTACGAACGGGTCCTCGCGCTGTACGCCGAGGAGGGCACCGGGGTACGGCAGACCGCGTCCGTGGTGATGGCGCGGGCGCGGATCCTGATGCGGCCGGTGCACGAGGCCGGCGGTCCCGTGGACCCCGAGGTGCTGTCCGCCGCCGAACGGGCCGCCCGGGAGGTGCTGGCGCTCGTCGAGGGGCACACCGGTGACGACGTACGGCTCATGACCCGGGCGGCCGAGGCACGGGCGATGCTCGCGGAGATCGCCGCGCGCACCGGGGACCCGCACACGGCCGTGGAGCTGTTCGAGCGGGCCGCGGCCGAGTACGCCGGGGCCGGGGTGCCGTGGTTCGCGGTGGAGTACGAGGCCCGGCTGGCGGGGCTCGCGTACCACCTGGGCGATCCGGAGCGGGCCGAGCGGGCGCTGCGGGCGGCCCTGGAGCACGGCGGGGCGTATCTGGAGGCCGTGGGACGGACCCAGCTGCATCTGCAGCTCGCCGAGGTGCTCGGCGAGCTGGGCCGGGTCGAGGAGGCGGCGCGGCACGCCCTCGAGGCGACGCACTGGGCCGACGAGGCAGAGGAGGGACCGGCCCTCGGGGCCTGGGCGCGCCGGCAGCTCGGTGGTCTGCTGCTGCGGCTGGGACGGTGGGCCGAGGCCGCCGAGGTGCTGGAGTCCGCGCTTGCGGAGCTGTCCGTGGAGACGCACGGCGACGGGGCGGTCGTGCAGACGCGGTGGTGGCTCGGCGACTGTCTGAGCGAGCTCGGGGAGCACCGGGCGGCCGCCGAGCACCGGCTCCGGGCCGCCGAGATCGCCCGGCACTGGCCCGAGCAGCAGGACCACGCGACCCTCGCCCACCTGGCCGCCGAGTCGCTGAGCCGGGCGGGGCTGCACGAGGAGGCGGACCGTGCCTACGCGCGCGCGTGCGATCTGTGGCGCTCCCTGGACGGCGTGCACGGCCTGGTGCGCGCCACCCGTGCCCGGGCCTGGCTGGCGTTGCGCACCCAGGCCGGGCCGCAGGCCGCGCGGGAGCTGATGCGGTCCGCCGTCGCGGAGTGCGAGAAGGCGCGGGACCGTGCCGACGACGAGGTGGCGCGGCAGCGGTTCATGGCCGAACTCGGCCACACGCACCGGCAGTTCGGCGATCTGCTCGCGGGCGTCGCCACCGATGCGGAGGGCGGGGTCTCCAGGGCCGGGCTCGAGGAGGCCCTCGCCAGGATGGAGCAGGCGATCGCCGCCTTCGCGCTGCTGGGGCCAAACGCCCTGCACGAGCGGACCGGCGCGGAACTCGCCGCCGGCTGGCTGGCGGCCGACCTGGGGCGGTCCGCCGAGGCGGAGCGGCGCGCACGCGCCGTCCTGGCGGCCTATCAGGCCCACCGGGGTGGCCGGGGCGCGGGGGCCGGGGAGGACCTGCCGCAGCTCCGGCGTGCGGAGGCCCAGCGGCTGCTGGACGTCCTGAGGAAGCCGTCGGAGGGCTGAGCGCCCCGAGGGCCGCGAGGGGCCCGGCGGCGACGGGCGGCGGCCCGCCGGCTCCGCGGGCCCGGGGCCGCTCCCCCGGTCCCGGGGGCTACTCCACCCCGATGAGCAGCAGCGCCCCCTGCCGGCCGCCCCGGTAGACCACGGTGTCCACCGCGAGGTACGCCTCGCGGACCCGGGCCTGCAGACGGTCGGCGACGGAGTCGGGGACCTCGTCGTCGAGGACCAGGGTGACCAGCTCGCCGCCGGCCGCGAGCATGCGGTCCAGGACGGCCTCGGCGGTGGCCGTGACGTCCTGGCCGATCACGGCCACGTCGCCGTCGACGAGGCCGAGGACGTCACCGGCCTGGCAGATGCCGGCCGTGGTCCAGGACTGGCGCTCGGCGACGATGATCTCGGCACAACGGGTGGCACCGGCCGCCGAGGTCATCGCGACGACGTCCTCGTCGAAGCGGCGCCCGGGCTCGTGCACGGCGAGGGCGGCGATGCCCTGCACGGCCGAGCGGGTCGGGATCAGGGCGACGCGGACGCCCTCCTCGCGGGCCTGTTCGGCCGCGGCGGCCGCGGTGTGGCGCAGCTCGCCGTCGTTGGGCAGCAGGACCACCTCGCGCGCGTGTGCCCGTCGTACGGCCTCCATGAGCTCGCCGCTCGCGGGCGGCTCCCCCGGGCGGGCGAGCACCGCGATCGCCCCGGCCTCGGTGTACAGCTCCGCCAGGCCCTCGCCGGGCACGACGGCCACCACGGCGCGCTGGGCGCGCTCCCGGGGAGCCGCGGCTCCGGTGGTGTGCGCGTCGTCCGCGCCGAAGTGCGTGATGCGGATGCGGTGCGGCCGTCCGGCCTCGACGCCCGCCTCCACGGCGGCTCCGGCGTCGTCGACGTGCACATGCACGTTCCACAGCCCGTCGCCGCCGACCACGACGAGGGAGTCCCCGAGCGCGTCGAGTCGTTCGCGCAGCCGGGCGACGGCCGCGTCCTCGGCGTCCAGGAGGTAGGTCACCTCGAAGGCGGGGCCGCTCGCGGACGGGACGCAGGAGGCCGGTGCGCCGTCCTCCCGCCCCGTGCGCGCGTGCGGCACGGTCGGCAGGGCACCGGCCGCCAAAGCGGCTCCCGGCGCCCGCGCGGCCCCCGGTGAGAAGACCGGTTCTCCCGGCGGCTGTCCCGTGAGCGTCTCCACCAGGGCGGCGAGCACCGCCACCAGTCCGCGTCCGCCGGCGTCGACCACTCCGGCGCGCTCCAGGACCGCGAGCTGGCCGGGGGTCGCGGCCAGGGCCGCGCACGCCCCCTCGTAGGCCGCCCGGGCGACCGTTCCGCAGTCGCCCCCCTCGGTGCCGGTGGCCGCTTCCGCCGCCGCCGAGGCGACCGACAGGACCGTGCCCTCCACGGGGTGCGCCACGGCCTGCCGGGCGGAGTCGGCCGCGCGCCGCAGGGCCAGGCACAGGCCGCGCCCGTCGGTGTGCGCGGCCTCGCCGTCGGCGGCGAACACCTGGGCCATGCCGCGCAGCAGCTGGGCGAGGATCGTCCCGGAGTTGCCGCGGGCGCCGATGAGCGCCCCGTGGGCCATCGCCCGCGCCGCGTCGGCCAGGGTGGGCCCCGGGGAGCCGGCCTTGCCGGCCTCGCTGTCCGGCTCGTGCGCGGCGAACACGGCCTCCACGGCCGCGACGGCGGACTCCACGGTCAGATACAGGTTGGTGCCGGTGTCCCCGTCGGCCACGGGGTAGACGTTGATCGCGTCGATCTCCTCGCGTGCGCGTCCCAGTGCCCGCAGTGCCAGACCGCACCAGGTGCGCACCGCCGGCGCGTCGAACGTCTGCGGCACCTGCGCCACTGCGCCTCCCTGAGCTGCTGAACTGGACGCAGCGTAGACCCCAGGGCGGTGCGGACCGGAAGCGGGCCCGGGCGGGCCCTCGGAGCCGTCATGGTAATTTCGCTGCATGGATGCAGCCGATGTATGCTGCTCCAGTTGCCCGATCCTGTCGGGCTCTTCCCTGGCAGCGCCACTCGGATTTCGAAGTGCTCCCCGAGCCCGAGATCTGGTCCCGGCATGCCGGGCTCAACCGTACGTGCATCTGAAGTCTTTGGAGTGACCCGTGGCTGCCAACTGCGACGTCTGCGGCAAGGGGCCGGGCTTCGGCAACAACATCTCGCACTCGCACCGCCGTACGTCCCGCCGCTGGAACCCGAACATCCAGCGTGTGCGTACCGTGGTCGGCGGGACGCCGAAGCGCGTGAACGCCTGCACCTCGTGCATCAAGGCCGGCAAGGTCTCGCGCTGACGCACGCCGACAGCTGAGCGCGCGGCCACCCCTGGCTCGCTGCACTGAGCCGGTCCACCTCGGTGGACCGGCTTTTGGCATGCCCGAAAACGGCCGGGAGCCTGTGCGGCTATCCGGCCGTGCGGGCCTTCCGGAAGGCCCAGCCGTGGTCCACGGGGCCGATTCCGCCGCCGAGCGCGAAGCCGGCCGCGACGGCCCCGGTGACGTAGTCCTTGGCCGCCGTCACGGCCTGGGGGACCGACTGGCCCTTCGCGAGCTGCGCGGCGATCGCGGAGGCGAGGGTGCAGCCCGTGCCGTGGGTGTGCCGGTTGTCGTGGCGGGGGGCGCGCAGCCAGTGTTCCTCGATCCCGTCGGTGAGCAGGTCGACGGCCTGGTCCCCGCCCTCCCTCCCGGGGTCCCCGGTCAGGTGGCCGCCCTTGATCAGCACCCACTTCGGCCCGTACTCCAGCACGGCCCCGGCGGCGTCCCGCATCCGGTCCTCCGAGCGGACCCGTATGCCGGTCAGCTGGGCCACCTCGTCGAGGTTCGGTGTGGCGACCGTCGCCACCGGCAGCAGTGCGGTCCGTACGGCGTCCAGCGCGGATGCGGCCAGCAGCGCGTCGCCGTGCTTGGAGACGCTCACCGGGTCGACGACCACCGGCGCGTTCGTCCCGGAGAGCAACTCGGCCACGGTCTCGACCAGTTCCGCCGTGGCGAGCATCCCGGTCTTGACCGCCTGGACGCCGATGTCGTCCACGACACTGCGGTACTGGGCCCGCACGGCCTCCACCGGCAGCTCCCAGGCACCCTGCACCCCGAGGGAGTTCTGCGCGGTCACCGCGGTGATCACGCTCATGCCGTGCACCCCGAGGGCGAGCATCGTCTTCAGGTCGGCCTGGATGCCGGCACCGCCGCCGGAGTCGGAGCCCGCGACCGTCAGCACACGGGGAGGGGCCTCGGTCATGCCTCGATGCCTCCGAAGTGGTCCCAGCCGCCCTTCCTGGTCCAGGGCGCCCCGTCGACCGTGACCTGGGGCAGGGCCGAGGGATTGAGCACTTCGCCGATCACCTTCCAGCGGGCTGGCAGCTTCACGTCCGGCGGAAAGGTCGCCACGATGGCGTGGTCCTCTCCCCCGGTCAGCACCCACTGCATCGGGTCGACGCCCACGGCCTGCCCGATGTCGTTCATCTGCGAGGGGATGTCGATGGCGCTGGAGCGGA
This sequence comes from Streptomyces thermoalcalitolerans, assembly GCF_039525155.1. Lineage (NCBI taxonomy): Bacteria > Bacillati > Actinomycetota > Actinomycetes > Kitasatosporales > Streptomycetaceae > Streptomyces > Streptomyces thermoalcalitolerans. The sequence goes on along the minus strand of NZ_BAAAHG010000063.1, from coordinate 10,821 downwards.
TGTCGATGCGGACCTTGCTGGCCTCCGCTATGTGGCCCAGGTCGGCGATCAGCCCGTCGCTGACGTCGCACATCGCGGTCGCGCCGAGGCCGGCCGCCGCGGGTCCCGCATGGTACGGCGGCTCGGGCCGGCGGTGGGCCTCGACGAAGGCCCGGGGCGAGCGGAAGCCGCGCGAGAGCACCGCGTACCCGGCGGCGGACCAGCCCAGCCAGCCGGTCACCGCGACCAGATCGCCGGGTTGTGCGCCGGCGCGTGTCACCGGCTCGTGGTTGCGCAGATCGCCGAGTGCGGTGATCGACACCGTGATCGTGTCACCGTGCACCACATCTCCGCCGACCACGGCGGCACCGGCGACCTGGCACTCGTCACGCAGCCCGTCCATCAGTTCGGTGGGCCAGGTGACCGGGAGTTCCGCGGGCACGACCAGACCGAGCAGCAGCGCGGTCGGCACCGCGCCCATGGCGGCGATGTCCGCCAGGTTCTGGGCGGCCGCCTTGCGGCCCACGTCGTACGCCGTGGACCAGTCCCGGCGGAAGTGCCGCCCCTCCACGAGTACGTCGGTGCTCGCCACGACCCTGCGGTCGGGGGCGGCGACCACCGCGGCGTCGTCGCCGGGGCCGACCCGGACCGCCGGGGTGGTGGTGAGACGGGAGGTGAGCTCCCTGATGAGCCCGAACTCCCCGAGCTCACCAACAGTGCCCTTCATTACCCTTTCGACCCTTTCGCCCTTCTGTCCCTGTCCGTTCCCGGTCGCGCGTCAACGCGGTCCTCGTTACGGTCAGGATGACCGTCAGCTTCTGTGCTGATTCCCTACTGCTTCTGTACTGCTTCTGTCCTACCTGCACCCGGCACGTACGTCGCGGCCTTCGCGGCTCTCCCCGCGGCGCGCGGCGACGCGATACCGTGGCTTCTCTTTTCCCACATGATCCTCGTGGCCGCCCTGGAGGTTCCGTGGTACAGGCGTACATCCTGATCCAGACGGAAGTCGGCAAGGCGTCGACCGTCGCCGAGACGGTCGGCAGGATCCCCGGGGTGCTCCAGGCCGAGGACGTGACAGGACCCTACGACGTCATCGTGCGCGCCCAGGCCGACACGGTGGACGACCTGGGGCGCATGGTGGTCGCGAAGGTCCAGCAGGTGGACGGCATCACCCGCACCCTGACCTGCCCGGTCGTGCATCTGTAGCCCCCGTCTACCCTTGGCCGGTGAGCTCTTTGCGTCATCGGCTTTCCGGTCTGCCTCTTCTCGCCCTGCTGGTCGCCGCCGTGGGCTGCTCCCCGAGTGACGGCGGTGGCGCCGTGGCGGTTCCCAGCCCGGACGCGGCGGTCACCGAGCTGTGCCGGAATCTGGACGGGGCGCTGCCGCGGACGGTCGACGGACTGAGCCGTGAGGACCCCCGGCCCGCCTCCGTGCTGACCGCGGGCTGGGGAAGTCCGGCGATCATACTGCGCTGCGGGGTCCCGCGGCCCGCCGCGATGGACGATCCGGAGGCCGACGGAGTGGAGGTCAACGGCGTCGGCTGGCTGATGCAGCAGCAGGACGACGGATCGTTTCGCTTCACGACGACCCTGCGGGTGGCGTACGTCGAGGTGACGGTCCCCGTGGAACGCTCCGCGCACGGGATGGCGCCATTGGTCTCGCTGGCGCCGGCGATCAAGAAGACGATTCCCGAGGGTGTGGCCGACTGAGCATTCCCGAGGGCGGGACCGGCTGAGGTCGGGGCCGGCGGAGCGTGCGGCCTGCCCCGCGTGCGGCCGGCCGGGCGCGTGGGGCCCGGGCCGCCCGGCCGCCACGGGCCGTACGCCGCCTGCGGCAGGCCGGCCGGGCGGCGGGGCGGCAGGCCTGCCCGATGCCGCATGCGGCCCGCCGCGTCCTCTGCGGCAAGGCCGCCTGCCGGCACGCTCCTGTGGCCCCCGAGGGGTCAGCGCAGGCCCGTCGAACGGCGCAGGGCCGCCTGGATGAGGCGGTCGATCAGTTCCGGGTAGTCGATGCCGCTCGCCCGCCACATCTGCGGGTACATCGAGATCGGGGTGAAGCCGGGCATCGTGTTGATCTCGTTGATCACGAACTCGCCCTCCTCGGTGAGGAAGAAGTCCGCGCGGACCAGGCCCTCGCAGGAGGCCGCCTCGAAGGCCTCCACCGCGAGCCGCTGCACCTCGGCGGTCTGCTCCTCGGTCAGCGGGGCCGGGACGATGCCGGGCGTGGAGTCGATGTACTTGGCCTCGAAGTCGTAGTACGCGTGGGACTCGCTCGCCGGGATCTCGGCCGGCACGGAGGCCCGCGGACCGTCCTCGAACTCCAGTACCCCGCACTCGATCTCACGGCCGCGCACGGCGGCCTCCACGAGCACCTTCGGGTCGTGCCGCCGGGCCTCCTCGAGCGCCTCGTCGAGGCCCGAGAGGTCGTCGACCTTGGTGATGCCGATGGACGAGCCCGCGCGGGCGGGCTTCACGAACAGCGGCCAGCCGTGCTCGCCGGCGAAGTCGACGATTCTCTTGCGGACGGCTGCCTGGTCCCGGTTCCACTCGCGGGGCCGGATCACCATGTACGGGCCGACCTTGAGCCCGAAGGAGGTGAACACCCGCTTCATGTACTCCTTGTCCTGGCCGATCGCCGAGGAGAGCACCCCGGAGCCCACGTAGGGCACGCCGGCCAGCTCCAGAAGGCCCTGAAGGGTGCCGTCCTCGCCGTAGGGGCCGTGCAGCACCGGGAAGACCACGTCGACCTCGCCGAGCGCCTTGGGGACCGAACCGGGCTCGGTGTAGACGACTTCACGGTTGCCCGGGTCGACGGAGAGCACCACACCGCCCTCGGTCGATTCGGCGAGCTCGTCGACGCTGGGGGTGCGACGGTCGGTGATCGCCATGCGCGCCGGGTCGTCCGCGGTGAGGGCCCAACGGCCGTCCTGGGTGATGCCGATCGGCAGGACGTCGTACTTGGACCGGTCGATGGCGCGCAGCACCGCACCCGCGGTGACCACGGAGATCCCGTGTTCGGAGCTGCGGCCGCCGCAGACGACGGCCACGCGGGGCTTGCGCGGCGGCTGCTCGGGGCTCTGGGGGAGGTTCTCGGTGCTCATATCGCGATGAGCGTACCTGTTGGCCAAGGCCTGAGTCAGCGCGGGAAACGCCGCGTCGCTCAGCGCCGCTCAGCGCCGCTCGGGTTTGGCGCTGCGCGACATCAGTTCCCTGAGGGCCACCACCGGCGGTTTGCCCTGGTGCACGATGCCGACGACGGTCTCCGTGATGGGCATGTCGACACCGTGCCGGCGGGCCAGATCCAGCACCGACTCACAGGACTTGACGCCCTCGGCGGTCTGCTTGGTGACCGCGATGGTCTCCTCGAGGGTCATGCCCTTGCCCAGGTTGGTGCCGAAGGTGTGGTTGCGCGACAGCGGCGAGGAGCAGGTCGCCACCAGGTCGCCGAGGCCGGCGAGCCCGGAGAAGGTCAGCGGATCGGCGCCCAGCGCCACGCCCAGCCGGGTGGTCTCGGCGAGCCCGCGGGTGATGAGCGATCCCTTGGCGTTGTCGCCGAGCCCCATGCCGTCCGCGATGCCGACGGCCAGGCCGATCACGTTCTTGACGGCTCCCCCGAGTTCGCAGCCGATGACGTCGGTGTTGGTGTACGGGCGGAAGTACGAGGTGTGACAGGCACTCTGGAGCCGCCGGGCCACCTCCTCGTCGGTGCACGCCACCACGGCGGCGGCCGGCATGCGGGCGGCGATCTCGCGGGCGAGGTTGGGCCCGGTGACCACGGCGATCCGGTCGGGGCCGGCCTTGGTGACGTCCTCGATGACCTCGCTCATCCGCATGGCGGAGCCCAGCTCGATGCCCTTCATCAGGGAGACGAGGACCGTGTCCGGGGCGAGCAGCGGGGCCCACTCGGCGAGATTGCCGCGCAGGGTCTGCGAGGGGACGGCGAGCACCGTGAAGTCGGCGTCGCGGGCGGCCTCGGCGGGGTCGGCCGTGGCCCGCAGGTTCTCCGGGAGTTCGACCCCGGGCAGGTAGTCCGGGTTGACACGGGTGGAGTTGACCGTTTCCGCGAGGTCGGGGCGGCGGGCCCACAGGGTGACCTCGCAGCCGGCGTCGGCGAGGACCACGCCGAAGGCCGTCCCCCACGATCCGGCGCCGAACACGGCCGCCTTGACCGGCTTGCTCACGCGCCCTGCCCCTCTTCCTGCACGGCCTCCCGCGCGTCCGGCCGCCGCTGTGCGGCCGGCATGCCCCTGCCCCGGGTCTGCGCCTCGGTGCGGCGGCGCTGCTCGATCCGCTCCCGGCGCGGGTCGTAGGGCACGGGGGGCGCCTTCTCCCCGCGGATCTCCTCCAGCAGGCGGGTGATGGCCGCCATGATGGTCTCGGTCGCCTCCTTCAGGAGCTCCGGGGTCACCTCCCGGTCGTAGAAGCGCGAGAGGTCCACGGGCGGGCCGGCCAGGACGTGGTGGGTCTTGCGCGGCAGCAGCCTGGGCCTCTTCGAGTAGGGCGGCAGCAGTTCGTTGGCGCCCCACTGGGCGATCGGGATCACCGGGCACTTGGTCTGCAGGGCGACCCGCGCGGCGCCCGTCTTGCCGGTCATCGGCCAGCCGTCCGGGTCGCGGGTGAGCGTTCCCTCGGGGTAGAACGCGACGCACTCACCGCGCTCCACGGCCTCGATCGCGGCGCGGAAGGCGCTCAGCGCGTCCGTGCTCTCGCGGTAGACGGGGATCTGTCCGGTGCCGCGCATCGCGGCGCCGATGAATCCTTTCTTGAAAAGCCCGCTCTTCGCCAGGAATCGCGGCACGCGCCCGGTGTTGTACTGGAAATGCGCATATGCGAGGGGGTCGATATGCGAATTGTGGTTCACCACGGTGATGAATCCACCCTCGGCCGGAATGTTCTCCATTCCACGCCAGTCCCGCTTGAGCAGAACCACCAGCGGCGGTTTGCAGATCACCGCTGCGAAGCGGTACCAGAAGCCGATTCTGCGGCGGGACACGCGGACACCTTCCTCTAGTTCCTCTAGTTCCTCTGGATGGTCCCCTGGAACTGCCACCCGGGGCGGGGGGCCGCACAAGTGTCGCCCCAGGTCGCCCGTCTGTCGAGAACACCGTACGCCCGCCCCTCGCCCGTGACCGTCCTCGCGGGGGGCTTCGTGCCCCGCCCTCCCCCGGTCGACCCCATGGCCCGGGGGACAATGGCGGCCGCATGAAAGGGGACGGAACGCCGGTGCAGTGGACCTTGGTCATCCCCCTGAAACCCTTGAACCGGGCCAAGAGCAGGCTGTCGCAGACCGTCGGCGACGCGCTGCGGCCGGGCCTCGCCCTGGCCTTCGCCGAGGACACCGTGACGGCCGCGCTGGCCTGTCCGGCGGTCGCGGATGTGGCAGTCGTCACGGACGACGGCATAGCCGGGCCGAGGCTGGCGGCGCTGGGCGCCCGGATCGTGGCCGACGAACCGCGCGCCGGTCTGAACGCCGCGCTCGCGCACGCGGCGGCGGTCGTACGGTCCGCACGTCCTGAAACTCCCATTGCGGCCCTGAACGCCGATCTTCCGGCACTGCGGCCCGGGGAATTGGCCCGGGTCCTGCGGGCGGCCGCGCAATTCCCGCGTGCCTTTCTCGCGGATTCGGCGGCGGTCGGCACGACTTTGCTGGCGGCGGCTCCGGGCCGTGCGCTGCTCCCGGCTTTCGGCCCTGATTCCCGGATGCGTCACCGGGCGTCCGGCGCGGTGGAACTGTCCCTGGAGGCGGTGGAGTCCGTACGCCGGGACGTGGACACCGGGGACGATCTGCGGGCGGCGCTGGCCCTCGGGGTGGGGCCGCGCACGGCCGCCGCGGCGGCGCGGCTGCCGCTCCCCCGGGGCTGACGCCCCGAGCGGCGAGGGCGCCGGCGGCGGAGCAGTAGGCTGCCGCCATGCAGGCGACCGCGTACACGTACGACCCCGAGAGCCGCAGCGGGCAGGTGCTCCTGGACGACGGCACCCCGGTGCCCTTCGACGCGCCGGCGTTCGACGCGGGCGGTCTGCGGCTGCTGCGCCCCGGACAGCGGGTGCGGATCGAGACGGAGGGCGAAGGGGACGGTCTGCGGATCACCCTGGTGACGCTGCAGACCTTCTGAATCGTGAACCGGCTGGGCTGACCGGGGCCGGCCGTGCGACACGGCCCCACCGGGCGCGGGGTGCCGGACACGCCGCGGGCCGGGCTCCCCGGGAGTCCGGCCAGGCGCGTGAGTACCTCGGTGCCTCCTCAGGGGGTGTCGTGTGGATCGTGCCGCAGGTCGCGGGGTTCGGCACGCATCACTGCGGCGGCGTCACTCGCCGGCGCTCCGCGTCGGCTCCCTTCTCCGCCTGGCATCCGCGCGCACCGAACCTCGCTCGACTCGGTCACCAGGCACCGCTCACCGGAGCCGGCTCGATCCACACACCCCTCCCTAGCTGCGGGCGGCGGTCTTGCGGGTGGCCGACTTCTTGGCGGGGGCCTTCTTGGCCGTCGCCTTCTTCGCCGGCGCCTTCTTGGCCGCGGTCTTCTTGGCCGTGGTCTTCTTCGCGGCGGCCTTCGCGGTCGTCGCCTTCTTGGCGGCGGTGGTCTTCTTGGCCGCGGCCTTCTTGGCCGTGGTCTTCTTGGCCGCGGCCTTCTTCGCCGCGGTGGTCTTCTTCGCGGCGGCCTTCTTGCCGGCGGCCTTGGCGATGGTGGCGGTCGGGCCGGAGAGGCTGCCCTTGGGCGCCTTCCTCACCGCGATGTCGTTCTTCGGAAGCTTCTTCGCACCGCTCACCAAGTCCTTGAACCCCTGGCCGGCCCGGAAGCGGGGGACGGAGGTCTTCTTGACCCGCACCCGCTCACCCGTCTGCGGGTTGCGCGCATAGCGGGCGGGACGCTCGACCTTTTCGAAGGACCCGAAGCCGGTGACCGAGACCCGGTCTCCCGCGACGACCGCGCGGACGATGGCGTCCAGTACCGCGTCGACGGCATCGGCGGCCTGCTGGCGGCCGCCCATCTTGTCGGCAATCGCTTCTACGAGCTGCGCCTTGTTCACGTCTTCCCCTTCGGAGACCCTGCCAGAACGAAAGTGTTCAAGCCTTTTCGCACGTTAGGCGGATATATACCGCAAATCAAACACGAAACGGGCTAATCACCCTTGTGACGCAACGGACTCAACGGTCTCGTCTCGGGCTGTTCAGCCTTCCTCAGCGGGGATTCGGCCCTTGTCGAGGTCGTCCGCGAACCTCTCCAGATGCCTTCTCGCGCCGACAAGATCGCGTTTGGCCATGGCCGTAATGGCCAGAAGCTTCCGGGTCAGCGTCATGCGCACGCCCTCCGGGACTTGCAGTGCGCGCACCCTGGAGTGCGCTTCCTTGAGTTGGGCCGCGACCGCCGTATAGAGCTCGAGTTGGCCGTCGTTGTCCATGCACAGATTGTGCCATCTGGGGCGAGTTGTCGCCTGCGCTGGGGGGCAACTACCGCCTCAAACAACCCTTCCGGCACTTTCGCCGACCAAGGTCCCGGACCCCACGCATCCCATCAACTAGCTTCCTGAAGTGGGAAGTTGAGGGTGAAAGCGGTGGCGCCGCACGGGGTGCGGGCCCCGGAACGGCTGTACCCCCGATCGTGGCGATCGGGGGTACAGCGGGGTGGTTGCGGTGGCCGAAACCTGACGTACGCCGGGGCCGGATCCGGCCCCGGCTCGGCCGTCGGGCACCGGCCGGGGGTGCCGGATCAGACCGGCAGGGTGCGCGGTTTGAAGGAGGGGCGCCTGGCCTCGTAGGCGGCGATGTCGGCCTCGTTCTGCAGGGTGATGGAGATGTCGTCCAGCCCGTTCAGCAGCCGCCAGCGGGAGTTCTCGTCCAGCTCGAAGGGGGCGGTGATGCCCTCGGCGCGCACCTCCCGGTCGACCAGGTCGACGGTCACCTCGGCCTGGGGGTTCCGCTCGGTGAGCTCCCACAGCGCGTCCACGGTCTTCTGCTCCAGAACCACCGTGAGCAGGCCGTTCTTCAGCGAGTTGCCGCGGAAGATGTCCGCGAAGCGGGAGGAGATCACGGCCTTGAAGCCGTAGTTCTGCAGCGCCCAGACGGCGTGTTCGCGGGAGGAGCCGGTGCCGAAGTCGGGGCCGGCGACCAGGACCGTGGCGCCCTGCCGCTCGGGGCGGTTGAGCACGAACTCGGGGTCCTTGCGCCAGGCCTCGAACAGCCCGTCCTCGAACCCGTCGCGCGTGACCTTCTTGAGCCAGTGGGCGGGGATGATCTGGTCGGTGTCGACGTTGCTGCGGCGCAGCGGGACGGCCCGGCCGGTGTGGGTGGTGAAGGCTTCCATGATCTTTCAGACTCCAGCGGGCGTGGGGGTGTCGACATCGGACAGGTCGGCCGGGGAGGCCAGGTGGCCCAGGACCGCGGTGGCGGCGGCGACCTGCGGGGAGACCAGGTGGGTACGGCCGCCCTTGCCCTGCCGGCCCTCGAAGTTGCGGTTGGAGGTGGAGGCGGAGCGCTCACCGGGGGCGAGCTGGTCGGGGTTCATGCCCAGACACATCGAGCAGCCCGCGTGCCGCCACTCGGCGCCGGCCTCCTTGAAGATCACGTCCAGGCCCTCGGCGACGGCCTGCAGACCGACCCGCGCGGAGCCGGGGACGACCAGCATCCGCACGCCGTCGGCGACTTTGCGGCCCTTGAGGACCTCGGCGGCGGCGCGCAGGTCCTCGATGCGGCCGTTGGTGCAGGAGCCTACGAAGACGGTGTCCACCTTGATGGAGCGCAGCGGCTGACCGACCTCCAACCCCATGTATTCCAGGGCCTTTTCGGCGGCCAGGCGCTCCGAGGGATCTTCGTACGAAGCCGGGTCGGGGACGGACGCCGAAAGCGGCGCGCCCTGGCCGGGGTTGGTGCCCCAGGTGACGAACGGGGCCAGTTCGGAGGCGTCGATGACGACCTCGGCGTCGAAGACGGCGTCGTCGTCGGTCCTGAGGGTCTTCCAGTACTCGACGGCCGCGTCCCAGTCGGCGCCCTGGGGGGCGTGCGGGCGGCCCTTGAGGTACTCGAAGGTGGTCTCGTCCGGGGCGATCATGCCCGCGCGGGCGCCGGCCTCGATCGACATGTTGCAGATGGTCATGCGGGCCTCCATCGAGAGCTTCTCGATGGCGGAGCCGCGGTACTCCAGGATGTAGCCCTGACCGCCGCCGGTGCCGATCTTCGCGATGATCGCCAGGATCAGGTCCTTGGCCGTGACGCCCTCGGGCAGTTCACCGTCGACGGTGATCGCCATGGTCTTCGGGCGGGCCATCGGCAGGGTCTGGGTGGCCAGCACATGCTCCACCTGGGAGGTGCCGATGCCGAACGCCAGCGCGCCGAAGGCACCGTGCGTGGAGGTGTGCGAGTCGCCGCAGACGACGGTCATGCCCGGCTGGGTCAGTCCCAGCTGCGGTCCCACGACATGGACGACGCCCTGCTCGACGTCGCCCAGCGGGTGCAGCCGGACGCCGAAGTCGGCGCAGTTCTTGCGGAGGGTCTCCAGCTGGGCGCGGGAGACCGGGTCCGCGATGGGCTTGTCGATGTCGATCGTCGGGGTGTTGTGGTCCTCGGTGGCGATGGTCAGATCGCGCCGGCGCACGGTGCGCCCGCTCTTGCGCAGGCCGTCGAAGGCCTGGGGGCTGGTCACCTCGTGCAGCAGATGCAGATCGATGTAGAGAAGGTCGGGCTCGCCCTCGGCGCGCCGGACGACATGGTCGTCCCAGACCTTCTCCGCGAGTGTCCTACCCATCGCTTTCCCTCCGGCCGGACGCCCAGGGCGCCGGCCACGCTAGAGATCTTGAGGATGCGGCGCCCGGTTCCCCAAGACCGGGCAACCGTCGCGAACCCGTCCGGTCCGCAAGCCCTGTGGTGGTTCCAGAGTGACGTGTTCCATGGAAAATTGAACTTGCGTTTCACAGAGTGAGACGCAAGTATCGTTGCATGGACAACAGTAGCGGCGTCGGCGTTCTGGACAAGGCAGCTCTCGTCCTGAGCGCCCTGGAGTCCGGTCCGGCCACCCTCGCGGGTCTGGTCGCGGCCACCGGACTGGCACGGCCCACGGCCCACCGGCTGGCCGTGGCACTGGAGCACCACCGCCTGGTGGCACGCGACATGCAGGGCCGGTTCATCCTCGGCCCGCGTCTGGCGGAACTGGCCGCGGCAGCGGGCGAGGACCGCCTGCTCGCCTCCGCCGGCCCGGTGCTCACACATCTGAGGGACATGACCGGTGAGAGCGCCCAGCTCTACCGCCGCCAGGGCGACATGCGCATCTGCGTCGCCGCGGCGGAGCGCCTGTCCGGTCTGCGGGACACGGTCCCGGTCGGTTCCACGCTCACGATGAAGGCGGGTTCCTCGGCGCAGGTCCTGATGGCCTGGGAGGAGCCGGAGCGCCTCCACCGCGGCCTGCAGGGCGCCCGCTTCACGGCGACGGCCCTGTCGGGCGTGCGGCGCCGGGGCTGGGCCCAGTCGATCGGCGAGCGCGAGCCGGGCGTCGCCTCCGTCTCCGCGCCCGTGCGCGGCCCCTCCAACCGTGTCGTGGCCGCGGTCTCGGTCTCCGGCCCCATCGAGCGCCTCACGCGTCACCCCGGCCGTCTGCACGCCCAGGCGGTCCTCGACGCCGCCGCCCGTCTCTCCGAGGCCCTCCGCCGCTCCGGCTGAGCCTCCCGCACGCACCGCGCGGAGGGCCGGCCTCAACGCCGCGGCAGGCCCTCCGGACGGAATCCGACGCCCCCTTCAGCTCTTTGGCCCCTCCAGCCCCGGCTGTCCGCGCCCACGGGCTCCGTCGGCCGGCGGGGCCCGTACCCGGCATCCGCTGCCGTCCTCGCCCGTCCGGCCCGCTCCGCCGGGCCGGGGG
>NZ_BAAAHG010000062.1:0-33729 GCF_039525155.1 Streptomyces thermoalcalitolerans | reverse complement strand
GGAAAACGGCCCCGACACCTTCAAAGGCATCGACATCATGCGCACCGTCCGCAGCTTCGACCCCTGCCTGCCCTGCGGCGTGCACATGTACACCGGCCACGGCACCACCCTGACCACCCTCACCCACACCCCCACCTACGGAACCACCCATGGATGAGCCGCGGCGGATGCGGCGGGCGCAGCAAGCGTGACAATCGTGACAAGTGTGGCAAGTGCGATGGACACGACAGGGAGGAGCAGACGATGGGCAGGATCAGGGTCGGCAAACCCGATGTGAAGCACGACACCCCGGGACACGTCGCCGGGCTGCACCAGGGCAACGCCGGCCCGTACCAGCGGCAGCAGGGCCATCACAAGGACGGCACCTCCGACGCCCGGCGCTCCACGGGCATCCACTGGAAGAAGCACGACGCGATCATGAAGACCATGCCGAACATCTCGCCGGGATGACCGGCCTCGCCGAAAGTCAGGACGGGACGACCGGAGTCGGACGGGACGAGCAGACCAGGGCAGGAGGGACGGACGATGCAGAAGTGTGCGAGGCCGACGAGCCGTATGAGGCGAAGGCCGATGAGACGGACGGGGCAGATGAAGGGGCTCACCGCCGGCACGGGGATGACCGGCAAGCAGGTGCTGATGACGGAGCTCGCCGTCGTGGGCGGGCTGGTGCTCGCCCTGCTGATCAGGGAGATGCCCGGACTCGTGCGCGAGATCCGCATCTGGCGGATGGTCGGGTTCGGCTCCGGCCCCCGCCGTCGGCGCTGAACGCACGCCGCAGGACTGCGCGAGGGCTGTGCGGCCACGTCACCGTGTCCCGTGGATGCCTCCTTGCCTCCGGCACGGCCCCGCGCCGTGCGGCTCGGCGGCTCTGCGGTTCAGCGGTTCACAGCTCGCATACCGGCCTCGTCGTAGCGCTCCCCGGCGGGCTCGGGGAGTTCGGCGTCGATGCGTGCCAGGTCGTCCTCGGTCAGCACCACGTCGACGGCCGCGGCGTTCTGCTCCAGATAGGTGCGGCGCTTGGTACCGGGGATCGGCACCAGATCGTCACCCCGGGCCAGCACCCAGGCGATCGCCAGCTGCGCCGGAGTCACGCCCTTCTCCCGGGCGATCTCCTTGACCTTGGCCACGAGCCGGAGGTTCGCCTCGAGGTTGTCGCCGGTGAAGCGGGGGCCGCTGCGGCGGAAGTCCCCCTCGTCGAGCTCGTCGGGGGAGGAGAACCGGCCCGCGAGGAAACCGCGGCCCAGCGGCGAGTAGGGAACGAACCCGATGCCCAGCTCCCGGCACACGGGCAGAACCCCCTCCTCCACGTCACGCGTCCACAGCGAGTACTCGCTCTGCACCGCGGTGATCGGGTGGACCGCGTGCGCGCGGCGGATGGTCTCCGGTGCCGCCTCGCTCAGTCCGATGTGACACACCTTGCCCTCCGCGACCAGTTCGGCCAGGGCGCCGACGGTCTCCTCGATCGGCACACGGGGGTCGACGCGGTGCTGGTAGTACAGGTCGATGCGGTCGGTGCCCAGCCGCTTGAGCGAACCGTGGACGGAGCCGCGCACGTGCTCGGCCGAGCCGTCCTGCGGGCCGATCGTGCTCATGTCGCCGGGCACCGCGTGATCCATCCGGTAGTTGAACTTCGTGGCGATCACATACTCGTCGCGATGCCCCGCGATGGCCCGGCCGACCAGCGATTCGTTCGTGAGCGGCCCGTAGAGCTGGGCGGTGTCGAGGAAGGTGACCCCCAGTTCCCGGGCACGCCGGATGGTCCTGATGCCCTCTTCCTCGTCAGGGGTCCCGTAGAAGGCGGACATCCCCATGCAACCGAGGCCGATGGCCGACACGCCGAGGTCGCGCAGCCTGCGTTGCTTCATGTGTCCCGGCCTTTCCTTGTGGCAAGCGGGTACGGGCGGTGGTGCCTCGCTCCCGTGTACCCCCGTGGCCGCGTGACATCGCCCTTGCCCCCGACGGATCGTTCGGTTCGTGCCGAATTGCGAGCAGAAGCCGAGCGGGGACCATGGGGGAGAGGCACGATCACCCGGAGGCGTGCCCTCTCCCGGCGAGCGAAAGGTGACGAGCATGCCGGTATGCACCACGCGTGACGGGATCGAGATCTTCTACAAGGACTGGGGCCAGGGACGCCCGGTGGTCTTCATCCACGGCTGGCCCCTGAACGGGGACGCCTGGCAGGATCAGCTCAAAGCGGTCGCCGACGCCGGATACCGGGGCATCGCCCACGACCGCCGGGGGCACGGCCGCTCCACCCCGGTCTACGACGGCTACGACTTCGACACGTTCGCCGACGACCTCAACGACCTGCTGACCCACCTCGACCTGCGGGATGTCACGCTGGTGGCGCACTCCATGGGCGGAGGCGAACTCGCACGGTACATCGGCCGCCACGGCACCGGACGGGTGCGCTCGGCCGTCCTGCTCTCCGCCGTCACACCGCTGATGCTGCAGGGCCCCGACAACCCGGAGGGCGTCCCGCAGTCCGTCCTCGACGACCTCAAGGCCGGCATCCTCAAGGAGCGCTCGCAGTTCTGGAAGGACACTGCCGAGACCTTCTTCTCCGCCGACCGCCCGGACAGCAAGGTCACCCAGGGCAACAAGGACGCGTTCTGGTACATGGGCATGGCGCAGACCATCGAGGGCGCCGTCGCCTGTGTCGACGCCTTCGGCACCACGCCCTTCCACGAGGACCTGAAGAAGTTCGACATCCCCACCTTGGTCGTGCACGGCGACGACGACCGGGTCGTGCCCATCGACGCCACCGCCCGCAAAACCGTGCAGATCGTCTCCGGCGCCGAGCTGAAGGTGTACGAAGGCGCCAGTCACGGCCTCGCCATGGTGGACGGCGACAAACAGCGCTTCAACCAGGACCTGCTGGACTTCCTCTCCCGCTGACCCCGCCGGTCGGCTCCGCCCGCTCGGCGGGGCCGGGCGGGCAGCAGGGCTTCCCGCGGCGCGAGGGGTGATCACGGCGGCCGCCGGGACGGACCGGGCGGCCAGGCCCGTGACGATGCTCGAAGACGGGCCGAACCCGCGGAAAGGCCGGGCAGCACCGGTGCTGCCCGGCCTTTCCGCGGGAGCTGTTCCCCACCCGAGTGCTCCTTCGCTCCCTCCTCAGCCACCCTTCAGCCACCCCTCAGTCGCCTGTCACGCACTGCCGGGGCGCGTCGCACCACCGGGCCGCACCACCGGTATCGGGGTGCGCCGGCCCGAATCCCTCATGCCTCAAGTCCCTCATGCCTCAAGAAAGCGCATGAAGCGATCATTCGATGGCAAGGGAGGAGGTTGGGCGACCAGTGAGATCTACAGTGCTGTAGAAATCTCTGATGGGGGACGGGCCCTCGACGGGTCCGTCCCCCGAGCCCGGCCGTCCGGGCCAGTCGCCGCAGAAGAAGGAGCAAGGGCACTAGATGCCGGAACAGCACGACCACATCCCCGACATCGCATTCCGGTCCTTCCGCGGAGAACTGGCACGCCACTGCCGGGCCGTCACCGAGTCCCGCTGGTTCGCCTTCGCCGTCGTCGCCGTGATCGTGCTCAACGCCGCGCTGCTGGGCCTGGAGACGTACTCCGGTCTGGCGGCACGGTGGCACCGGGGATTACTGCTGGCCGAACAGGCCTGCCTGGCCGCGTTCACCGTCGAGATCCTGATACGGCTGGCCGCGCACGCCGACCGCCCCCGTGGCTTCTTCAGGGACCCCTGGAACATCTTCGACCTGGTCGTGGTCCTGTGCGCCTTCCTGCCCGTCGTACGTGAGAACACCACGGTGCTGCGACTGCTGCGGCTGGCGCGCGTGCTGCGCACCGCCCGCTTCCTGCCGCAGGTGCGCATCGTGCTGGTCGCCGTCGTCCGCAGCCTGCCCGGCACCCTGAGCTTCCTCATGGTCGGCGCCCTGCTGCTGTACGTGTACGCCATGATCGGCTGGGTCTTCTTCGGCCGTCACGACCCCGAGCACTACGGCTCCATCGGCCGCGCCGTCCTGACCCTCTTCCTGCTGATGACCCTGGACGGCGTCGGCAACGCGGTGCACAGCGGCCTGGAGGTGTCGCGCTGGAGCCTGCTCTACTACGCCTCCTACGTCCTGCTGGGCTCCTTCGTCCTGGTCAACGTCCTCATCGGCGTCGTCATCACCTCTCTGGACGAGGCCCGGGAGATGGAGAAGGACAAGCCGGCCGAACAGGCCGCTCCCGCCTCCGCCGCGGACGACCGGCAGCTCCTCCTGGAGCGGATCACGGCGCTCCGCGGCGCCCTGGACGAACTCGAACGTGACCTCGCCCGGACGGCGCCACCACCGGCCAAACAGGCGGCACTTGCCGTTCCGGCGGTCGTCGGCGGCCCGGTGTCCGGCACCGCCCGCAGGCGGCGACGGCCCACCGGCCGACGGCGGTCCTCCGGGCGGCGGTCCTCCAAGCGGCGCCGATGAGGCTGCGGCGGATCCATGCCACCCGTGCGGGAAGTTGCCGACCGGTGTCGTCAACGCATGGGAGAACAGGAAAAGTTGACGGTGCGGAACATCGCATGACCGGACCGCGTCCTTTCTGACGGCCGCCGGCCGATGGCCGGCGGCCGGTGCCGGCGCCCCGGCCCCGGCCGCGGCGCACCGGGCGGTCCCGTCGTCCCGCGCCGAGGACGCATGGCCGACACCGTGGCCGCTTCGAGGGAACGCCGGTGGACCGGCCTGTGGCTCTTCTCACAATCCGGGCCGAAAGCCGCCAGGAGTGACGGGCGCCACGTCAACAGGCGTGCATTTTGTCTACCTTCGCCTTTCGGTTCCCCTTTTGTCGATCCTCTTCTGAGGCCTGCCCGTGTCGTATCCGCCGTCCTCACCGCCCTCCAAGACCGCCGCTCTCAGCCGTTTCCGGCGTGCCGGTGCCTGCGCCGGTGTGCTTCTGGCCTCGGCGACAGCCCTGCTCTCCGCCGGCGCGGCACCCGCAGTCGCCGCACCGGCGGAGCAGGGCCCGGTCACCGCCGTGGTCCAGCCCCGCTCCCAGGCACGCGTCACGGCGGCGGTGCTCGGCCTCGGCGGTGCGGGCCGCGAGCCGGTGCTGTACGGCCAGGACGCCCTGTACGACACCGCGAGCATCGTCAAGGTCGACATCCTCGCGGCGCTGCTGCTCCAGGCGCAGGACGAGGGCCGGCGGCTCACCGCCCGGGAACGCGCGCTCGCCGAACCGATGATCCGTACCAGCGACAACGAGGCCACGAACGTGCTGTGGCGGAAGATCGGCCGGGCACCGGGCCTGGAGGCGGCCAACAGGCGCCTGGGGCTCACCTCGACGAAGGGCGGCCCCGGCGGGAAGTGGGGGCTGACGCAGACCACGGCAAGCGACCAGATACGGCTGCTGCGGGCCGTGTTCGGCCCGGCCGGGACGTCGAAGGCCCACGCGTCGCCGCTGAACGCGGAGTCCCGCGCCTACATCCAGTCGCTGATGAGCCGTGTCGCCAAGGACCAGGCGTGGGGCGTCTCGGCGGCCTCCGACACCGAGGGGGCGCTGAAGAACGGCTGGTTGCGGCGCACCACGTCCGGGCTCTGGGACGTCAACAGCATCGGAAGGATCACCGTGGACGGGCGCCCCTGCCTCGTCGCCGTCCTGTCGGACGGCAGTGCGTCGATGCGTGACGGAGTCTCCCTGGTGGAGCGGGCGGCACGTCAGGCGGTGGAGGCGGCGGCCCGGCGCTGACCGCGCGGCACGTCCGCCGTCAGGCGTCCCGCCGTCCGCGCACGATCGCCGCCCCGGCCGGTGCCGGCCGGGCCGTACGGGCAGAACAGCACGGACCCGGTCACCGTACCGGGCGCACCGTGAGGCCGGGATCCTTCCGGGTCTTCCACGGCGGTGCGCTCACGGTGCCATTTCAGGGGCATTTCACGG
The DNA here is from genome assembly GCF_039525155.1 of Streptomyces thermoalcalitolerans. Lineage (NCBI taxonomy): Bacteria > Bacillati > Actinomycetota > Actinomycetes > Kitasatosporales > Streptomycetaceae > Streptomyces > Streptomyces thermoalcalitolerans. The sequence continues at coordinate 27,855 of NZ_BAAAHG010000062.1, read as the reverse complement.
GGGAACGGGGGAGGGGCTCGATCGCGAGGCGTCCCCTCACTTCTCGAGGAGCTTTTGCGCGACCCGTGCCGCCGCTTCGCACTCGGCCGCGGCGGGGGACAGTTCGCTGAGCGTGTCGAGGTCGGTGTCCTGCCGCAGCTCCGTCTCCCAGGCCTCGGCGAGCCTTTCCCGCTCCGTGCGCGGCATTCCCTGGACCTGTTCCCGGTGGCGCGGGTCGAGGGCGGCCAGGAAGCGCTCCACGGTGTCGATGGGCATGTCCTTCTCCTTCGCTCTCCTTCGATCACGGGCTGCTGATCCGGTACGGGTGGTGCACGGAGGGTGATCGGCCTCTGTACGCCGAGGCCGGCACATCCTGCCTCCCCGCTGCCCGCACGGTCGCCCGGCGGCAGTCAGCGACGTTTGGTGACATCACGGTGACGTCCGGCGACCACGACGTCTCCTTTCCGCACCCTGTCACACTTCAACACTTCGCCGCCGGCCGCCGCTTGGGGGCCGGGTACCCCATTGCCCGGGCGGTGACCGCCGGAAGGAACGAACCGGGGGGCGGCGTACCCGTACGTCGTGCCGGTACCGGTGGGAGCGGGCCGCCCGTGAGCAGCGTCCGGTCCGTGTACTGCCGACCAGGGCCGTGTGAGGGACCATGGTGGTGGGAGAGGGCAGGGACCGGCGGCGACTCGAGAGGAGGCGTCGGCTGTGAGGTCTGGCGAAGCCCCCCGGCAGCGTGCCGGATACCGTGCCGGATACGAGGGGCCGGTCCCGTCGGGCGGCCTGCTGGACCTGCTCAACGTCTCCGCGACAGTCCTGGACGCGCACGGACGCGTGGTGTTCTGGAGTCCGCAGGCGCAGCAGATCTTCGGCTACGGAGCCCATGAGGCCCTGGGCCGGTACGCGGCCAGGCTGATGGTCGACGAGCGGTACTGGGAACAGGTCGCGGAGCTGTTCGCCCAGGTGATGGACGAGGGCACCGGCTGGGCGGGGGTCTTTCCCGTCCGGCACAAGGACGGCAGCACCCGGCTGGTGGAGTTCCGCAATGTACGGCTGGAGGGTGAGGACGGAGCCTTCTACGCCCTGGGCATCGCCGTCGACCACGCCGTCCTGAAACGCGCGGAGCGTGACCTGGCGCTCACCGCGCGTCTGTTCGCACAGTCCCCGATCGGGCTGGGCATCGTGGACACCGGCCTGCGGTATCTGGTGGTCAATCCCACGCTGGCGCGCATCAACGGCAAGCCGGTGCACCAGCAGGTCGGCCGGTCCGTCCGCGAGGTGCTGACGGACTTCATGGATCCCGCTCCGATCGAGGAGGCGATGCGCCGCGTCCTGGAAACCGGCGAGCCGTTGCCGGACCAGTTCGCCGTGGCCCCCACCCCCGCCGATCCCGGCGGACGCGACCACGCCTGGTCGGTCTCCTACTACCGGCTCGAGGACAGCGCCGGCCAGGTGCTCGGACTCGCCGTCGAACTCGTGGACATCACCGAGCAGCACCGCGCGTCCGCCGAGGCCGCCGCGGCACGGCGACGCCTGACCCTGATCGCCGACGCCTCGGCGCGTATCGGCACCACCCTCGACGTGGAGACCACCGCCGGCGAGCTGGCCGAGAGCTGTGTGCCGGAGCTGGCCGACCTGGCCGCCGTCGATCTGCTGGACGCCGTGCTGCGGGGCAGTGACCGGAGCTGGGAGCCCAGTGGCTCGGCCGCCGTCCGCACACTGGCGCTCACCGGCTACGGCGTTCCGGCCCTCTCCTTCCCCGTCGGACACGTCGCCCGATACGGCCCCGACCACCTGGTCACCCAGTGCATGACCACCGGTCGGCCGGCTCTTGCCCCGCACGTCACCGGCGAGGAGCTGGCCTGCATCGCCCCGGAGCACGCCGTCACCGTCCTCTCCCGGGCCGGAGCACACTCCTGCCTGGCCGTCCCGCTCGTCTCGCGCGGCCAAGTGCTGGGCGCCCTGGCCCTCGCACGCAGCCGCAACCCGGTGCCGTTCACCGACGACGACGCCGTGCTGGCCCTCGACCTCGCCGCCCGCGCGGCCGTCAGCATCGACCACGCCTGCTCCTACCAGAGCCAGCGCCAGGCCGCCGAGAACCTCCAGCGCAGCCTCCTGCCCCAGAAGCCCCCGTACCGTCCGGGCGTGGACATCGCCTGCCGCTACCAGCCCGCCTCGGCCCTCTCCGGCATCGGCGGCGACTGGTACGACGTCATCGCCCTGCCCGACGACAAGACGGCCCTGGTCATCGGCGATGTCATGGGCAGCGGCACCGCCGCGGCCACCACCATGGGCCAGCTGCGCATGGCCACGCGTACCCTGGCCGCGCTCGACATGGACCCCGCCGAACTCCTGCACCACCTCGACGGCATCACCGGTGACCTGGAGCAGCAGTTCGCCACCTGCATCTATGCCGTGTACGACCCGCACCGCGCCGGCTGCCGCATCGCCACCGCCGGCCACCTGCCGCCGGTACTGCTCCCCGCCGACGCCGCCCCAAGGTTCCTCGACATCCCCACCGGAGCACCCCTCGGGGTGGGCTACCTCTCCTCACAAACCGTCCAGCTGCGGATCGGGCCGGGAGACGGCCTCCTGCTCTACACCGATGGTCTCGTCGAAACCCGCAGCCGCTCCCTGGACGCGCGACTGGACCTTCTGCTCCGGCTCCTCGCAGGTCCTCCGCGTCCTCTGGAGGAGACCTGCGACCACCTCCTGCAGCAGCTGCGCCACCCCGACGAACCCGACGACGTCGCCCTTCTCATGGCCCGTATGCGGTGAGCGTCACGACGTGCGTGCGGTGAGCGCCGTACCCGTGTCACCGCGACACCACCGATGTCGCCGGGACGCCGCCAGGACACTGCCAAGACACTGCCAAGGACGGACTGTCGTGGTCGACTTCGGCATGTCCCGGCACGCTTCGGCACGTTCGGTCCGGCAGAAGACCGGCCGGATGTGTGCCCGGCAGGAGACCGCCCATGTCGCCGCCAACCGTCGACAGTTCTTGCCCGAGCCGGGAACTGCGATGACAACGACGTCCAACTCGGCGGAGAAAAAGGGGAATATGGAACATCGCAGACGTGACGGCCGGTTCACGGTAAGGGCGTTGTCGGCCGCAGGCCGACGCATACGCCATCGCAGGGGCGGCGGCGAATGCGTCGGCACGTTCCCCACGGGCGACGACCGCTCGGTCACTCATGCGGTCGGGACGAGGTGATGGCTTCAGCCGTCGGCAGGCTCCGGCTGTACCTGCGCCTGCACCGGTGCCGCCTCCGGAGCGTCGGAGGCCGTGTAGAACACCGACGTTCCCTGCTTGGTGCGCTGTGCCTGGCCCTTGGCCACCAGGCTTTCAAGGGCGGTCCGGACGACGGTGGTGCTGATGCGGCGGTCGGGGTGGGCCTGGCCCAGGGCCGTGGCGACCTCCGCCGCGGAGCGCGGCTCGTGCTGCTCGCCGAGGTGGCCGCGGACGAGTTCGACCAGAGTGGGTCTGCTCGTCTTCCGGGCGGACGTCTTGGCCGAGGACTTCCTGGCCGGGGACTTCTTGCCTGCCTTGTTTGTCTTGCTCGCCTTGCCCGAATCCCGTTTGGCGGAGCCGGACTTGGCTGCGGCCTTCTTGCGGGGGGCCGGTACCGCGGCGTCACCCGCACCGGCCGCCGCCGTGTCGAGTGCCTGCCGCATGTTCACCAGCACGTCGTGGTCGCGCTTCAACGCGGCCAACTGGTTCTGCAGCGCCTCGATTTCGGCGGTGATACGTTCCTGCTCCTTCAGGTTCTGCTCCAGGTCGCCGGCCACTTGAGCGGCGTACTGCGATGCCAGATCGGTGACCGTCGTACTTTCGGACATAGCCTTGGCCCCTTCTCATTGGCTGATGACGGCGCAACGGGAGCACTGGTCGTACAGTGACCCTGCGCAGGAATACTCGCGCAGAGATACTACGGACGGGACGAACCGGTCGTTCGTCTCCACCCCATGGTGCGGGTCTCAGGCCCTTTTGTCGCCCGGCTTCTCGATCAGGTTCTGCGCTTTGCCGACCGCAGTGTCGATGGTGCGGCTGTGCTTTCCGCCCGTCCTGTCGTCGATGAAGTCGCCGACTTTCTCCGGTCCGCGGACACATTCCTCGTCCTGCTCGGCAGGAGACGAGACGGCCGACCATGCCGTAGCGGTACCGGACTTGAGTATCCGGTCAGTACAAATCATCCGGAGAAAAAGGGGAGTTGCCCTTGCGAGCCGGGAGCGGGAGGCATGACCGGGCGGCACCGTCCCCGGCGCGCTCGCAGGAGGGAAGTCCTCGGCAGGGCGCATCGACGACCCCGGCACGGGAAAGCCCGCGGATGAGACGGCACCGAACCCGCCGGACGGACCGCCGCACACACGAGGCGGACAGGACACCGGGCAGCACACCGCGGGCAGGGCACCGCGCAGACAGAGGACCCCGAAGGGCGGATGCCGCGGCCCGGCGGAGCGGCCGGGCCGCCCGCACCGTCGGCACCTGACCCCGTGTGACATCGGACGGCTTTTCGAGGCTGCCACCCCGCCCGGAGCAGCACACCGCACCGCGACGGAACCCGGCACCGGCCGGACGATGCCCGAGGCCCACGCCACGGCTCCGCCGACGGCCCGACGGGGAGGTCTTGTGGTGTGTTTCCGCTGCTGAATCCACCTCCCCAGGGGTGGTGTCACCTGTCCGATGGGCCGCACGGGGGAAACCGCACCGATCCGGCGTATGTCCCCTCGCCCGAGGGCCACGGAACCGCGCGGAGGGAACCGGCCGACCAGGGCCGTTCCGCGTTTCACCTGACAGGCCGTTCGTTACGGCCTCCGTTTCTGTCCGGCCGTCATCGCCACGCTGTTCGCCCCCCATCGCGCCCCGCTGTTCGCCCACGCGGATGTATCGGGTGAAGCATCGTCATCCGAATGCAGCGCTCCGGTGGTGGCCCGTCAGAAATCCGCTGAAGGTGATCACGTCGCACCTGCGATTCCCGATTGAGTGGGCGTTGGGCCGGCTCTCGTAGTCGCGACGGAAGGAACACCCATGCGTATCACCCGTACTCTGCTCACCTCCGCGGTGGTGGCCGCCTCCGTAGCGCTCTCCGCGCCTGTGGCGTCCGCCGTGGACGTGGTCGCACTGTCGTCCTCGCAGGCCAAGGCGTCCCAGGTCGGTGACGCCCGGGGCGATGACTCCGACAACGGCAACGACAAGGACGGCAAGGACTACGGCAACAAGGACGACAAGGACTACGGCGACAAGGACGACAAGGACTACGGCGACAAGGGCGACAAGGGCTACGGCGACAAGGGTGACCACGACCGCAAGGGTGGCCACCACTGGAAGGGCCACAAGCCGCACGGCGGTGTCCACGCCGGTGGCGGCGCCCTGGCCATGACGGTCGCCGACGGAGGCAGCAGCAAGAACAACGGCGACGACAACGGCGACGACAACGGTTACGACAACGACGACGACAACGGTTACGGCAACAGCAAGGGCAAGGAGTCCGACGACTACGGCGACAAGGACGACAAGGACTACGGCGACAAGGACGACAAGGACTACGGCGACAAGGGCTACGGCGACAAGGGTGACCACGACCGCAAGGGTGGCCACCACTGGAAGGGCCACAAGCCGCACGGCGGTGTCCACGCCGGTGGCGGCGGGCTGGCGCAGTCGCCGGACACCCTGGCCCTGGGGAGCGTACTGGTGCTTGGCGGCCTGGGAGCCGGCGCGTACATGCTGCGGCGCCGCCAGACGTCGGACTCCGTGGCCTGACCTGCCGCTGTTGCTCGTCACTGTGCTGTCGCGGTCTGCGTCCACTCCAGCGGAGAACGACGCGGGCCGCGACAGCGGCCTTTGAACCGTCGGGCGTCATCGGCGCCACCTCGTGACCGAAAGGCACCGTCCATGGCTTCCCCGCTTCCGCCTCAGACGCCGCAGCACGAGACCGGCTCCGCAAGGCGTCGCCGCCGGCTCCGCCTGCTGTTGCCCGCGGCAATGGTCGGGCTGGGCCTTGTGCTCATCCACCAGTCCGTCGACAACTCCATGACGCCCCTGAGGTATCCGCCTCCCGCGGCAGTCGCCTCCCACCGGCCGGCGCCGGCAGCACCGGCCGCGCCGCCCGCACCGACCGCGAGCACCAGCGCCGGCGCCTCCAGCACCGACGCGGCAGACACCGACGCCGACGGCACCGACGACGGGGCGCTGCCCCGGTCGGAACCGACCCGGATCTCGATCCCGGACATCGCCGTGGACGCGCCGTTCACCAAACTGTCCCTCGACAAGGACGGACACCTCGCCCCGCCACCGCCGGACGACACCAACCTGGTCGGATGGTTCCAGGACGGGGCATCTCCCGGTGAGCGCGGCTCGGCGATTGTCGTCGGTCACCTCGACACCAAGACCGGCCCCGCGGTGTTCGCCGGGCTGAACCAGCTCCAGCCCGGAGACCCCGTGGACATCGAGCGGGCCGACGGCACCGTCGTGCGTTTCAAGGTCGACTCCGTGGAGATGTTCAGCAAGGCGGACTTCCCCGACGACCTGGTCTACGCCGACGCCCCGACCCCCGAGCTGCGCCTGATCACCTGCGGTGGCACCTACGACCACAAGAACCGGGACTACCGGGCCAACGTGGTCGTCTTCGCCCACCTCGACTCGAGCAGCTCCTCCTGATCCCGCCGGCCCGCGTGCCGCAGCGAAGCAGGGACGTCTCCCTCCAGGAGCCGGACCTGCTTCCGGGACGTCTCCCGGCCCGGCGGGAACCGGAGCGAGCGGCGTCACGGAGCCGGGCGGCGGACCTCGGTGAACCACTCCTCGATCACCGCGGCGGCCCGGTCCAGTGCGCCCGGCTCCTGAAGCCGGTGGGAGGCGCCCGGGACCTCGCGTACCGCGTGCGGGCCCGTGATCCGTTCGGCGGTCCGCCGGCTCGAGCGGAGGTCCTCGGGGTCCTCACCGCCTTCCACGAACAGCACCGGCACGCGGATCCGCTCCAGGACTGCGTCGGCCAGCTCGGGCTGTCCGGCCCATGAGACCACCGCCGACACCTCGTCCGGCAGCGCCGCCGCCGCGGTCAGGGCGGCAGCCGCCTCGGCTCCGGCGGCGAAGAGGATCACGGGCAGCGTCCGGGTGTCCGGCTGGGCCTTCAGCCAGTCGACCGCGGCGATCAGACGGCGGCCCAGCATGTCGATGTCGACACGCCGCTCACCCATCGCCTCGGGCCGCCGGCCCTCGGTCTCGCTGAACAGATCCATGGCCAGGGTGCCGAATCCGGCCCGGTGCAGCTCGGCGGCGACGGACTGCGTGGCAGGGTTGTGGCGGGACGTGTGCACACCATGCACGAACAGCACGGTTGCCCGGGACGCATCGGGAACCACGAAGTCACCCGACAATGTGAGGCGGTCGGCGGGCACCGACACCATCTCGGAGATCATGGAGATCACCTGCTCTCTCCGTCGTGGGGGCTCGAAGGTCCGTCGCGTCCCGGACCTCTGGCCGGGTACCCGCCCGCCGGGCGGAAATCCGGCCGAACCGCACGACGCCCCGCAGGCGATGCGGCAGTTTTCCCGGGTCGCTCACGGGCCGCCACCGGCGCCGGGCACCATGTGCCGGCCCGGGTGCCCGGCCGGCCGGTCCCCCGTCCGGCAGCTGTGTGAGCGCCCGCGCTTTTCCGGTGATCCCGGTGCTCTCGCGGTGCGGTGATCTCGCGATGCTCTCGTCGTGCCGCAGGAGCGGACGTCTTTCCCCGCTTCCCCGCGGGATGCCCTCATGATGCGGTTCGTCCGGCGGTGCCCATGGCCGGGCAACGGACGAGTTGCCCGCGCTGTGCCGGGACGGTGCGCGGGGCGAAGCGCTCGCGGCCGACGACTGCCGGATGCGCCATGAGCCCGCGGAGAACGTGGGTGGGGGAAGGAGGCGGATGCGGCACTGCCCGAGCCGGGCCTTCCGCGTTCCGGCCGCCGCCGCGTCGGCAGCGGCGGCCACCGCCCTTGGGGTGGGGGCGGTTCGCCGCTGAGTCAGGGATCGCCTGTGCTCAGTGCCCTGCGTGTCGACTCTCTTGTCTCTCTTGTCGTCTCTCTTGTCGGCCTTTTCGCCGCTCAGGTCACTTGCAGAGCTTCAGACCCTCGTCGATCACTTCGGTGAGGGGAATCCTGCTGCCCGGGTTGTCGGGGTCGTCGGCCCAGATCGGGTCGGGCGCGGGGTGCTTTTTCTGAGCTGCGTCGTTGAGGCCGTAGGTCCCCTCGGGGATGGTGAAGGTGACGGCCTGACCGCTGCAGGCGAGCGTGCCGGAAGCGACGGTGAACGGCCACGGCTTGATGGTGCGTTCGGATATGTAACCGGCCGGTTCGCTGCTCTTCTCGGCGGTGCTGACGGACTTGGAACCGCCGTCGGCGGTCGCACTGCTGGAGCAGGCGGTCAGAGCAAGAACACCGGAAACGGCGGCCGCGGCAGCAGTGACGCGGATACGCATGGTTCACCCCAGGGGAGCGATGGTACGGATGGTAACCGACATCATCCGGGCTGTGATCACCGCTGCCAGAGGTTGTGTTGATCCCGTGATGGGATCGTGACTGACTGTTGCGATGTGAGCATGTCAGGGAGCTGTACTCGCCAGAGGGTGTGACCAGGGGCACAGGGGGGTGCAGGGGGCACAGGGCCGGCCGGTGCCGAAGCGCTCCAGGCGCACCCGTCACGGCGGCACCGTCAGGCGCACGGAACCGGCCACATGTCACACCGCGCACCGAGGGCTTCGTCACATCCCGCGCCGGCGGTCCCGCGGAAGGCCGACGACGGCCAGGGGGTGACGACAGTACGGCAAAGGTGCCGTATCGGCCCCCGCGGCCCACGGCGCGGCCCGAACAACACACCTAGGGACGTGTGCGGGCCTGGCGCGCCCACTTCTGCAGCACGGGCACGCAGGACTCGGCGAAGCGCTCGTAGTCGGCGGGCGTGTTGTAGAGGTGGGCCGACAGACGGAGGTAGCCGACCCCGGCGAAGCTGGTGAAGGCCGCCTCCACCCCCAGTTCGACGGCGGCCCGGTCGCGCAGTGCGTCCGCCGCCGGACGGGTGGTTCCCAGTCCCTCGGGAAGACGGACCAGCCGCATGCCCGGCACGGGCATCCCGACGTCGACGCTCTCCTCCGGCCCCGCCGGGCCGGCGAACGCGGCGCCGATCACACGGGCGCCGTAGTCGGCGAGTTCGTCCATGTAGCGGCGGGCCGTCTCCCAGCCCCAGGTGCGTTCGACGAAGTCCAGTGCCGTGGGTGCCGCCAGGGGGCCGGTGGCGTCCAGGGTGCCCTGCTGGTCGAAGCGGTACGGAAAGGGCTCCGCGGCGTTCCATGAGTCGATCAGCGGATGGAGGTCCTCGCGGAGCGGACCGCGGGCCACCAGCGCCGCCGTGCCACGAGGCGCGCAGCCCCACTTGTGGAGGTTGCCCACCCAGGCGTCGCAGACCAGGTTCTCCAGCGGGGCGGAAAGAAGCCCGGGGGCATGTGCGCCGTCCACCAGCAGCGTGATGCCACGCCGTGCCAGCTCGGCTCCGACCCGCTCCACCGGCAGCCTGCGGGCGGTGGCCGAGGTGATCTGGTCCAGCACGACGAGCGCGCACCGCTCGTCCACCTCGGCCATCACCGCCTCACAGGCCTCGTCCGCGCCGGCCGCGAGCGGCACCCGGGCCGTGCGCACCCGGCCGCCCCAGCGGCGGGCGAGCCGCTGCGCCCCCATGGTGACGGCGCCGTACCCGTGATCGGTGACGACCACGTCCCCGCCGGGGCGCGCGGCCAGGGCGGCGTACACCGTGCTGGCGCCCGCGCTCGCGTTCGGCACGAGGGCCAGGTCCTCGGCGCCGACCCGCAGATGGTCCGCGATCGCGGCGCGTGCGGCGGCGATCCGGGCGGGCAAGCGCGGAAACCAGACGACGGGGGCGCGCTCCATCTCGGCCCGCAGCTCGTTCTGCCGGTGCTGTGCGACCAGCGGAACGGCACCGAAGGAGCCGTGGTTGAGATGCAGCAGGCCGGGGTCGAGCGACCAGGCAGCGGCGGCGGGCCGGCCGTCGTCCAGCAGCAGGGGGCGCGGTGCGGTGACGACCCGGGTCTCGCTCACAGGGCTCCTTGTGCGTCGCGGTTCGCTGCGCTTCGTCGCGCGGTTCGTTGCGCGATCAATGATTGCCGATCGTACACACGGCGCGGACCAGGCCGATCGTCCATTTCTGAACCATGGCCGAAAACATTCAGGGAAAGACTCGGAACGGCCAATGGAGGGGGTTCCGCCGACCTCGTCGTGATACCTCTCTGTGTGATCCGAAGGAAATCTCCGGAGGGAAACCAGTTGTCGCTCACCGTGGGGTCCGGCCGCCACCGTCTTCGTATCCTCACGCCCGCCAGCGATGTGTCCGAAATTGCCGAATTAGCCGGTGGAAAGGGCAGGAACCTGCATGCGCTGACCGCATCCGGTTTTCACGTGCCGAGCTGGTCGGTGATCGGCCTGGACGTCTTCGCGGAATTCGCTCGTGGCAGCGGACTGGACGAGCGCCTGGCGGCCCTGCCGGCTCTGCCGGCCGACGGCCCGGACGACGACGGGCGCGGGATCCGCGAGGCCGCCGCCGGCATCGCCGCACTGATCGAGACGGCGCCCCTCGACGAGCGCGTCACCGAGGCCATCGCCCTGGCCTATGCGCAGGTCGGCGGCGGCCTGGTGGCCGTCCGCTCGTCCGGCGCCCAGGAGGACGGCACGGAGCACTCGTTCGCCGGCCAGTTCGACAGCTTCCTCAACATCCGCGGACTCGACCAGGTCGTCGCCCACGTCCGCCGCTGCTGGGCCTCGGGATTCTCCGAACGGTCCCTGCACTACCGCGCACAGCGCCGGCTGCCGCCGGACACCGGCGGTGTCGCGGTCGTCCTGCAGCGCATGGTGCCCGCCGAGCGCAGTGGCGTCCTGTTCACGGCCGACCCGGCCACCGGCCGCGACGACCGCCATGTGGTCAGTGCCGTCCACGGACTGGGGGAGGGGCTGGTCTCCGGCGCGGTCGACGCCGACACCGTGGTCCTGGACGCCGCCACCGGCGAGGTGCTGAGCACCGTGATCGGCGAGAAGAAGGAACGTTACGACGCCGGTGACGGCCCCGGCTGCACGGTGTCACCGGTCGCCCCCGAGGACCGCGAGGCCCTGTGCCTGACCGCCGAGGACCTGGCCCGGCTGCACCAGGCCGGTCTGCGCATCACGGAGCACTACGGCACCCCGCAGGACATCGAGTGGGCGATCGCGGACGGCACCCTGTGGATCCTGCAGAGCCGGCCGGTCACCGCCCTCGGCCGCCCGTCCGGCACCGGAGCGGGACACAAGGAGCCCGAGGGGGAGGAGCGGCTGTGGGACAACTCCAACATCATCGAGAGCTTCGGCGGCGTCGTCTCCCCCCTCACCTACAGCTTCGCCGCCGACACCTACGCCAAGGTGTACGAGAGCTACGCCCGCGCCCTGGGGGTCAGGGGCGACCGGCTGCGCGAGGTCCAGGAGTGGACCCCGTACCTGCTCGGCTACTTCCACGGGCGGGTCTACTACAACCTGTACCACTGGTACCGCATGGTGCGCCTGGCGCCGCTGTATCCGCTGAACCGCCGTGTGCTGGAGAGGGCGCTGGGCGTCTCGGAGAGCATTTCCGACGAGTGCGCCGACGCCCTTCACCCTTTTACCCCGCAAACCGGGCTGCGCGGCTGGTTCTCCCGTCTCTCCCGGACGGTGATCTTCACCAGAAGGTTTCTGACCGTCCGGAAATCCATGGAGGCCTTCCACCGGGATTTCTACCGGGCCTACGAGGTATTCGACAACGTCGACTACGACGCACTGCCCGGTGACGAGACCTACCGGCGTTTTCGCAGGCTGCAGAGGGAACTCATCGAAAAATGGGGCCCGATGCAGGTCCTGGACGCCACGGTCCTGCTCTCCGTCGGCGTCCTGGCGCTCCTGACCCGCAGATGGCTGCCGGACGCCCCCGACTGGCTCACCTGGGCCGCGGCCGCACCCGACGGTCCCGTCGAGTCCGCCGAACCGGCCCGGGCCCTGGCCGACCTGGCGGCACGAGTGCGGGCCGACGACGAGGTACGGCGCCTGCTGGAGCGCACCGACGACGCCGACGCCCACCGGGCGCTGCGCGAGGCCGGCCACACCGACATCCTGGCCGCCGTCGACGCGTATGTCGCCGCCTACGGCTACCGCAGCCCCGACGAACTCAAGCTGGAGGTGCCCGACCTGCGGGAGAACCCGGCCGGGCTGTTCACCCTGCTGCGCGAGGCACTGCCGGACACCCCCAGGGACACCCCCGGCGGCCGGGGCGAGGAGGCCGACGCCTACCTCGACCGGAGGCTGCGCGGCCCCCGCCGCTGGGTGTACGAGCGGGTGCGCCGCAAGGCGCGGGCCGCGCTCGCCGACCGCGAACGGCTGAGGTTCTGCCGCACCCGTGCCTTCGGCGCGGCCAAGCGCATGCTGCGCGCGATGGGCCGCGACCTGGCCCGCGCCGGAGCCATCGACTCCTGGAGCGATGTGTTCATGCTGAGGCTGGAGGAGGTGCGGGACGCCTACGAGGGCCGGATCGCCCACACCGAGCTGAGGCACCTGGCCGCACTGCGCCGCAGACAGCTCGCCGCCGACGCCGCACTGCACGCCCCGTCCCGCTTCACCACCCGCGGCGCCCCCTACTGGTCGGGCAATCTGGAACGGGCCGGCTGGACCAGCGGCCCCGCCGCCCGCAGCGGTGTCCGTGAACTGCGCGGCACCCCCTGCTGCCCCGGGGTCGCCGAAGGACCCGCGGTGGTCACCGACAGCCCGCGCGAGATCGGCGGCGGCATCCTGGTCGCCTACCGCACCGACCCCGGCTGGGTGCCCGCGCTGTCCTCGGCCGCCGCCGTACTCGTCGAACGCGGCAGCCCCCTGACCCATGTGGCCGTGGTGGCACGGGAGCTGGGCATCCCGACCGTGGTCCAGGTCAAGAACGCCACCACCGAGATCCGCACCGGCACCCTGCTGCGCGTGGACGGCGCCGCGGGGACGGTCACCGTACTCGCCGACCCCCCGGCCGACGACACCGCCGACGGGCCGGGCGGGCACCCGGACAGCTGAAGGACGGAGAGACATCCGTGATCCTCACCGAGGACCGACTGCACCGCCTGCTCGACAAGTCCCTCGCCGAACTGTCGCTTCCGACAGCAGACTTCGCCGTGGTGCTCGAAGGCTCCATAGCGGAGGGGTTCGGCAACCCCTCCTCCGACATCGACTTCCTGCTCATCAGCCCGGGCGACGAAGAGCTGCCGACCATGCCGTCGCTGCTCTTCGTCGACGGCCGCCGGGTGGAGATCCGCACCCGCTCGAGACGTCAACTGGCCGACCAGTTCCGCACCCTGGAAAAGCAGGCCGCACGCCCCGGACGGCTCGACGAGGACCTGCTCAACCGGTGCCAGCGGCTGCTGCACAGCCACCCGTTGCGCGGCCACGCCCTGGTCGACGAGGTCAAGGCACTCATGCCCCGCGAGCGGTTTTGCCGCATCGCCGCCGACTGGTGGGCCCACCGGGCCCGCCAGTGCCTGCGGCACGCACTGGCGCTGCTCAGCCTCGGCCGGACCGACGAGGCCGTCGACTGGAACCGCGCCGCACTCGTCCAGACCGTCAAGGCATGGGCGGCCGGCCGGGGCGAGACCTATCTGGAACCCAAGTGGCTGCCCCTGCAACTGGACCGCGCCGGCCGGTTCGACGTGCGCGACCGGTACGAGGAACTGCGCTTTGCGACCCCCGCCCCCGGCGACCCCGGCGCAGCCCGCGCCCACCTGTCGGCCTGCCTCGCCTTCGCCACCGGCCTCGGCCTGACCGGCGTGACCGCCGACCCCGGACGCCTCACCGTCGAACGCGCCGCCGGAGTGACCACCTGGCAGACCGGCGAACGGGTCCACGTCATCCGCCGGCGCCGCGAGGTGTTCGCACTCGGCGACCGCGCCGGAGCCGTCTGGCGCAGCCTCGTCCCGGGCCGCTCACTGCCCGGCACGCTCACCGCCGCCGAGCACGCCGCCGGCACCGACCCCGGTCCGCTGCTGGCCGCGTTCTGGCGCTACGGACTGATCCGGCTGGCCTGGAAGGGCGGCGGCACCGTCACCGCGTCACTGCCGCTCGCCGCGCCGCCCGGCCCCGTCACCCCACCGCCCTCCACCGCACAGCCGCTGCTGTCGGTGGCCGGAGCGGCCGTCAGCGGCCCCGACGCCATCGACCTGATGCCGCTGCCCGCCGACCGGTTCGCCGCCGCCACCATGGCCCTGGTGTGGTCCAACGTCGTCGTCGAGAACGCCCTCGAGGACCTCACCGGCGCCCTGCGGCAACAGCAGTGGCCGGTCGCCGAACTCACCGCCCGCCGCGCCGTGCACGCCGCGCTGCGCGGCCTGTTCAGCGCCCACGGCGTCCACCCGCTGCCCGCCGACTGCGACCTCGTGCACCGGATGGACCTGCTGCCGGCGGCCACCGAGCCGATCCGCGTCCGCGCCGGGGAACTGCTGCGCCGCACCATCGACTCGCCCGAGCGCGGCGAGACCGCCCTCGCCGACCTGCGCGCCTTCGTCACCCTGGTGCGCGACACCGCGGGCGCCGACGCCTTCCCCCTCTGCTTCGACTCCGCCGACGACTGGCGGGCCACCTTGGAACTCGGCCACGACTGGCTGCGCATCGGAGCCCACCTGGACGCCCAACTGCCCATCGAGGAGGCCCGCGACCTGCTCGCCGGCCACGGCGCCCAGCCCCACCAGAGCGGATGACCCCCAGCCCCCAGGAGGACCGACCGATGGCCGACACGATGACGGTGCTGGTCACCGGAGCCAGCGGCCTGGTGGGCGCGGAGACGACCGCCCGGCTCACCGCCGCGGGCCACACCGTGCTGGCCCTGCTGCACCGCAGGACCGGCCTCGTCCGCAACGACGGCACAGCACTCACCCCCGGGCCCGGCACCCTCGTCCCGGTCACCGGCGACATCACCCGCCCCGGCCTCGGGCTCGCCGACGACGACCGGCACCTCGTCCAGACCGCCGACCGGATCGTGCACTGCGCCGCCGTCACCGACTTCGGACTGCCCGAGGAGCAGTACCGGAGCATCAACGTCTCCGGCACCCGGCACGTCCTCGACCTCGCCCTCGCCCACCGCACCCCGCTCGTGCACGTCAGCACCGCCTACATCTGCGGAGAACGCGACGGCACCGCCTACGAGGACGAACTCGACATGGGCCAGCCCCTCGGCAACGGCTACGAGCGGAGCAAACTGACCGCGGAGACCCTGGTCCACAAGGCCGCCGCGGAGGGCCTGCCGGTCGCCGTGGTACGCCCCGGCATCATCACCGGCGCCGCCCGCACCGGCCGTATCCGCGACTTCAGGACCATCTACCCGGTGCTCAAGGTCTTCACCAGAGGCCTGGTGCGCAGCGCCCCCGGCCACTACGACGCCGTGCTCGACCTGGTCCCGGTCGACCACGTCGCCGACCTGGTCGCCGAGGCCGCCCTCCGCTTCGCCGACGCCGAGGGCCGCACCCTGCACGCCGTCGGCCACGAGCTGACCCTGCGGGACTTCTCCGACGTCCTCGCCGCGTACCCGTCCTTCCAGGTGCCGCGGTTCGTCCCCCCGTCCCTGTTCTCCGCATCGGCCCTGCCCGACCGCGAACGCCCCTACTACGACCGCGTCATCGCCCTCTACGACACCTACTTCCGCCGGCGCGTCCACTTCGACGACACCCAGGCCACCGCCTTCGGCAGCCGCCGGCCGACCGCACGCGGACGCACCTATCTGCGCCGCCTCCTCGACCACTGCCTCCGGACCGGCTACCTCGGCGCGCCCCCGCCCAGGGAGCCGGCCGCCCGCCGACCCCACGGGAGCCCCCAGTGACCCACCTCCCCGACCACCCCGGGCCCGAGCACGGCATCGCGGTGCCGCCCCTGCTCACCTGCCACCCCGCCAAGCAACGGCTGTACGGCGCGGACACCTACTACCAGGAAGCCCACGAACAGCTCGCCGCCCTCACCGACGACGTCACCGGCTTCGCCTGGCACCACGCCGCGCTGCTGCTGAAACCGGACGCCGTGGTGGCACGCAGACTGGAGGCGGCCGTCGAGTGGCTGGCCGAACAGGACTTCCGGATCGTGGGCGCGGCGATCACCCGCCTGACCCGCACCATGATCCGTGCCCTGTGGTACTTCCAGTGGAACCTCGCCACCCCCTACCGCAGACGGCTCGCCGCGCTCTTCCTCGAGGACGCCGACGCCCTCGTCCTCGTCGTCCGCCCCGGCCGCGCCCTCGACATCCCGGCCTCGGTGGAACTCACCCGGCTCAAGGGCCCCACCGACCCCGGCGCACGAGTGCCCGGCCAGCTCCGCCACCGCCTCGGCCGCTACAGCTATCTGCTCAACCTGGTCCACACCCCCGACGAACCCGCCGACGTCCTCAGGGAGCTGGCCGTCCACTTCGACGACACCGAACGCGACCGCCTCTTCCGGTCCGCACTGGAGGGCGAGGACCGCACCGGCCACGCCCTGAAGCTGGCCGGCCGGCTCCACGCCGCCACCAAGCCCCGCGAACTCGACTTCGAACCCGCCCTCGAACGGCTGCGCCAGGCCGTGGCGCACCGCCTCGGCCCCGACAGCACCGCCGACCCGCGCCGGCTCCTGGAGGAGGCCTGGAGGCGGGGAGTCGACCTGGACCCCTGGGACACCGTCATCGTCGGCTCCACGGTGCTCCCCATGCGGCAGCCCGGCCGCGCCCCGGTGCTGGACGGCGCGGACGCCGGCACATGGCGCCGCCACCTGGCGGCCCTGGGCGCCACGGCCCCGTGAGAACGGCTCTGTGAGGACGGCTCTGTGAGGACGGCCCCGTGAAGACGGCCCCGCGAAGGAGGAACACCCCCATGCAGTTCACCAGGACCCTCCCGAAGGAACTGGTCCACCGGGCCGCGATCGCCGAGGTCTTCCTGACCGACGCGAAACGCACGGGCGAGGACGAGGTGCTGCTCGCCGCGCAGCTTCCCCGCCTGCACGCCTTCCACGACGACACCCTCGCCCCCCGCACCCACCACGACCCCTTCCTGGTGCTGGAGGCGTGCCGGCAGGCCATCTTCGTCGTGGCCCACCGCTACCTCGACGTACCGCTGGGCCACAAGTTCCTGCTGCGCGCGGTCGAGTCGGACGTGCCCGACCTGACCGCCCTGACGACCGGGACCACCCCCACCGAGGCCGTCATCGCCGCCCGCATCGAGGAACGGCTGCACAGCCGGTCCGGGATGACGGGACTGCGGCTGGCCTTCACCGTGACCGTCCGCGGACGTCCCGCGTTGTCCGCCCGCATCGACTACTCCTGGATGCGGCCGCAGGACTGGGACCGGCTGCGGGCCGGGCAGCGCAGTGCGCTCGGCCTGTCCCGGCCGCCCGTCGCACCGCTGGGAGGACCGTGCGCCGCCGCCGCCGCGGTGGGCCGCCGCGACCCCGCCAACGTGGTCATCTCCCCGCCGCGCCCCACGGGCGACGGCGGGAGCGAGGCCCGCCTGGTCGTCCGGACCACGCACCCGACGCTGTACGACCACTGGGTCGACCATGTGCCCGGCATGCTGGAGCTGGAGGCATGCCGCCAACTGGCCCTGACCGCCGCCGTGGCCTCGGGCACGCTGCGTGCGCCCACGGCGCTGCCGGTCGGCCTGTCCGCACGGTTCCACCGCTTCGCCGAGATGGACCTGCCCCTGGTGTGCCGCACCGCCCCGGTGCTGCCCGGAGCAGGCGTGGAGTGCACTCTGCACCAGCTCGGCACCCCGGTGGCCGAGGCCCGCATCGGCTTCGCCGACCGGGACGGGGACACAGCCGGCCTGGCCGGCGCCGGGGGCACGGCACCGGGCCGCATGCCGAGAACGGGGAGGACGGTCCTGACATGAGCACCGTCGCCGTGTCGCGGGTGCCCGCCCGGCTGGCCCGCTTCGTGCTCCACATGTTCCGGCCCTGGGTCTACGCCACCTACGGGCTGCTGTGGACCCTGGCCCTGGAGTCCTCCGCGGTGTCGCTGACCGGCACGCCCTGGCGTCCGGCGGCGGCCACCTGGGTGCGGGTGGTGAGCGTGATCCTGGCCCTGCTGTTCCTGCGGATGCTGGACGAGCAGAAGGACCTCGCGTACGACCGTGTGCACCACCCGGACCGGCCGCTGGTCACCGGCGCGATCACCGCCGCCGAACTGCGCGGCGGCATGGCCGCCCTGACCGCCGCCGTCACGGGCCTGAACGCCGCGCTGTCGTCGGCGGCCGTGCTGCTGATCCTGTCGGCCCTCGGCTACGCGCTGCTGCTCGCCGCCCTGGAACACCTGTCGGCGGCGCTGCGCGACCGGCAGCTGCTCGATCTCGCGGTCACCTGTCCGGTGCAGGTGCTGCTCGGGGCGTATGTGTACGGGTCGCTGGCCGCCGCCGGGACCGTCGCGGCCGACTGGCGCGGGGGAGTGCTGCTGGCGCTGTGCGTCTGTGTGCTCCTGCACTACGAGTTCGCCCGCAAGACGGCCTGGGAGACACCGCCCGGAGCACGCCTGTACTCGGCCGGGCTCGGCCCGCGGCGCAGCGCGGTGGTCACGGCGGCCTTCGCGGCGGGGGCGGTCGGCTGCCAGATCGTCCTGTTCCTTCCGGACGGCCCGGCCGGGCTGCTGCCCTGCCTGGCAGCGGTGCTTCCGGCCTGGGGCCTGCGGCGGTTTTTGCGGGCGCGCCGCGGCGGCTGGCCGCTGCCGGCCGCGACGGGCTTCGTCGCGGGCACCCATCTCGCCCTGGTCGTGCGCGCGGTGATGCTGCCTTGACCGGCGGAGGATGAGGCGAGGGGATGGGGAGGGAATGAGGAGGGGATGAGGAGGCGGGGGACGACGCACGGAGCACGGCCCGCGCACCCCGCGCTGTGCGGGATTCCCGCCCCCGCGGCCTCCCGTGGACCCCGCGGCCCCCACGGATCCCGCGCCCCGGCGGCGGCTGCCGGGGCGATCAGGGCGTGAGGACCACCTTCTCGCAGCCGTCCTGCTTGTTCTTGAACAGCTCGTAGCCGTGCGGCGCCTCCGTCAGCGGCAGACGGTGGGTGATCACCCGGGTCGGGTCGATCTTCCCCCGCGCGATCAGCCCCAGCAGCGGTTTCATGTACTTCTGCACCGGGCACTGCCCGGCGCGCAGGGTCAGGGACCTGTTCATCCAGGCACCGGCCGGGAGCTTGTCCACGATCCCGCCGTACACACCGACGACCGACACCACGCCACCGCTGCGGCAGGACATGATCGCCTGGCGCAGTGCGTGCGGCCGGTCGCTCTCGGCGCGGGTGGCCTGCTTGGCGCGGTCGTACACCCGGACATGGGCGGCACCGTGCGTGGCCTCCATGCCCACCGCGTCGATGCACTTGTCCGGGCCGCGTCCGCCGGTCAGCTCCAGCAGAGCCGAACGCACGTCCACCTCGTCGAAGTTGACGGTGTCGTAGCCCTGTGCGGCGGCCATCTCGAGCCGGTAGGGCTCCTTGTCGATCGCGACGACCTTCTCGGCGCCCAGCGCCCGGGCGCCGTCCATCGCGAACTGGCCCACGGCACCGGCCCCCCAGACGGCGACGATCTCACCCTCCTGGATGTCGCACAGGTCGGCGGCCATGTACCCGGTGGGCAGGACGTCCGACAGGAACAGCACCTGCTCGTCGGTCAGGTCCGACTCGATCCTCAGAGCGTTGACGTCGGCGAACACCACACGGGCGTACTCCGCCTGCCCGCCGGCGAATCCGCCGGTCAGATGCGAGTAGCCGTAGATCCCGGCCGTGGGATGGCCGAAGAACCTCTCGGCGATCCCGGCGTTGGGGTTGGAGTTCTCGCAGCACGAGTACAGCTCGGCCCGGCACGCGGCACAGGCCCCGCAGGCGATCGGGAACGGCACGACGACCCGGTCGCCGACCCGCGGCCCGTCGTCGCCGAGGCCCGGTCCGGTCTCCACGACCTCGCCCATGAACTCGTGGCCCAGGATGTCGCCGTTCTGCATGGTGGGGACATGGCCGTCGAGCAGGTGCAGATCCGATCCGCAGATGGCCGTCGAGGTGACCTTGACGATGGCGTCGCGGCTGTTCAGCAGCGAGGGGTCGGGGACCTCCTGCACCTCCACCGAGTTCCGGCCCGTCCAGCAGACCGCCTTCATGACAGGGCCTCCCGCAGTCCGGCCGCCTCGGCCTCGGTCAGCGGTCGCGCCGGGCGCTGCGGGAACTCCCCGCGGGCCCGCTTGCCGCCGGGGGCACCCTCGGAGCGGACCACCTCGCCGGTCTCCACGACCTGCTTGAAGCGCCTGAGGTCGTCGTCGAGCTGCCGGCGCGGCTCCTCGCCGAACCAGCGGGCGACCGCCCTGCCGAGCGGGCCGGCGGGAAGGGCGTAGCGCAGGGTCGCACGAATCTCGGTGCCGCGCCTGCCGGGAGCGGGGGCGAAGCAGACCTCACCGGAGGTGTCGATGTCCGCGCCGTCCAGCGAACGCCAGGCGATCAGCCGCCCGGGGACGTCCTGGGTGAGCTCGGCGTCCCACTCGACCGTCCTGCCGAAGGGCGCGCCCGCCGTCCAGTGGCTGGTGCGGGGTCCGGTGACGCGTACGTCGTCGAGGTGCGCCATGAAGACCGGCAGCCGGTCGAAGCGGTGCCAGTGGTCGTAGGCCTCGTCGAGGGAGACGCCGACGGTGGTCGCCGCGGTCGCTTCCACCTCGGTGGTGGTGCGGGTCCGGGTCACGGCCGCGTAGACGTCCGTGGCCGTGACGAGGGCGGCGGCAGCGGTGGCGGCGGCCGTACGGCGCGTACCGCGGCCGTCGTGACGCACAAGAGCCCGGGCCAGCAGGGCCAGGTCCATGACGTCGCCGCCGACCCGGCCCCAGAGCCATGCGGGATGCGGCCGGGCCAGCAGTCCCGCCGCAGCGGTCAGTTCGCGGGCGCCGACCGCTGCGGTGGCCGCGCGGTGCCGGGGCGTGTCGTCCACTCCCAGCCCCCGGGCGAAACCGGCGGGATGCACGACCTGGGGCACACCGAGCAGCGCACTGGCCCAGCCGAGGCCGCGTACGAGCGGATCGTGCCGGAGATCGGAGGCGGAGCGGGTGTCTGTCTTCATCGGATGCTCCCGCGGGAATAGGGGGGACGGATCCGGGGGTGCGGGACGGACCCGAAGGTGCGGAAGAGAGGCCGACAAGGGCCGGGGTTTCCTGCCGGCCCGCCTTCAAACGGAAGCCCGGCCCGGTGCGGACGGGATCCGGCCCCGCACGCGTCACCCGGGCCGGCCGGGGAACCCGGTGACAGGGGTGCGGAAGGCGGCCGTCGCCGCGGCTGGAGGTGGCAGGCACGAGATGGACCGGCCGGGAGTGCGCCGCCCCGCCGGGCGACCGCCGGGTGATGCCCGTGAAGCGCTTGCGAGCGTGCTGGACGTCCTGCGGTCCGCCGCGTATGTCGTGGACGAGCAGGGACGCATCCTCGGGGCCAACACCCGGGCACAACGGCTGCTGGCCCGGCCCGCCGCACAGCTGGTGGGCCAGGACGCACACGACCTGCTGCACCGCGACCGGTACGGGGAGCACACGCCGAGGGCCCGGTGCCCGCTGCGCGAGGCCGCCCACGCCGGCCGTACGGTGCAGGAGGCGGGGGAGTGGTTCGCCCGCGGTGACGGGTCCCTGCTGCAGATCGTGTGGACGGTCGTGCTGTGCGACCTGGGCGACCGGTCCGCCGCACTCGTGCTCTTCCACCCCCACGATGCCGCCGGCCCGCCGGAGCGGGCCGGCGCGCCGCTCTCGGAGTTCGACCGGCTGACGCTGCTGGCCGAGGTCACGTCCCGGCTGGCCTCCGTCCGGGACATCGAGGAGGCGCTGCGCGGACTGATCCGTCTGCTGGTTCCCCGCCTGGCGGACTGGGCCGTGATCGACCTGATCACCGAACGTGACGAGGTGCGGCGCGTCGCCGTGGGCCACAGGGACAACGGCGCCCTGACGTACCGGGAGGACCTCCAAGGACCGATGCCGCCGGTGACGGAGGATTCACCTCTGCCCCTGTCCCGGGCCCTGCGGGGCGCGGCGCCCGCACTGTTCGGGCCGGAGATCTACCGGGAGCCGCAGGGCTCGGGCATCGCCGCCGCACAACGCCGTCTGTTCGAGGCGACGGGGATGCACTCGGCCGTCGTCGCGCCCATTCTCGGCCTGCGGGAGGTCCTCGGGGCCCTGACGCTGGGACGTTCCGCACAGCCGGAGCCGTTCACCGCGGCCGACGCCGCGCTGCTGGAGGACATCACGCGCCGGGTCGGCCTGGCTCTGGACAACGTA
This sequence comes from Streptomyces thermoalcalitolerans, assembly GCF_039525155.1. Classification (NCBI taxonomy): domain Bacteria; kingdom Bacillati; phylum Actinomycetota; class Actinomycetes; order Kitasatosporales; family Streptomycetaceae; genus Streptomyces; species Streptomyces thermoalcalitolerans. The sequence continues at coordinate 5,572 of NZ_BAAAHG010000062.1, read as the reverse complement.
CGCCTCTACCAGCGGCAGCGCACGGTCGCCGAGACCCTGCAGCGGCACCTGCTGCCGCAGCTGCCGCACGGGCTGGGGCTGGACATGACCGCCCGCTACCTTCCCGCGCCGGACGCCTCCGACGTCGGGGGCGACTGGTACGACGCCTTCACCCTGACCGACGGGGCCGTGGTTCTGGTCATCGGGGACGTCGTCGGCCACGACCTGGACGCCGCGGCGGGCATGGCGCAGCTGCGCAACATGCTCCGCGCCTACGCCTGGGCGCAGCAGCGGCCGCCCAGCAGGATCGTCACATGGCTGGACCAGGCGTCCATGCGCATCGCCGAAATGTCCATGGCCACCCTCGTCCTCGCCCGGGCGACGGTGACCGGCGACGGACAGTGGGAGCTGTCCTGGACCAACGCCGGCCATCCGCCGCCCCTGCTGATCACCCACGACGGCATGACCCGTTGTCTCACCGGCGGTGACGGCCTGCTCCTGGGCGTCGACCCCGGACAGGACCGCGCCGACGCGACCACTGTCCTGCCGTTCGGCTCGACCCTCCTGCTGTACACCGACGGACTGATCGAATCCCCCGGCCGCTCCCTGGACGAGGGGTTGCGCCGGCTGAGGCGGCATGCCGCCTCCCTGGTCCACCGCCCCCTGGAGTCCTTCGCCGACCACCTGCTCGCGCGGGTCCGCCCGCCCGGCAACGACGACGACGTGGCCCTCCTGGCCGTACGCGTCCCCCCGGCCCTGTCCCCCGCCGACGCGAAGGCGCCCCGCTCCCCGGAGCCCGGCAGACCGGTACGGCCGGATGCGTCCACCGAGGACTTCCGCGGCGGGTGACGGCGGACGCCGCCGACCACTTTGCGCCTTCGCGGCCACATCGGCGCGGAAGCGGGCCGGAAGGCTCCGACATGGCCTCGAACTGCGGGCTTTGCCCGCAGGGGAACAGCGCGCCCCCTCGACCGCTCCGTGCCGCTTCCCGGGGAGCGGACATCTCCGCTTCGAGCCGGAGCGTGCCGTGGGAACGGGAGGTGCACCGGACGAGTGACACCAGAGAACGTCCTTACCGGCTTGTCATCCCGGAATGTCCCGGTATTACCGGGCCGGACCGGCCGCCGGACCCGTGGAACGGACGGCACCGACGGCATCGACGGGCGTCGGCGACCGGCCCGGGGCGGGGCCCGGTCCGGCGCGCGAGGACACGGCGCCACCAGGCCGAAAGCCGACGCGGTGCCGTTCCCGCACGGTACACGGCTTCCCGTCCGGCGCTCATACTGAGGTGACTGCCAGTGCTCCACGGAAGGTGTCGATCGGCTGCCGTTCGGCATGCGCGCCTCACCGTCGTCAGGCGGAGCGGTGCCGTGCCCGGTGACCGGTTCCGTCCGGCTCCGCTCCTGGATCGAGCGGTGAAGGGAAGCCCTGATGGCGACGACCGTCGGTGTCGAAGAGGAGTACCTGCTGGTCGATGCGGCCACGGGCCTGCCGGCCGCACGCGAGGGCAAGGTACGTGTCACAGCCGGTCTGCAGCCTTTCGTCACGGCCGGGGAGGTGCAGCCGGAGCTGCTGCAGGCGCAGGTCGAGGTGGCCACCCCGGTGTGTGCCGAGCTGGGCGAGGTCGGCGGACACCTGCTGCGGCTGAGGCACGCCCTGGCGGGCGCGGCCGAGGCGCACGGCTGCCGGCTCGTGGCGAGCGGGACCCCGCCCTCCCACCAGGAGACGCCGCCGGTCACCGACAGCGCCCGCTACCGGGCGATGCAGCAGCAGGCTCCGCAGCTGGTGGCCGAGCAACTGGTCTGCGGCATGCACGTGCATGTGGCCGTGCCCAGCCGGCAGATGGGAGTGGAGGTGCTGAACCGGATCCGCGTGTGGCTGCCGACCCTCACGGCGATGTCGGCGAACTCGCCGCTCTGGAAGGGGCACGACACCGGATTCGCCAGCTGGCGCACAGTGATCTTCGACCGGTGGCCGGTCAGCGGCATACCGCCGCACTTCGCCGACGTGGAGGACTACGACCTGCGGGTCCAGCGGCTGCTGTCCACCCGCGTGATCTCCGACACCGGCCAGCTGTACTGGCAGGCCCGGCTGTCGGAGCGGTATCCCACGGTGGAGATCCGCTGCATGGACGTGCAACTGCGCGCCAGCGACGCCGTCATGCTGGCCGGCCTGGTCCGTGCCCTGGTGGAGACCGCGATGTGGGAGGCGGCCGCCGGTGTCCGTGCGGCGTGGTGCGCTCCGGAGCTGATCAGGACGGCGATGTGGCAGGCCGCCCGGCACGGGCTCAGCGGCGACCTGATCGATGTTCAGGGGCACCGCCGCCGCGCCGAGGACGTGGTGGGCCGGCTGCTGGACCATGTGAACTCCGCGCTGAAAGCGGCCGGTGATCTGCGGGAGGTGACCGCCGTCGTGCACCGTCTGCTGCGGGAGGGCACGGGCGCGGACCAGCAGCGCCAGGCCCTGCGCACCGGCGGACTCGACGCCGTCAACGACCTGCTGGCCTTCACCGACATCGGCGGCAGCCCGGAGAAGCGGCCGACGGTCTTCCCGCCCGCCAAGGGGAGCCTCCCCCTGCAGACCTTCGGCGGCGCCACGACCTAGACCCGTACGTGGCGGGTCACCGGTTCGGGGCGGGGCAGGTCACCGGTTCGGGCCGGGCGACGGACTACAGCGGCACGGTGAGTTGCGGGTGTTCGCCGTCCGGCGCCCGGCCGAGTGATCGCTGCATCAGCACGGTGTCGATCCAGCGGCCGTGCTTGTAGCCCACGGCGGTCAAGCGGCCGACCTCGGTGAAGCCGAAACGGCGGTGAAGCGCGAGGGAGGCATCGGTGCCGGTGTCGGCGATGACGGCGATCATCTGGCGTACATGGGTCCGGCCGCAGGCGGTCAGCAGGGCGCCCAGCAGCGCGGTGCCGAGGCCCTGGCCCGTCCGGTCGGGGGCGAGATAGACCGAGTTTTCGACAGTGTGCCGATAGGCGGGCTTGGAACGCCAAGGGGCTGCGTAGGCATAGCCCACGACGTCGCCGGACAGTTCGGCGACCATGAAGGGCAGACCGTGGGCGGTGAGGTCGTCGAGCCGCCGCTGCCAGACGGCCGGCGGTGGCGGGGTCTCCTCGAAGGTGATCACGGTGTGACGCACATAGTGCGTGAAGATCTCGGCCACGGCGTTCAGATCGGCCGGGACCGCCGGGCGGATCACTGACTCGAGGGCTGTCACAACGGCATGAGTGTAGGCCGGTGCTGCCCGGACACCGTTTCAGAGCTGTGGCCGGCGGGCTTGTGCGCCTTCGGTGCCGAGGAGTTCCTAGAGGAAGGAGTTTCTGAAGGAAGTGCCGTTCGGCCCCCGCACGGCGGCCGCCGTGCCGACCGCTCTCAGCACACCGTCCGGCCCCGCGGTGATGCTCGTCCCCGGGCTGATCCGGTCGAGGGTCGCCCGCAGCCACGCCCGGTCCTCCTCGTCGGCGGGCTCCAGCCGCATCCGCCGGGCGCGCAGCACCACCATGCGCACCTCCGTCAGCCGCCCCGTGTCCGCCTCGACGGAAGGGAGGTAGGCGATCCGCAGATCGTCGCGGTACTTCTCGTAGCCGGAGATGCCCTCGTAGTCGTCGATGAAGTCGCCGCAGCCGTAGAGGATCAGCCGGTCGCGGTACACCTCGACGGGACGGGGATGGTGCGAGGAGTGCCCGTGGACGACGTCGACACCGCCGTCGACCAGCGCGCGGGCGAAGCGGATCTGCTCCCGGGGGACGTGGTACCCCCAGTTGGATCCCCAGTGCACCGAGACGACCACGAGATCCCCGGGACGCCTGACCCGCCGTACGCGCTCGACGACCTCGGCGGCAGCCGCCGCCGTCGGCTCGGGGACATGGGCGACACCGGCCCGTTCCGCCGTCGCCGCCCAGCTCGGCGGGATGCCGCTGGACGTCATTCCCCGCGCGACCACCAGCACCCGGACGCCGTCCGCGACCGGGCACACCACCGGGGCGTACGCCTCCTCGGCGTCCCGGCCGGCCCCCGCCACCCGCAGCCCCGCGCCGCTGAGCACATCGAGCGTCTCCACAAGCCCCGCACGGCCGAAGTCGAGCGTGTGGTTGTTGGCGAGGACACAGACATCGGGCCGGGCCACCGCCAGGGCGGGCACATTGGCCGGGTGCATCCGGTAGTGGACCTCCTTGCCCGGGGCGAACGCGTCGGCGCACGTCACGGAGGTCTCCAGGTTCACGATCCGTACGTCCGGAGCGGCCTCCGCCGGCACCCGCAGGGCCTCGCCCCACGGCCACGCCGGAGGGACCGGCGCGGGAATCGGCCCGTTCACCGCCTCCGCCAGATCGACATAGGCCCGGGCGTCACGGATCCAGCCCTCCCGCAGAACGGGGTCGCCGGGGCAGGCGAGGATCTGGTCGACGCCACGCCCCAGCATCACGTCGCCGCACAGGAACAGCGTCACCACGCCGCCGCGCATGTTCTCACGGTAGTGGCCGCACGGCATTCCCTCGAACGCGCCCGCCGGCGGCCCGGCGGCCGGTCGGCCCGGTGCGGGGCCCTCTTCTTTTGGACAGGGGGACGGTGGCCGTAATGAGCCCTGTTGGAGGAGGGCGACAGCCGCGTACGGTCACTGCGCTCAGATGTGAAGGGCTGGTGAACATCGACGGAACAAGGTGACCGAGGTTCATGGGGACAAGGAGCCCGGAGAAGAGGAGAGTTCTGCATGGCTCGACCGAAGGTCCCGCTGATCTCGCGCCGCAAGGCGCTCGAGACGGCACTCGAGATCGTCGACACCGAGGGGCTCGATGCGCTGAGCATCCGGCGTCTGGGCGAGGCCCTCAACGTCAACGGCGCCTCCCTCTACCACCATTTCCGCAACAAGGACGAGATCCTGGCCGGTGTCACCCGGCTCGCGCTGGCCGATGCGGCGACCCCGCCCACCGGGAACGAGAACTGGAGGGTCTGGCTGACGCTCAGCGCCTACCGCATCCGGCAGGCGCTGATCTCCCACCCGGAGCTGATCCCGGTCATGCTGCGCCGCGCACCGCTGGGCCTCGGCCTGGAGGAGACCGAGGCGAATGCGAAGCGGCTGCGGGCCGAAGGTGTGCCACTGCCCATGATCGCCCCGCTGATGGAGGGCCTGGAACTGCTGGCGATCACCAGTGCGCTGCAGGAAATCGGCCAGAACGGTCTCCTCGAGGACGAGGACGGCGAGACCACCGCTCCGGTGCTGCACGCGGCCGTCGAGGCGCGGGGCATGAGCTCCGAGGAACTCTTTGAGGTGATGGCCTCCTCGATGATCTCGATCATCGAGAGCACCGTTCAACTGAAGGAGACCCGGCTCGCGGCCGAGCGGCTCGCCAAGGCATGAAGGGCCGGAAAGCCGCCGACGAGGAAGACGAAGAAAGCGGGCGCACCCACTCGAACACACCTCGCGCCCGGCGTACCGCGTCTGCGGTGCGCCGGGCGCGAGGTGTTCACGGGTTTCGCCCGCGGTCGGGTGCTGAGGTGTGGTCAGTCTTTGATGTCGCAGATGGGGGCGCCGGAGGTGAGGGCGGTGCCGACCTGGGCGGTGAGGTTGGTGACGGTGCCGGATTTGTGGGCG
>NZ_BAAAHG010000061.1:0-34878 GCF_039525155.1 Streptomyces thermoalcalitolerans | reverse complement strand
GCCTTCGGCGGCCAGGCGCCCGGTGCCCCGCAGGGCTTCAGCGGCGGACAGCGGCAGGACGTCTTCGGCGGCGGCGAGCAGGGCCGCCGGCCGCAGCTGCAGCCGCGCGGCGGTGCGCGTGCCGAGCTGCCGGGCGGCAACGGGCCGTCCCGTGCGCAGGGGTGGGGAGACCAGAGCGCGGGCGGCCGGGCCGCCCTGGACACGCCGCGCGGCCACGACGAGCAGGGCATGGCGCACCCTCCCCAGGCGTCCCGGTTCGACGCGGGCTCGACGGCGGAGATGCCCCGGATCGACGACCGGCAGGGGCCGGGCTCGACCGCGGAGATACCCCGTCCCGACTTCGACGCTCCGCGTCCGGGTGCGGGCGGCGCGCCGAACACGGGCCAGTTCGTCCGTTCGGACGTCTTCGGGCCGGCCGGACAGAACGCCCCCGCCCGGCCGGGCCGGTTCGACGCCCAGCAGCAGGGCCACGACAGCGGCTCCACGGGCCAGTTCGCCCAGCAGCAGGCCTACGACAACAGCTCCACCGGCCAGTTCGCCCAGCCGGGCCAGGGCGGCGGGGCTCTCGCCCGCCGCTCCCTGCCGGGCCGCCCGGACCCCGCCTCCACGGGCCAGTTCGAACAGCCGCAGCAGGGCCCCGCCCGTCCGGCGCAGGGCGCCGCGAGCATCCCGCAGCGGCGTCCCGAGGACAACTGGGCCCTGCCGCCGGCCCCCAGTGGCAGCAGCGACGTCGGTACGCCGCTGTACGACACCCTGGAGACCGACTGGTTCCGCGGTCGCCGGCAGCGGGGCGCCGCGTCGCCGGCCCCCGCCGCGCAGCAGCCGCAGGCCCCCGCGCCCCAGTCCTCCTCCGCTCCCCAGCGGAACGCCGCCCCCGCCTGGCGCAGCTCGCCGAACGACGAGCTGATCCGACAGGCCGAGCGGGTCAGGAAGCCGGCCTCGGGCGGTGTCACCACCTCCGGCCTGCCGCGCCGAGTGCCCCGGGCGAACCTCGTCCCGGGCACGGCTCAGCAGCAACCGCACCAGAGCGGTCCGCAGGTCTCGCGTGCGCCCGACGACGTACGCGGCCGACTGACCAATCTCCGTCGGGGCATCGCGCAGGGCCGTCAGGCCGGTCACGGCCGGACGGGCAGCTTCCCCACTCACCAGCAGGAGCGTTAGTTGAGCCAGATGAGCCAGGCGGCACAGAACCTGAACTGGTTGATCACCAACTTCGCGGAGAACACCCCGGGGGTGTCCCACACCGTCGTGGTGTCGGCCGACGGACTGCTTCTGGCGATGTCCGAAGGCTTCCCGCGCGACCGCGCCGACCAGCTCGCGGCCGTCGCCTCCGGTCTGACCTCGCTGACCGCCGGTGCCTCGCGCATCTTCGAGGGCGGCAACGTGAACCAGACGGTCGTGGAGATGGAACGGGGATTCCTCTTCATCATGTCCATCTCCGACGGTTCGTCCCTCGCGGTCCTCGCACACCCCGAGTGCGACATCGGCCTCGTCGGTTACGAGATGGCACTGCTCGTCGACCGGGCAGGGGATGTCCTCACGCCCGATCTGCGCGCCGAGCTGCAGGGCAGTCTGCTCCGCTGACCGGCCCGGTACCACCCACCTCACCACCACACCGTCCGGCCGCCCCGATCCCCCCACCGGCCTCGTCAGACGGCTTGACTGACCGACTTGCTGTCCAGCCCGGAGGATTCATGACCCCGCCCACCGCCTCTCATGATCCGTACGCTGAGTCGTACGGGGACGAGGGCGAACAGCCGCTGGTGCGTCCGTACGCGATGACCGGTGGCCGGACCCGGCCGCGCTACCAGCTCGCCATCGAGGCCCTGGTCAGCACCACGGCCGACCCGGCAGTGCTGATGGGACTGCTCCCGGAGCACCAGCGGATCTGCCACCTGTGCCGCGAGGTGAAATCGGTGGCCGAGGTGTCGGCACTGCTCGCCATGCCGCTGGGCGTGGCACGAATCCTCGTTGCGGACCTCGCCGAAGCCGGCCTGGTGGCCATCCACCAGCCGGGCGGTGACGAGAACAACGGTGGCGCACCGGATGTGACGCTGCTCGAAAGGGTGCTCAGTGGACTTCGCAAGCTCTAGCGGCGGTCGGGCGACCACCTCCGCCAAGATCGTGGTGGCGGGCGGCTTCGGCGTGGGCAAGACCACGTTCGTCGGCGCCGTCTCGGAGATCAACCCGCTGCGCACGGAGGCCGTCATGACGTCCGCTTCGGCGGGCATCGACGACCTCACCCACACCGGGGACAAGACCACCACCACGGTGGCCATGGACTTCGGCCGTATCACGCTCGACCAGGACCTGATCCTGTATCTGTTCGGCACCCCCGGCCAGGACCGGTTCTGGTTCATGTGGGACGACCTGGTCCGCGGCGCCATCGGCGCGGTGGTCCTGGTGGACACGCGCCGCCTGGCCGACTGCTTCCCCGCGGTCGACTACTTCGAGAACAGCGGCCTGCCGTTCATCATCGCCCTCAACGGCTTCGACGGACAGCAGCCCTACACCCCGGACGAGGTACGCGAAGCCCTGCAGATCGGCCCGGACATCCCCATCATCACCACCGACGCCCGACACCGCGCGGACGCCAAGGCAACACTGATCACACTGGTCGAACACGCCCTCATGGCCCGGCTCAAGTAATGCCCGAGAACCATTGTCCGTAGCTGCCAAGTCGGCCAAACCGTACGGCAGTTGTCGTAGTCACATCGGGGCCGGCTGTGTCCTTTGACACGGCTGGCCCCGATGTTCATAACGTTTCGGCAGAGGAATCGACGGGTATGGCCACGCGTCGCGCACATATGGTGCCGCTGCGCGCACGTTCTCCCGGCTTTTTGCCGACGCTCGTTCTTTATGACCGTTTTATCTGGGGCGCGCAAGCGCGTACTCCGCTGGACCCCACTGTTTGGAAGAGTCCATGCTGACGTGCTGGAATGCCTGAACTGCCCAATGGTCAAAGACGTACTCGGCTGTACTGGGTCGTCGATGGCGGACAGGGTTCTGAGACACTGCGGCACGATGTAGGTGCCGACCGCCGAGAGGTTGTTGGTCGAGTGAGGCGAAGCAAGAACGGTCCCGAGCCGTCGGTCCGGGGCAATTTCACCCCGCCGCCGCGCGGAAAGGCGCCCGCGAGCGCGCCCGGTTCGGAACCGACGGCCGCTCCCGTCCCGAGCGGCGGCCGTTTCTCTCCGCGCAACTGGCGGGTACCGACCCGGCTGAACGCAATCCTGCTCCTGCCCGTACTGGTCGGCCTCGTGATGGGCGGCTTCCAGGTCAAGGGGTCGATCGACACCTGGCAGGAGGCCGAGGACGCCGAAAAAGTGGCCCTCCTGGTGCGAGCCGCCAAGGACTACGGTCAGGCCCTTCTCAACGAGCGTGACCTGACCGCCGTCGACCTGCTGCAGGGCAACAGGGAGTCCAAGCAGGTCAGTGAACTGAGGGCGCGCACCGACGCGGCCAAGGAGGAGTTCGACCGGGTCGCCCAGGACATGCCGCGCACCGCGTCCCTGGAGCGCCGGATGAAGCTCTTCCGCTCCAACGAGACCGCCCTCCCCCAGCTGCGCGAGGCCGCCTACACGGCCCCCATGGACCCGGTGAAGACCGAGGAGGGCTACGTCGCCGTCCAGCACTCGCTGATGGAGTTCGCCAACGAGCTGGGGCTGGGCACCAGCAATGTCACCAGCTACGGCCGCACGGTCTACGCCGTCTCCCTGGCCAAGGCGGCCGCCTCGCTGCAGCGCTCCATCGGCGTCCACCTCCTGGTGCGCCCCGCCGAGAAGCGGGAGGCCGTGCAGCAGCAGCGGGTCTCCCTCGTGTCGTACCGCTACCTCGAGGGCATCGCGATCAACGAGTTCGTCTCGGCCGCCACCGAGGACGACGTGACCCGTCTCGACGACGTCATGGCCGAGAAGCGCCGGACCGTCGGCGACAAGGGCACCGCGGTCGGCGCCGGGCAGAGCTCCTCCACCCAGGGCGGCGCCTACTCGGCGATGCCGGGCGCCGACAACATGCTCCAGGGCGTCGCCTCCGGCGCCTTCACCCCCGAGGAACTGGCGGCCAGGGACGTCACCCCCAAGACCTGGCTGGGCGTCTACACCGCGAAGTTCGAGGGCTACAGCCAGGTCGAGAGCGAGCTGGTCGACAAGGCCGTGGCCGAGGCCCAGAACGTCGCCGACGACGCCAAGCGCGACGCCGTCATCAGCGGTGCCGTCGTCGTCGTGACCCTGCTCGCCGCGTTCATCCTGGCCGGCATGGTGGCCCGCCAGATGAGCCGCTCCATGCGCAAGCTGCGCCACGCCGCCCTGGGCATCGCCGAGCAGCGCCTGCCGATGCTGGTCGACCAGCTCTCGCGCACCGACCCCGGCCGGGTCGACACCCGGGTGACGCCGATTCCGATCACCTCGACCGACGAGATCGGCGAAGTCGCCCGCGCCTTCGACCAGGTCCACCGCGAGGCCGTCCGGCTCGCCTCCGAGCAGGCCCTGCTGCGGGGCAACATCAACGCGATCTTCACCAACCTCTCGCGCCGCAACCAGTCGCTGATCGAGGGCCAGCTGACCCTGCTCACCGAGCTGGAGAACAACGAGGCCGACCCGGACCAGCTGGAGAACCTCTTCAAGCTGGACCACCTGGCGACCCGTATGCGCCGCAACGGCGAGAACCTCCTCGTTCTCGCCGGCGAGGAGCCCGGCCGCCGCTGGGACCAGCCGGTGCCTCTGGTCGACGTGATACGCGCGGCCTCCTCCGAGGTGGAGCAGTACGAGCGCATCGAGCTGTCCGGCATCCCCGACGCCGAGATCCACGGCCGCGCCGTGACCGACCTCGTGCACCTGCTGGCCGAGCTGCTGGAGAACGCCACCACGTTCTCCTCCCCGCAGACCAAGGTCCGCGTCACCGCGACCCGTCTCCCCGACGGCCGGGTGATGATCGAGATCCACGACAAGGGCATCGGCCTGACCCCCGAGGACTTCGCGGACATCAACCACAAGCTGGCCAACCCGCCCACCGTGGACGTGGCGATCTCCCAGCGCATGGGCCTGTTCGTGGTCGGCCGCCTCGCCGACCGGCACGGCATCCGCGTCCAGCTGCGCCCCTCCGGCGAGCAGGCCGGCACCACCTCGCTGGTCATGCTGCCGGACGCGATCACCCACGGCGGTGGCGGCGAGCAGACGCTGGAGCAGGAAGAGTTCACCGTCTCGCAGATCATCCCGGAGCAGCAGTTCCAGGGTGAGGACTTCAACGCCTCGCAGCCGGTGCGCACCGCCGCGGAGCTCGGCTTCGACGACAGCCGGTACGAGGTCCCGAACGACCTCAGGGCGCTGGACCCCATCGGCCGCTCGCTCCAGCGCGAGGAGCGCCGTGCCGCCCTGGAGGCGCAGTCGCAGGGCCGGAAGCAGGACGCGCAGACGGACTCCGCCGACTACTCCGACCAGAACACGGGGCAGCAGTCGGCGTACGACACCGGCCAGACGCCCTACCCGGAGCAGGGCGGGTACGACCAGCAGCAGGGGACGGCCTACGACGAGACGGGACAGCCGTCGTACAACGAGACGGGGCAGCCGTCGTACGACGAGGCGTACTACGCGCAGAACGGCGGTCTGCCGGACAACAGCGGCTCCTACTCGTCCGACGGCGGTTACCCCGACTCCACCTACGCGGAGTCCGGGCAGCAGGAGCACGCACCGACCGACGCCGCGGCGTCGGGGGCGTACACCGGCTTCCAGGAGCAGTCCTACCAGGGCGACTGGTCCCAGCAGGACGGTTACCAGAACGGTTACCAGGGCCAGTACGCTCCGGAAGCGGAAGCCACGCAGGCCACTGACGGAAACGAGACGAACCGCGTAGGCTTCGAGCGTCCGGGACCGGCCTCCTCCGCCGTCCACGAGCTGACCGACGCCGGTCTGCCCCGCCGCGGAACCACCGCGAGCGGTTCGAACGGCACACGGCCCGTGAACAAGGAAACGCCGTCCCGTACTCCGGAGAACAGCGGCGACAGCGGCTGGCGTTCGGTGAACGACGAACGCTGGCAGCAGGCCGCGCAACTCCGCAAGCCCAAGGCCGGCGGGGTGACCTCCTCCGGCCTGCCACGGCGGGTGCCCAAGGCCAATCTGGTCCGGGGCTCCGCGGAATCGACCCCGCAGGGCGGCCCACAGGTCTCCCGCGCCCCCGAGGACGTCCGAGGCAGGCTGAGCAACCTGCGCCGGGGTGTCCAGCGGGGACGCAGCGCAGGAAGTGAAAAGAACGGCCAGGGCTTCGGTCCTGACAGCACCTACAACCAGGAGCGTTAGTGTGAGCCCGATGAGCCAGGCGGCACAGAACCTGAACTGGTTGATCACCAACTTCGTGGACAACACCCCCGGGGTGTCCCACACGGTGGTGGTCTCCGCCGACGGACTCCTTCTGGCGATGTCCGAAGGCTTTCCCCGCGACCGCGCCGACCAGCTCGCGGCCGTCGCCTCCGGTCTGACCTCACTGACCGCCGGTGCCTCGCGCATCTTCGAGGGCGGTAACGTGAACCAGACGGTTGTGGAGATGGAACGGGGATTCCTCTTCATCATGTCCATCTCCGACGGTTCGTCCCTCGCGGTTCTCGCACACCCCGAGGCGGACATCGGTCTCATCGGGTACGAGATGGCGCTTCTGGTCGACCGGGCCGGAACGGTCCTGACTCCGGATCTCCGCGCGGAGCTTCAGGGAAGCCTTCTCAACTAACAGCCAGACGGTGCGTTTCGGCGTCCCGAAGCCATAAGGTTTCGGGACGCGGCTCCCCTGGAGCCATCGGGTGCCCGGCACAGTCGGAGGAGGAGAGAAAGTGGCAACACCCCCAGGCGGTCCGTCCTCGGGCAATTGGCCGTACGCCGGCCCTGTCCAGGGCCAGGGCGACGCTTCGGCGAACCCATATTTCCCCTCCGCTCCGCACTACCAGCAGCCGTACGCGCCACAGGCCCCCGGCCCGTCGCCGTACGAGCAGCCACCGGCTCAGCCGATGCAGCCGATGCAGCCACAGCGACGCACCCCTGAGCCGGCGCCCGCCGGGGCGTCGAGCAACCCCCTGGTCCGCCCGTACGCCATGACGGGCGGTCGCACCAGGCCGCGGTACCAGCTCGCCATCGAGGCGCTGGTGCACACCACCGCGCAGCCGCACCAGATGCAGGGTCAGCTGCCCGAGCATCAGCGGATCTGCCAACTGTGCCGCGAGATCAAGTCGGTGGCCGAAATCTCGGCCCTGCTGTCGATTCCTCTCGGCGTGGCCAGGATCCTCGTCGCCGACTTGGCGGAGGCGGGCCTGGTCGCCATCCATCAGCCCGGCGGCGACGAGAACGCCGGTGGCCAGCCAGACGTGACACTGCTCGAAAGGGTGCTCAGTGGACTTCGCAAGCTCTAGCGGCGGTCCTTCCCGCTCCACCACCTCCGCCAAGATTGTGGTGGCGGGCGGCTTCGGCGTGGGCAAGACCACGTTCGTCGGCGCCGTCTCGGAGATCAACCCGCTGCGCACGGAGGCCGTCATGACGTCCGCTTCGGCGGGCATCGACGACCTCACCCACACCGGGGACAAGACCACCACCACGGTGGCCATGGACTTCGGCCGTATCACGCTCGACCAGGACCTGATCCTGTATCTGTTCGGCACCCCCGGCCAGGACCGGTTCTGGTTCATGTGGGACGACCTGGTCCGCGGCGCCATCGGCGCGGTGGTCCTGGTGGACACGCGCCGCCTGGCCGACTGCTTCCCCGCGGTCGACTACTTCGAGAACAGCGGCCTGCCGTTCATCATCGCCCTCAACGGCTTCGACGGACAGCAGCCCTACACCCCGGACGAGGTACGCGAAGCCCTGCAGATCGGCCCGGACATCCCCATCATCACCACCGACGCCCGACACCGCGCGGACGCCAAGGCAACACTGATCACACTGGTCGAGCACGCCCTCATGGCCCGACTGCGGTGACACTTCGCCCGACCGATGAAGGCGGGTGTCCTCTCCTCGGGGGAGAGGGCACCCGCCTTCATCGGTTCACGGGAGAAACACACGCGCGGGAAGGACCGTGCGGGACGTGAGGGGGGGGAGCATGGGGATGCGGGGGCCGCGAAGGGCGGCGGGAAAGAACAGAAAGAACACGGGAAGGGGCCCACCCGGGCGGGTGGGCCCCTTCGGAGTTCCGGAGCCGGACGGGCTCAGCGCCAGCTGTGGGGGGCGCGGAAGCCGCTCTCCCGCTCCAGCCGGCGCCAGCCGGCCCGGACACGGCCGCGGTGGGTGTGGCGGGACGTACCGGCAGGGCCGGCCGCCGCGCGGGCCAGGAGAAGGGCCGTGATGGCGGCGACCTCCTCGGGCTCGGCGTGGCCCTTCTCGACGCGGATGTCAATGGTGTTCATGGCGGGTCTCCGTGGCTGGGTCACTGCGGCGGGTTGCCGTGCTTGCGGGAGGGCAGGTCGGCGTGCTTCGTCTGCAGCATCGCCAGGGACTTGATCAGGACCTCGCGGGTGTCGGCGGGGTCGATGACGTCGTCCACCAGACCGCGCTCGGCCGCGTAGTAGGGGTGCATCAGCTCGGCCTTGTACTCCTTGACCATCTTCTGCCGCATGGCCTCGGGGTCCTCCGCCTCGGCGATCTGGCGGCGGAAGATGACGTTGGCCGCGCCCTCCGCACCCATCACGGCGATCTCGTTGGTGGGCCAGGCGTAGGTGAGGTCGGCCCCGATGGACTGGCTGTCCATGACGATGTAGGCACCTCCGTACGCCTTGCGCAGGATCAGCGAGATCCTCGGCACGGTGGCGTTGCAGTAGGCGTAGAGCAGCTTGGCGCCGTGCCGGATGATTCCACCGTGCTCCTGGTCGACGCCGGGCAGGAAGCCGGGGACGTCCAGAAGAGTGATGAGGGGGATGTTGAAGGCGTCGCACATCTGCACGAAGCGGGCGGCCTTCTCGCTGGCTTCGATGTCCAGCACACCGGCCAGCACCTGGGGCTGGTTGGCGATGATGCCGACGACCTGACCGTCCATCCGGGCCAGCGCGCAGATGATGTTGCGCGCCCAGCGCTCGTGGACCTCGAGCATCTCGCCGTCGTCGACGATCTCCTCGATGACCTTGGTCATGTCGTAGGGCCGGTTGCCGTCGGCCGGGACCAGGTCCAGCAGGGTGTCGCAGCGGCGGTCGACGGGGTCGGAGCACTCCACCCGCGGCGGGTTCTCCCGGTTGTTCTGCGGCAGCAGCGACAACAGGTACCGCACCTCGGCGATGCAGGTCTCCTCGTCATCGTAGGCGAAGTGGCACACACCGCTGGTCTCGGCGTGCACGTCCGCGCCGCCCAGCCCGTTCTGCGTGATCTCCTCGCCGGTGACGGCCTTGACCACGTCCGGGCCGGTGATGAACATCTGCGAGGTCTCACGGACCATGAACACGAAGTCGGTGAGCGCGGGGCTGTAGGCGGCGCCGCCCGCGCATGGACCGAGCATCACGCTGATCTGCGGGATGACCCCGGAGGCCTT
This sequence comes from Streptomyces thermoalcalitolerans, assembly GCF_039525155.1. Classification (NCBI taxonomy): domain Bacteria; kingdom Bacillati; phylum Actinomycetota; class Actinomycetes; order Kitasatosporales; family Streptomycetaceae; genus Streptomyces; species Streptomyces thermoalcalitolerans. The sequence goes on along the minus strand of NZ_BAAAHG010000061.1, from coordinate 25,389 downwards.
GGTGTTGCGCTGGAAGATGCCGCCGTAGCCGGCCAGCGCGCTGACGCCCTCCTGGATCCGGGCGCCCGCACCGTCGTTGAGGGAGATCAGCGGGGCACCGGCCGCGATGGCCATGTCCATGATCTTGTGGATCTTCGTGGCGTGGGCCTCGCCCAGCGCGCCGCCGAAGATGCGGAAGTCGTGGGCGTAGACGAAGACCGTACGGCCCTCCACCGTGCCCCAGCCGGTGATCACACCGTCGGTGTACGGTCTCTTGGCCTCCAGGCCGAACCCGGTCGCCCGGTGCCGGCGCAGCTGCTCGACCTCCTGGAAGGAGCCGGGGTCCAGGAGCAGCTCGATCCGCTCCCGCGCGGTCAGCTTGCCCTTGGCGTGCTGCGCCGCGGTCGCCTTCTCGCTGGGGCCCGCCACCGCCCGCGCACGGATCTCGTGCAGTTCCGCGACCCGTCCGCGCGCGTCCGCCGGCCCGCCGGCCGGCTCACCCGTCGTCTCTTCCAAAACGGTCATGCAGTGACCTTACGAAGGACATCAAGGAAAGCGGGCCGTTGACTCCGTACAGTCTCCGGCCCGTTTTCCTGGTGCCCCTGAACAGAACTGGGACGCCATGCAGCCTTTTCGACTGCTCAGAGGGCGTCGGCCTTGTGGAGATGCCACAAATCCGGGGTGCGGGAGCTCCCCCGCATTCGGGGGCGGCACATGCCCTCCCCCGGGTGACGGACCGACCCGTACGGCGGCTTCGTCCCCCGCAGAGCGTAGCCGGTCGGGCGAGCCGGTCGCGCCCGGCCTGCCGGGCGGGCGCGACCGGCCGCGGTCCGCCCACCGCCGCGGCCGGTTCCCGCCGCCTCCGCCCGCGCGGACCGGCCCGCCGGCGCCTGCCGCGAGGCGACCGCGGGAAACAGATGTCAAAGAAGGTTGAACGATCAATGAAATGGCGCTACGGTCGTGACTGTTGAACAATTTGAAACTTCAACTTACTCGGCGCTCTCCGTCCGCGCCGAGCGGCCGTCCCTCACCGGAGGAGAATCCCATGGGCATCTTCAGCCGCAAGAACGACACCGCCGAGAACGCCTCCGTCCCCGCCGAGAACACCTCTGCCGTGAACCCGGACCTGGCCGCGCTGACCGGTGAGTACACGATCGACCCCGCCCACTCCACCCTCGGCTTCGTCGCACGGCACGCCATGGTCACCAACGTCAAGGGCACCTTCAACGACTTCACCGGCACCCTCCACCTGGACGGCGGCAACCCCTCGGCCTCCACGGCGTCCGTCGACGTGAGGACGGACAGCGTCGACACCGGCTCGGCGGACCGTGACAACCACCTGAGGAGCGCGGACTTCCTCCGGACGGAGGAGTTCCCGGAGATGACGTTCCGCTCCACCAGGGCCGAGGCCCTGGGCGGCAACGACTACCGCATCACCGGTGACCTGACCATCCGCGGCATCACCAAGCCGGTCACCATCGACCTCGAGTTCAACGGCGCCGCCAAGGACCCCTTCGGCAACGAGCGCGTCGGCTTCGAGGGCAGGGCCGAGATCCTGCGCTCGGACTGGGGCCTGACCTGGAACGCGGCCCTGGAGACGGGCGGTGTCCTGGTCTCCGACAAGATCAAGCTGAACTTCGACATCTCGGCCGTCAAGAAGGCCTGACCGGCCGCGGGTGCTCAGAACCCGCCGAAGTCCCCTCCGCCGAAGCCGCCCGCGCCGAAGTCCCCTCCCCCGCCGAAGTCCCCGAAGTCGGCCGGGCTGAAGTCCGCTCCCGAGACATCGCCGCCCTCGTAGCCGCCGAAGTCGCCGTAGCCGGTGCCGTAGTCGGCCGCGTAGGACGGGGTGGCCATCATGCTGCCGAGCAGGGTGCCCACCAGAAGGCCCGGGAGGAGACCGCCGCCGAAGTAGCCTCCGGCCCAGGGGCCGTACGCGGGGCCGGCGTCCCAGTAGGGGCGGCGGCCCCCGTCCGTCTCCACCTCGCGGATCCGCGGGTCGCGGCCCTCGGCCAGGCGGACCTGGTCGGCGGCGCAGACCGGCACCGGGCGGGGCGCCCCGGCCGGGGGCGTCCACGTCGCATCGGCGACCGAGGGGCCGTGGCGCGGGTCGAAGAAGCAGGGCGGGCGGCGCTCGGGCAGGGGGCGTCCCTCACGGCGGGCGGCCAGCCGGGCGAGCGAGAACCGGCCGTCCTCCAGGGTCTCGGTGACCGCCTTCACATCCTCCGGCCTGCGGGCCTCGGCCATGTACTGCTTGGCCTGCTCATAGCTGTCCAGCGCCCGCTCGTAGTCCGCGCGCATGGCGTCGTCCGCGCCGGCCTCCGCCGGGTGGAAGTCGAGGCGGTCGAGTTCCTCCCCGTAGGCGGTGATGTCCTCGTCCACGACGACCCGCAGCTTCTCCAGGGCGGCCCGCTGCTCCGCCTCCCGGCGGCTCCGGCCCCGCCGGACCAGGGTGTACGCGCCCACCCCGCTCGCCACCAGGACCGCGCCGGCGACGATCAGCCCGGTGGTGGACACCGTGCCGCCGCGCTCGACGCCGTCCCAGCCGGCGGGGGCCGAGCCTCCCATGCTGGCCAGGGCCCGGTCGGTGAAGTCGGCGAGCTGGGTCCTGGTGTCCTCGCCCTGGACGCTGGTGACGAGGTTCCGCACGGCGGTGCGCGACAGCACCGAGGCGTCGGCGCGGGCGTCGAAGCGGTCGCCCAGGCGCACCGCGTACGCGCCGGTGACGCCGGTGGCGGTGCGCAGATCGGTGAACAGGTTCCGCGTCGGCTGGTCCGCCGGCAGAACCGCGATGAACAGGGGCTTGTCCGCGTTCTTGATCTGCCGGCTGAGCTCGGCCGCCTCGGCCGGCGGCAGCTGGGCGGACATGGCCGGGTCGACGTACACGGGGTTCTCGCGGAGCGCCTCGGCGACCGTCGAGACGCCGGTGGCCGCCTCGGCACGGGGCGCACCCGCCCACAGGACGGCCATGACGGCGACCGCGAGCGCCGCCAGCAGTCGCGCCGGAACTCGGACCAGGGCCGTGGCCTTCATGCCTTGAAAGTACCCGAAGTACTCCAAAAGGTGCATTCACCCATACATTTCCCCTGGCGCATTGCTTTCGCCCAGGGGCGCATCGCCGAGCCGACGGCTCCCGACGGCCGTATCGTCGAGTGCGTGACCACACCGCGGGACCTGTTGCTCCTCAGCCTGGACGTGCCGTCCGAGCGTCCCGTCGAGCAGGGCGATCTGTCGCTCGCGCTGGCGGGCGCCGAACTGGTCGACCTCCTCGCCGCCGGTGCCATCACCCTGGACGGCGACCGCATCGTGCCCGTCCCCCGGCAGAGCACGGGAGACCGCCTGCTGGACCAGGCCGGGGCGGCGCTCAAGGAGAAGCCGCCGTACGAGTCCGTCGAGGACTGGCTGTGGCGCCGGGGCGAGGGCCTGGCCGTGGCCTACATCGACGCCATGGAGGCGGACGGGCGTCTCACCGGGCGGCGGCGCCGCTGGATGCCCGCCCGCGGCGGCCGGACGACACCCGTCGACTCACCGGAGCGGCGCGGGGCGGCCGAGCGCTGGGCCGCCCACGAGCCCGTCATCACCGGACTGGCCGCCGCCCTGGGCATCGAGGCCGAACCCGGCGAGGAGCTCACGGCCCCGGACGACGACGCCCTGGTGACCGTGGTGGCCGCCGTCAACGACGCGGTGACGGAACTGGAGGCGGTCCGGCAGCGGCGGCGCATCGAGAACGCCGCCTTCGACAACATCTGGCGCGCCCCCTGACGGCCGGCGGGTCCGCCGGCCGTCGGACGGCAGCGCTCGTCCGGCTCCTACTGCGCCGGTTCCACGCCGGCGCGCAGCAGGCCGTAGGTGTACGCGTCCTCCAGGGCCTGCCAGGAGGCCGCGATCACGTTGTCGGCCACGCCCACCGTGGACCACTCGCCCCGGCCGTCCGAGGTGGAGATCAGGACACGGGTGGTGGAGGAGGTGCCGTACTTGCCCTCCAGGATGCGGACCTTGTAGTCGACCAGGTCGATGGAGGCCAGCTGGGGGTAGATCTTCTCCAGGGCCACGCGCAGGGCGCGGTCGAGGGCGTTGACCGGGCCGTTGCCCTCGGCGGTGGCGACGATGCGCTCGCCCTTGGCCCACAGCTTGACGGTGGCCTCGTTCGCGTGGGTGCCGTCGGGGCGGTCCTCGGCGATGGCCCGCCAGGACTCGACGTCGAAGTACTTCAGCGGCCTGCCCTCGACCTCGGCGCGCAGCAGCAGCTCGAAGCTCGCGTCGGCCGCCTCGTAGGTGTAGCCCTTGAGCTCGCGCTCCTTGACCCGCTCGACGACGCGGCCGACGAGCTCGCGGTCGCCGCCGAGGTCGATGCCGAGTTCCTTGCCCTTGAGCTCGACGGACGCGCGCCCCGCCATGTCGGAGACCAGCATGCGCATGGTGTTGCCGACCTGCTCGGGGTCGATGTGCTGGTACAGGTCCGGGTCGACCTTGATCGCGGAGGCGTGCAGGCCGGCCTTGTGGGCGAAGGCGGACACCCCCACATAGGGCTGGTGGGTGGAGGGCGTGAGGTTGACGACCTCGGCGATGGCGTGCGAGATGCGGGTCATCTCGCGCAGCCGCCCCTCGGGCAGCACCCGCTTGCCGTACTTCAGCTCCAGGGCCGCCACGACCGGGAAGAGGTTGGCGTTGCCGACGCGCTCGCCGTAGCCGTTGGCGGTGCACTGCACATGGGTGGCGCCCGCGTCGACGGCGGCGAGGGTGTTGGCGACCGCGCAGCCGCTGTCGTCCTGGGCGTGGATGCCGAGGCGTGCTCCGGTGTCCGCGAGGACGGTGGAGACGATCGCATGGATCTGGGCGGGCAGCATGCCGCCGTTGGTGTCGCAGAGGACCACCACGTCCGCGCCGGCCTCGGCGGCGGTCCGCACGACGGTCTTGGCGTACTCGGGGTTGGCGCGGTAGCCGTCGAAGAAGTGCTCGCAGTCGACGAAGACCCGGCGGCCCTCGGCACGCAGGTGGGAGACGGTGTCGCGGACCATCTCCAGGTTTTCCTCCAGGGTGGTCCGCAGCGCCAGCTCCACATGCCGGTCGTGCGACTTGGCGACCAGGGTGATCACCTCGGCGCCGGAGTCCAGAAGCGCCTTGACCTGGGGGTCGTCCGCCGCCTTGCCGCCGGCGCGCCGTGTGGAGCCGAAGGCGACGAGCTGGGCGTGCTTGAACTCGATCTCCTGCCGGGCGCGGGCGAAGAACTCGGTGTCCCGCGGGTTGGCCCCGGGCCAGCCGCCCTCGATGAAGCCCACGCCGAAGTCGTCCAGGTGCCGGGCGATGGCCAGCTTGTCGGCGACCGTGAGGTTGATGCCCTCGCGCTGCGCGCCGTCGCGCAGGGTCGTGTCGAAGACGTGGAACGCATCGTCGAGCTGGCTGGTTGCGGTCATGGCCTCAAGACTCCTGTCACCATGTCGGTCTTACCGGAAATGACCGGCTCCACCGTCCCCCATACTCCCTCGCGCTGAGTTCCCGGCTGCAGGTGGGCCGGGAAAACAAAAAACCTCTCGCGGGTGCGAGAGGTCTGCGCGCGGGTCGAGGACGACGGTGGCCGCCCGTACCTGGTCGTACGGGGCGGTCACTGCGGACCGGCGCGCCTGCTGCCAATAATCGTGGCGAACGAGAGCACGGGGGCAGTGTGGCACAGTTCCGCTTCGTCCAGGCACCGCGTCTCAGGATGCGGGCGCCGGCTGAAACGGTTCCCCGGTGTCCGCCCACCTCGGCCGGGGTTCCCCTCTCCCCCGCGGTGACGTACGTCACCGCAGCACCTCCGCGCAGACCACCGCGCACACCGCCGCACAGCAGCGGGTTCCGGGAGCCCCGCCGCCGGTCCCGCACCATGCGCTGGTTCGCGCTGGTTCACACACCCGCGGATGCACCCGGATGGCCGATCCCCCGGACGCACCCCGGACATCCCCCGGACGGCTGATCAGAGGTCCGCGAGCTCCGGCCGACCCGGCGAGTCGTCGGGGAACTCCCGCGCATGAGGAGGGTTTTGACGCCTTGCGGCCGCACCCCACGGAGTGCGGCTCCAGTGCCCGGGCGGCCGGACGGCAACGCGTCGGGGCCGCCGCGGACGAGCAGTCCGCGACGGCCCCGGCCGTCGCTGGGAGGAAGGCCTCAGTCGATCCGGTGCATCCAGCCGTGCTTGTCCTCGGCGTTGCCGCGCTGGATGTCCAGCAGGGCCTGACGCAGCCTCATGGTGACCTTGCCGGGCTCCCCGCCCGACTGCTGCCACTCGGCGCCCGCGCGCTTGACGGTGCCGACCGGGGTGATCACGGCGGCCGTGCCGCAGGCGAAGACCTCGGTCAGCGTGCCGTTCTCGGAGTCGCGCTGCCACTGGTCGATGGAGATGCGGGCCTCCTCGGCCTCGTAGCCGAGGTCGCGGGCGACCGTCAGCAGCGAGTCACGGGTGACGCCCTCCAGGATCGAGCCGGTGAGGGACGGAGTAACGATCCTGTCGCCGTAGACGAAGTACAGGTTCATGCCGCCCAGCTCCTCGACCCACTTGTGCTCCACGGCGTCGAGGTAGCAGACCTGGTCGCAGCCCTTGGCGGCGGCCTCGGCCTGGGCGAGCAGGGAGGCCGCGTAGTTGCCGCCCGTCTTGGCGTCGCCCATGCCGCCGGGGACGGCGCGGACGCGGTCCTCGGAGGCCCAGATGGAGACCGGCTTCACCCCGCCGGGGAAGTACGCGCCGGCCGGGGAGGCGATCACCAGGAACAGGTACTCGTCGGCGGGCTTGACACCCAGCCCGACCTCGGTGGCGATCATGAACGGGCGCAGGTAGAGGGACTCCTCGCCGCCGTGCGCGGGCACCCACGCCTTGTCCTGCCGCACCAGGGCGTCGCAGGCCTCGATGAACGTCTCCACCGGCAGCTCGGGCATGGCCAGCCGCCGGGCGGAGGCCTGGAAGCGCAGGGCGTTCCTCTCCGGGCGGAAGGTGGCGACCGAGCCGTCGGGCTGACGGTAGGCCTTCAGACCCTCGAAGATCTCCTGCGCGTAGTGCAGGACGGTGGTCGCCGGGTCGAGGGAGATCGGCGCGTACGGAACGAGCTGGCCGTCGTGCCAGCCGCGGCCCCTCGTCCACCTGATCGTCACCATGTGGTCGGTGAAGTGGCGACCGAACCCGGGGTTGGCCAGGATCTCCTCGCGCTCCGCGTCGGAGAGCGGGTTGGCCGAGGGCTTGAGCTCGATCGTGGGCGTCGTCATCAGGGGAGATCCTTCACTTCCTGGCTCGGGTATGACGGGCCGCGCCCACGCCCGTACGGCCGGCGTCCGATGCTTGGACGTCCGAGCATTCCCTCATACCGCGGCTCCGCGTCCGATTATCGCGCGGTGGCGGCAGCGGAAGAGGAACGGGGTGAATACGGCCCGGGGTCTGATGGTGGCACCCGGCGGCGGACAGGGGGAAGCCGCCGGACGCGGATGCGACCCGGCGGCTTCGAAGACGATCGAGAGGAGCGGCCGGGTCAGCCCGCTACTCGTACGCGAAGCGCGTCGCCGATCTCGGAGGTGCTGCGCGCGGGCAGCGCACCGCGCTCCGTGAGGTCGGCGGAGACGGCGTCCTCGATACGGGTCGCCTCGGCCTCGTAGCCGAGGTGACGCAGCAGCAGGGCGACGGACAGGACCGTGGCGGTGGGGTCGGCCTTGCCCTGGCCGGCGATGTCCGGAGCCGATCCGTGGACGGGCTCGAACATGGACGGGAACGCGCCGGAGGGGTTGATGTTCCCGCTCGCGGCGATGCCGATGCCGCCGGAGACGGCCGCGGCGAGGTCGGTGATGATGTCGCCGAAGAGGTTGTCGGTGACGATGACGTCGAACCGCTCGGGCTGGGTGACCAGGTAGATCGTGGCGGCGTCGACGTGGATGTACTCGGTGGTGACCTCGGGGTACTCCTCGGCCACCTTGGTGAAGATGTTCGTCCACAGATGACCCGCGAAGGTCAGGACGTTGTTCTTGTGGACCAGCGTGAGCTTCTTGCGCGGGCGGGCCTGGGCACGGGCGAAGGCGTAGCGGACCACGCGCTCGACACCGTAGGCCGTGTTGACGGAGACCTCGGTGGCGACCTCGTGCTCGGTGCCCTTGCGGATGGTGCCGCCGTTGCCGGTGTAGGGGCCCTCGGTGCCCTCACGGACGACGAGGAAGTCGATCTGCGGATCACCGGCGAGCGGGGTGGCGACGCCGGGCAGGAGCTTGCTCGGGCGGAGGTTGACGTGGTGGTCGAAGGCGAAGCGGAGCTTGAGCAGGAAGCCGCGCTCCAGGACGCCGGAGGGGACCGACGGGTCGCCGATCGCGCCGAGCAGGATGGCGTCGTGCTGCTTCAGCTGCTCCAGGTCGGCGTCGGTGAGTGTCTCGCCCGTGGCATGGTAGCGCCGGGCGCCGAAGTCGTACTCCTTGGTCTCCAGCTTCACATCCTGCGGAAGGACGGCGGTCAGGACCTTCAGTCCCTCGGCCACGACCTCCTGGCCGATGCCGTCACCGGGAATCACTGCGAGATTGATGCTGCGAGACATGGCGGCACCCTACTCCTCGTCCCAGGGGACGACACACCGCGTCCGCGATGTGGACGCCCGAAGAGAGGAGGGCGGAAGCGGGTGCGGCTCAGTGTCCGGTCTCGCCGCCGTTGTCACGGCGGTCGAGGGCGCGCTGGAGGGCGGCGGCGGCGTTCTTGCGGTCGGACTCGCTCGTACGGGAGACGTGGCGGACGCGGCGACGCAGGGCGGTTGCGGCCATGGGACATCGACTCCTTCGACACACGGGGGCGCACGAAGCGCAAGGCAGTGAGAAAGGTGAAGGAAGGTGTGGGGCGCCAAAAGGGGCGGGGAGCGGTGCCGCAGGGGTGTCCTGCACAGGGCCCGGCTCACGACCGCCGTCGCTGGATCGAGCGGATCGTTCGGCTTCTACAAAGCTAAGCGAGGACCGGGCACCTGTCTCCACAATTAGTCGGGCTTCCTACTATCTGAGACAGTGGGGTGGATCACGCCCCTCTGACCTGCGCTTTTTCCTCACCCGATCGGCTCAGGGGGCATCGCCGTCACCTCGGTCGCGGACCGGCCCGGCGTCCGCCCCACCCGCGGGCCGCCTCTTCCCGCGGCACCCTCTTCCCACGGCCCCCTCCTCACACAGCCGCACCACACCGTCCGGTCCCGGCGCGCGGAGGCACCCGCTCCTCCCCGCACCCGCCGGGCCGCCGGGCCTCGGCATACCCGCCCCGGCATGACACCGCCCCCGCTCCGGGAGAAGGCGTCCGGAACGGGGGCGGGACCTGGGAGGGCTGCGCGAGGATCAGCCCTGCGCGGGGATCAGCCCATGTGCGGGTGGAGGATCAGCCCATGTGCGGGTAGGTGTGGTCCGTCGGCGGGACCATGGTCTCCTTGATGGCCCGGGTCAGGGTCCAGCGCATCAGGTTCTGCGGGGCGCCCGCCTTGTCGTTGGTGCCGGAGGCACGGCCGCCGCCGAAGGGCTGCTGGCCGACCACGGCCCCGGTCGACTTGTCGTTGATGTAGAAGTTGCCGGCCGCGTAGCGCAGCTTCTCCATCGTGTACGCCACGGCGGCGCGGTCGTTGGCGATGACCGAGCCGGTCAGGGCGTAGTCGGAGACCGACTCCATCTGGGTCAGCATCTCCTCGTAACGGTCGTCCTCGTAGACGTACACGGCGAGGATCGGGCCGAAGTACTCGGTCGTGAAGACCTCGTTCTCCGGGTCGGTGCACTCGATGACGGTCGGGCGGACGAACCAGCCGACCGAGTCGTCGTAGGTGCCGCCCGCGACGATCGTGCAGGCCGGGTCCTCCTTGGCCCGGTCGATCGCGGCCTTGTTCTTGGCGAAGGCACGCTCGTCGATGACCGCGCCCATGAAGTTCGACAGGTCGGTGACGTCACCCATCGTCAGCTGGTCGACCTCGGCGGTGAACTCCTCCTTGAAGCCGGAGTTCCAGATGGACGCCGGGATGTACGCCCGGGAGGTCGCCGAGCACTTCTGGCCCTGGTACTCGAAGGCACCGCGGATCAGGGCGGTCTTCAGCACCGCGCGGTCGGCCGACGGGTGGGCCACCAGGAAGTCCTTGCCGCCGGTCTCGCCGACCAGGCGCGGGTAGGAGCGGTACTTCTCGATGTTGTTGCCGACCGTCTTCCACAGGTACCGGAAGGTCTTGGTCGAACCGGTGAAGTGGATGCCGGCCAGGTCGCGGTGGTTCAGGGCGACCTCGGAGACCTCGATGCCGTCACCGGTCAGGAGGTTGATGACGCCCTTGGGCAGGCCGGCCTCCTCCAGCAGCTGCATGAGCAGCACGGCGGCGTGGGTCTGGGTCGGGGACGGCTTCCAGATCACCACATTGCCCATGAGGGCCGGCGCGGTGGGCAGGTTGGCCGCGATCGCCGAGAAGTTGAACGGCGTGATCGCGTAGACGAAGCCCTCCAGCGGGCGGTGGTCCAGGCGGTTCCACACGCCCGGGGAGTTGGCCGGGGGCTGCTCGGCCAGGATCTGGCGGGCGTAGTACACGTTGAAGCGCCAGAAGTCGACCAGCTCGCAGGGGGTGTCGATCTCGGCCTGCTGCACGGTCTTGGACTGGCCGAGCATGGTGGAGGCGGCGATCGTCTCGCGCCAGGGGCCGGCCAGCAGATCGGCGGCGCGCAGAAGGATCGCGGCACGGTCGTCGAAGGACATCGCGCGCCAGGCCGGGGCCGCGGCGAGGGCCGCGTCGATGGCGTCCTGGGCGTCCGCCTTCGTGGCGTTGCGGTAGGTGCCGAGGACGGCCTTGCGGTTGTGCGGCTGGACGACCTCGAAGGCCTCACCGCCGCCCATGCGCTTCTCGCCGTTGATGGTGCAGGGCAGGTCGATCGGGTTCTCGGCCAGCTCCTTGAGCTTGGCCTCCAGCCGGGCACGCTCGGGCGAGCCGGGGGCGTAGCCGTGCACCGGCTCGTTGACGGGGGTGGGGACCTGGGTCACAGCGTCCATGAGCTCCGGAACTCCTTGACTTGAGCGGTGTGTCGGGCGTGTGGTGGGGCTCGGCCCTCGCCGACCGTCGAACCGGCCGTCGAACCGGCCATCGGGCGGACTGCCGGGCGGACTGTCAGGCGGACTGCCGGGCGGATGAGGAAGCGCGGGTTCGCCGGCATCCTCTCCGGCCGGCGCATCCTGTGCCTTCCCGGGGGACGTCCCCCGGACCCCCGGCAGGGGGTCGCGGCACGGTCACGCCGCCTCAGCCACGGCTGACCATGCTCCTCAGGAAGAAGCGCAGATTCGACGGCTTCTCCGCCAAACGGCGCATGAAGTAGCCGTACCAGTCGGTGCCGTAGGCGGTGTAGACGCGCATGCGGTGGCCCTCGGCGGCCAGCCGCAGGTGTTCGTCGCTGCGGATGCCGTACAGCATCTGGAACTCGTACTCGTCCGGCTTGCGCCGGGCCCTGCGGGCGAGTTCCTGGGCGATGCTGATGATCCGCGGGTCGTGGGAGCCGATCATCGGGTACCCGGCACCCTCCATCAGGATGCGCAGGATGCGGACGTACGCCTTGTCGATCTCGTGCTTGTCCTGGTGGGCGACCGTGGCGGGCTCCTTGTAGGCGCCCTTCACCAGGCGCACCCGGCTGCCGTTCGCGGCGAGGCGGCGGGCGTCGGCCTCGGTGCGGAAGAGGTACGCCTGGATGACGCAGCCGGTCTGCGGGAAGTCCTTCCGCAGCTCCTCGTGGACGGCGAACATCGAGTCGAGAGTGGTGTGGTCCTCGGCGTCCAGCGTGACCGTCGTGTCGATGGCGGCGGCGGCCTCGACGACCGGGCGGACGTTGGCGAGGGCCAGCTCGTGCCCGTTCTCCAGCGCCTGGCCGAACATCGACAGCTTCACGGACATCTCGACCCTCGGGCCGAGCCGGAGGTCCTTGAGCCGGTCGATGAGCTCCAGGTACGCGTCCCGGGCGGCGGCGGCCTGCTCGGGGGTGGTGATGTCCTCGCCGACCACGTCCATGGTCAGTTCCAGACCCTTGCCGGTCAGGTCCTCGATGATCGGGACGACGTCGTCCACGGTCTCACCGGGGATGAAACGGTCGACGACCTGCTTGGTCACCGGGGCCGCCGAGATCAGACGTCGCATCCGGTCGCTGCGCGACGCGGCGAGAATCACGGGACCCAGCACGGGGCACCTCCACAAGCTGCTGAACGGCCGTTGCCCGACTCCTGCGGGTTGCGGCACGGAGAACCACCGTGAAGATAAGGATCCCCCCGGTCGCGGACCATCGACAGCTGTCACGCATCCGTGGCCCAGATCTCAGACAGATGTACGAAGGTCTGGAAATTCTGCGGGAGAATGCCCGTGTGACGTCGGATTTCAGAGGTGACTACCAGGAGCTGGTGGACGAGATCTCGGAGCTGCTCGGCGCCCCGGCGACCCTGGAGAGCCGTGACTTCGAGCTGATCGCCTTCGGTGCGTACGACAGCGAGGACGACCTCGATCCGTCCGCCCTGGATCCGGTGCGCACCCGCTCGATCCTCACCCGCCGTTCGACACCCGCCGTCCGGGCCTGGTTCGAGAGCTTCGGCATCACCCGTGCCACCGGCCCGGTCCGCATTCCGCGCACCCCGGAGGCGGGCGTGCACCGGGGCCGCATCTGCCTGCCGGTACGCCATCGGGGAGCCGTCCTCGGCTATGTCTGGCTGCTGGACTACGCACCGGGTCCCTCGCAGGAGCAGCTGAATGCGGCCATGCGGGTGACGGCCCGGATCGGGACGCTGCTCGCCGACGAGGCGCGACACGGCGCCGATCTCGCCCGTGAGCTGCGGGCGGTGCTCACCGCGGAGCACGAGTGGCAGCGCGACATGGCCGTCGCCGCACTCCGTACCGTCCTCGGCGGCCGTGCCGACGGCCCGCACACGATGGTCTGCGTCGCCCCGTGGCCCTCCGCCGAGCCCGAGGCCATCCCCTCGGTCCGTACGGTGCCGGGTGCGCGGGCCCTGTGCACCCTGCCGTGGGACGGGGGTGCCTCCCCCTCCCGCACGGCAGCGGGGGAAACGGTCCTGGCCCTGGCGCTGCTGCTCCGGCTGCGTGCGTCCGACGTCCTGACCCCGGCGACGACGGCGGCCTCCCGGCTCCTGGAGCGGGCCCGTGAGAGCGGCCCGGAACACCGGGGCGAGGCCGCCGCGGCCGCCGGGATCGCAACTCCCCGCACCGGCCTCGCAGACCTGGGCGAGGCCTGGACCGAGGCAGCGGCGTCGGCACGGGCGGCGCTGGCCGAGCCCCGGCTGGGGCCGGTCGCCCCGTGGACCTCGATCGGCCCCTTCCGCCTGCTGACCGCGCTGCCCGCGCACGCGGTGCACGATCCCGCCGCAGGTCCGCTGCTCGCCCCCGCGCACCGGGAACTCGCCCATACCGCCGAGGTCTACCTCGACTGCGCGGGCCAGGCCGGCCGCGCGGCCGCCGCCCTGGGCATCCACCGCCAGACCCTGTACTACCGCCTGTCCCGGATCGAGCAGCTCACCGGCCTGGACCTGGACGACGGGGAGGACCGGCTGCTGCTGCACATGGTGCTGAAGGGACGACGGCTCATGTCCTCTTGAGGAACCCACGTTGAGGAACCCACGTCCCCTTGAGGGCGGTTCACGGAGTCCGGGTGCACCGCGTCGGGGCGGGACCGGACCGGCCCCGCCGCGTCCCGCCAGGGGACGGCGTTGCCCCGCGGGACGGCCAGGTCCACGTCGTCAAAGCCCGGCTGCGGCGTCGGGTCGGCGGCCCTCGCGCTGCGGCGGGCCGGGACCCGGGAGCGGACATGCGAAACGCCGGACAAGCCGAGCACGCTCGGCCCGTCCGGCGTCCGGGGACGGAGCCCTTGGGGCCCTTGAGGCCTTCAGGGCCTCTTGAGGCATTGGGGCGGGCCGGGACCACAGCCCCGGCCCGTCGTCTCGGATCGGGTCAGACCAGGTTCACCGACCGGGCCGAGGTCGCCCCGATCTCCGCGGCGAGTTCGTTCAGCACCGCGGCGGACACCGTGTCGTCCACCGTCAGCACGGCGAGCGCCTCCCCGCCGGCCGCGGCACGGGCGACCTGCATACCGGCGATGTTGATGCCCGCCTCGCCGAGGATGCGGCCCACGGTGCCGACGACACCCGGACGGTCCTCGTAGCGCAGGACGATCATGTGGTCGGCGAGCGCGAGGTCCACGTCGTAGTCGCCGACCGCGACGATCTTCTGGACGTACTTGGGGCCGCTCAGGGTGCCGGAGACCGCGACCTCCTCGCCGTTGGCGAGGGTGCCGCGCACGGTGACGACATTGCGGTGGTCGGCCGACTCCGAGCTGGTGGTCAGGCGTACCTCGACGCCCCGCTCCTGGGCGAACAGCGGCGCGTTGACATAGGACACCGTCTCCTCGACGACGTCCTCGAAGACGCCCTTGAGCGCGGAGAGCTCCAGCACCTTGACATCGTGCTGGGTGATCTCGCCGTACACCTCGACGTCGAGCCGGACCGCGACCTCACCGGCCAGCGCGGTGAAGATCCGGCCGAGGCGCTCGGCGAGCGGCAGGCCCGGCTTGACGTCCTCGGCGATGACACCGCCCTGGACGTTCACCGCGTCCGGGACCAGCTCACCGGCGAGGGCGAGGCGCACCGACTTGGCGACCGCGATGCCGGCCTTCTCCTGGGCCTCGTCCGTCGACGCGCCGAGGTGCGGGGTGCAGACCACCTGGTCGAACTCGAACAGCGGGGAGTCCGTGCACGGCTCCTTGGCGTACACGTCCAGGCCGGCGCCCGCGATCCGGCCCTCCTTGAGCGCCGAGTACAGCGCCTCCTCGTCGACGATGCCGCCGCGCGCGGCGTTGATGATGCGCACGCTCGGCTTGACCTTGCGCAGCGCCTCCTCGCCGATCAGGCCGATCGTCTCGGGGGTCTTGGGCAGGTGGACGGTGATGAAGTCGGAGACCTGGAGCAGCTCGTCCAGGCTCAGCATCCTGACGCCCATCTGCGCGGCCCGCGCGGGCTGCACATACGGGTCGTAGGCGACGATCTTCATACCGAAGGCGGACATGCGCTGGGCGACCAGGGCGCCGATGCGGCCGAGGCCGACGACACCGAGGGTCTTCTCGGCGAGTTCGACGCCGGTGTACTTGCTGCGCTTCCACTCGCCCTTCTTCAGCGCGGCGTTGGCCTGCGGGATGTTGCGGGCGGTGGAGAGGATCAGACCGCAGGCCAGCTCGGCGGCGGTCACGATGTTGGAGGTCGGAGCGTTGACGACCATCACGCCGGCCTTGGTGGCGGCGGGGACGTCGACGTTGTCCAGGCCGACTCCGGCCCGGGCGACCACCTTGAGCTTGTTCGCCGCGGCGATGGCCTCGGCGTCGACCTTGGTGGCCGAGCGGATCAGGATCGCGTCCACGTCGGCGATGGCGGGCAGCAGCTCGGCCCGGTCCGCGCCGTTGCAGTACCGGATCTCGAAGTCGGGACCGAGTGCGTCGACGGTGGCGGGCGACAGCTCTTCAGCGATGAGTACGACAGGTTTCGAGCTCACGTGAGTCCTCACAAATCTGGGGCACCTCCCATGCTCTTGCAGCTATGGGGGAGCATGCGGACGGCCGCCCTGGCGGCCGCAGGCGGAGGAGGGGTGCTAGCCGCGTGGAAGACGCACGACGCTGTGGGCCTGACGCGTTGGTGCAGCAGTGTAATGGCGCTGCACACGTTGTGATGACTCCGCTGTGGAAATGTCGCCCGTCCGTGGTTGGACAGGGTGCACAACGCCGCGAATCCACCACCAACTCCGACGTTACCCCTGATCCGGCACAAGGGGCCGGAGCACAGCGCTCCGGCCCCTCGGCCACGAGGCTTACGCCTCCTCGTTCACCCAGCTCATGAGCTTGCGCAGCTCCTTGCCGGTGGTCTCCAGCAGGTGCTCGGAGTCCTGCTTCTTGTACTCGTTGTACTTCTTCAGACCACCGTGGTACTCGTCCATCCAGTTACGGGCGAAGGAGCCGTCCTGGATCTCGGCGAGGACCTTCTTCATCTCGGCCTTGGTGGCGTCGGTGATGATGCGCGGGCCCGTGACGTAGTCGCCCCACTCGGCGGTCTCGGAGATCGACCAGCGCATCTTCTCCAGGCCGCCCTCGTACATGAGGTCGACGATCAGCTTCAGCTCGTGCAGGCACTCGAAGTAGGCGATCTCCGGCTGGTAGCCCGCCTCGACCAGGGTCTCGAAGCCGGCCTTCACCAGCGCCGCGGTGCCACCGCACAGGACGGCCTGCTCGCCGAAGAGGTCGGTCTCGGTCTCCTCGGTGAAGGTGGTCTTGATGACACCGGCGCGGGTGCCGCCGATGGCCTTGGCGTACGACAGGGCCAGCGCGAAGGCGTTGCCGGAGGCGTCCTGCTCGACGGCGGCGATACAGGGAACGCCGCGGCCCTCCTCGTACTGACGGCGCACCAGGTGGCCCGGGCCCTTCGGGGCGACCATGCAGACGTCCACACCGGCCGGGGGCTTGATGAAGCCGAAACGGATGTTGAAGCCGTGGCCGAAGAACAGGGCGTCGCCGTCCTTCAGGTTCGGGGCGATGGACTCCTCGTAGACCTGGGCCTGGATCGGGTCCGGGACCAGGATCATGATGACGTCGGCCTCGGCGGCGGCCTCGGCCGGGGTGACCACGCGCAGGCCCTGCTCCTCGGCCTTGGCCCTGGACTTGGAGCCCTCGTGCAGACCGACGCGCACGTCGACGCCGGAGTCGCGCAGCGACAGGGCGTGGGCGTGGCCCTGGCTGCCGTAACCGATGACCGCGACCTTGCGGCCCTGGATGATGGACAGGTCGGCGTCGGCGTCGTAGAACAGCTCGGCCACTTTGGGTTCTCTCCTTGGTGTACAGGTTGTGCGTCCCACCGTATGACGGCGAGGGGACGGGAAGTCTCGGAGTCTCGGTATCCGGGCGGCCGGTGTCACCCGGCCGCCCGCACACCGGTTTTATGCCGAACGCTCCAGGGCGCGCAGCGACCGGTCGGTGATCGAACGGGCACCGCGCCCGATCGCGATCGTGCCGGACTGGACCAGCTCCTTGATGCCGAACGGCTCCAGCATCCTGAGCATGGCGGCCAGCTTGTCACTGGCCCCGGTGGCCTCGATCGTGACGGCCTCCGGGCAGACGTCGACGGTCTTGGCGCGGAAGAGCTGGACGATCTCGATGATCTGGGAGCGCGTCTCGTTGTCGGCGCGCACCTTCACCAGGACGAGTTCACGCTGCACGGCCTGCGAGGGCTCCAGCTCGACGATCTTGTACACATTGACGAGCTTGTTGAGCTGCTTGGTCACCTGCTCCAGCGGAAGGTCGTCCACGCTGACCACGATGGTGATGCGGGAGATGTCGGGGTGCTCGGTGACGCCGACCGCGAGAGAGTCGATGTTGAACCCCCGGCGGGAGAACAGCGCGGCGATCCGGGCGAGGATGCCGGGCGTGTTCTCGACGAGGACCGAGAGGGTGTGCTTGGACATGGTTCTCACTCAGCTCTCTGTCAGTCGTCTTCGCTGTCACCGAAGTCGGGGCGGACGTCCCGGGCGGCCATGATCTCGTCGTTGGAGGTGCCGGCGGCCACCATCGGCCACACCATCGCGTCCTCGTGGACGACGAAGTCGACGACGACCGGGCGGTCGTTGACGGAGTTGGCCTCCTCGATGACCTTGTCGAGGTCGTCGGGGGACTCGCAGCGCAGGGCGTAGCAGCCCATGGCCTCCGACAGCTTCACGAAGTCCGGGACGCGGGTGCCCCTGGCCTCCGGGTTGATGTCGTCCGGGCCGGAGTGCAGCACCGTGTTGGAGTACCGCTGGTTGTAGAACAGGGTCTGCCACTGGCGGACCATCCCGAGGGCGCCGTTGTTGATGATGGCGACCTTGATCGGGATGTTGTTCAGGGTGCAGGTGGTGAGCTCCTGATTGGTCATCTGGAAGCAGCCGTCGCCGTCGATCGCCCAGACGGTCCTGTCGGGCCGGCCGACCTTGGCGCCCATGGCGGCCGGGACGGCGTAGCCCATGGTTCCGGCGCCACCGGAGTTCAGCCAGGCGGCGGGCCGGTCGTGCTGGATGAAGTGCGCGGCCCACATCTGGTGCTGGCCGACACCGGCGGCGAAGATCGTGCCCTCGGGGGCGAGCTGTCCGATGCGCTCGATGACCTGCTGCGGGGACAGCGAGCCGTCCTCGGGCAGGTCGTAGCCGAGCGGGTAGGTCTCGCGCCAGCGGTTGAGGTCGTTCCACCAGGCGGTGTAGTCGCCCCGGCGGCCCTCGGCGTGCTCCTTCTGCACCGCCTGGATCAGGTCGGCGATGACCTCGCGGGCGTCGCCGACGATCGGCACGTCGGCGACGCGGTTCTTGCCGATCTCGGCCGGGTCGATGTCGGCGTGGACGATCTTGGCGTTCGGGGCGAAGCTGTCCAGCTTGCCGGTGACACGGTCGTCGAAGCGGGCTCCGAGGGCGACGATCAGGTCGGCCTTCTGCAGCGCGGTGACGGCGGTGACCGAACCGTGCATGCCCGGCATTCCCACGTGCAGCGGGTGGCTGTCGGGGAATGCGCCGAGTGCCATCAGGGTGGTGGTGACGGGCATTCCGGTGAGTTCCGCGAGGACCTTCAGCTCGGCGGTGGCACGGGCCTTGAGGACACCGCCGCCGACGTAGAACACGGGCCGCCTCGCGGAGGTGATGAGCCGGGCCGCCTCGCGGATCTGCTTGGCGTGCGGCTTGGTGACGGGCCGGTAGCCGGGCAGGTCCATGACCGGGGGCCAGGAGAAGGTGGTCTTCGCCTGGAGGGCGTCCTTGGCGATGTCGACGAGGACCGGGCCGGGGCGGCCGGTGGAGGCGATGTGGAACGCCTGCGCGATCACCCGGGGGATGTCCTCGGCCTTGGTGACCAGGAAGTTGTGCTTGGTGATCGGCATGGTGATGCCGACGATGTCCGCCTCCTGGAAGGCGTCCGTGCCGATCGCCGAGGACGCGACCTGGCCGGTGATCGCGACCAGCGGGACGGAGTCCATGTGGGCGTCGGCGATCGGGGTGACCAGGTTGGTGGCACCGGGGCCGGAGGTGGCCATGCAGACGCCGACCTTGCCGGTGGCCTGCGCGTAGCCGGTGGCCGCGTGGCCGGCTCCCTGCTCGTGCCGGACCAGGATGTGGCGCACCCGGCTGGAGTCCATCAGCGGGTCGTAGGCGGGAAGGATCGCACCGCCGGGAATGCCGAATACGGTGTCGGCGCCGACCTCCTCGAGAGAGCGGATGAGGGACTGCGCACCCGTGACGTGCTCGGGCGCGGACTGGTGTCCTCCGGATCGGGGCCGCGGATGCGGGTGAGGGGCCCCGGTGGCCTGCTCGGTCATCGGCATTCTCTTCTCGATGCTGAGGGTTTTTGCGAGGTTTGAGAGAGTTGTAACGTTGCGCGATCAGTGCTCGTGCAACAAAAAACCCCTCGTGCCACAAGGCAAGCGAGGGGAGCGCGCCGGCGAGGATTGCTGGGTGTTTTCGGATCGTCGTCCGTTGGGTCCCAGCTCAGCCGACGCGCTGTCCAAGTACGAGAATTCGGGTGCGCATGGGACTGACCCTCCCCCCGGCACGCACCCGATGTCAAGCGGGTGGGACGCGCGTCTCATTATGTGATCCCGGGATGGTGGTGTTGGATCCCAGGACGGTCGTGCCGCCGAGGACGGCCGGCACTCCGCCGGCGCACCGCCCCGCCCCTCCCCCGGCGAACGCCGGTTCGGCCGGTTCGTGCGGCACCGGACAGTGGCCGCGGGTGAGCGCCCGGCGCAGCCGGTACTCGTCCAGCGGCCCCGAGAAGGCCATGCCCTGCCCATGGGTGCAGCCCATCGCACGGAGAGCCACGGCCTGTTCGGGCACGTCCACGCCGTCGGCCACCGACTGCAGTCCGAGATCGGTGGCGATGCGCAGCAGCCCACTTGTGATCTTGTACAGCCGGGCGGACTCGACGACGTTGTCGACGAGACCGCGGTCGAGCCGGAGCACGTCGACGGGGAGTCTTCTCAGGGCCGTGACGGCCCCGTGGCCGCCGCCGAAGCCGTCCAGGGCGATGCGCACACCGAGCCGCCCGAGGGCGGCCAGGCACCGCTCCAGCTCGTCCAGCGGCGCCCGCGGGCCGATGTCGGACAGCTCGATCATCAGCGCCCCGGGCGACAGCCCGTGCCGGGTCAGCAGGGTCTCCACGGAGCCGGGCGGCAGCGAGCGGTCCACCAGGCGGCGGGCGTCCAACCGGACCACCACGGGGACGGCGAGTCCCGCCGCGGCGCGCTCGGCGGCCTGCTCGACGGCCTTCTCCAGCATCCAGCGGCTCAGCTCGGCGGTCTTGTCGCCGTCCTCGGCGCCCCGCAGGAACTCCTCGGGCGTGAACAGCACCCCCTGGGAGGAGCGCCAGCGCGCCTGGGCGGCGACCGCGGTGATCCGGCCGTCCTCCAGACGGACCACCGGCTGGTGCAGCAGGGTGAACTCGCCGTCGTGCAGGGCGGACCGGAGCCGACCGGCCAGCTCCGCCCTGCGGACGACGTCCTGCTGCATCTGCGGCTTGTACAGCTCGACCCGGCCCTTGCCGGCCGCCTTGGCCCGGTACATCGCCAGGTCGGCGTTGCGCAGCAGCTCCCCCGCGCCCAGGCCCGGTTCGGCGAAGGCCACCCCGATGGAGGCGGCGACACGGGCCTCGGTGCCGTCGATGAGGTACGGCTGCGACAGCGTCACCCGGAGACGGTCGGCGAGCTCCAGGATGTGCCGCTCGCGGGCCTCGCGGTCGCGGGTGCCGTCCCCGACGATGAGGGCCGCGAACTCGTCGCCGCCGAGCCGGGCGGCGGTGTCGCCGTGCCGGACCGCCTCCTGGAGTCTGCGGGCGGCCTGGACGAGCAGCTCGTCCCCGGCCTGGTGCCCGATCGTGTCGTTGACGGCCTTGAAGCCGTCGAGGTCGATGAAGAGCACGGCCGTGCCGCGGTCGGTCGAGCGGCGGCCGGACAGGGCCTGCTGCACCCGCTTGGTGAACAGCGCGCGATTGGGCAGGTCGGTGAGCGGGTCGTGCTCGGCGTTGTGCTGGAGCTGCGCCTGCAGGCGCACCCTCTCGGTCACGTCCCGGCTGTTGAAGATGAGGCCGCCGTGGTGGCGGTTGATGGTCGACTCCACGTTGAGCCAGCCGCCGTCGCCGGACCGGAAGCGGCACTCGATGCGCGTGGTGGGCTCCTGCAGGGGGCTCGCCACCAGGAAGCGGCGCACCTCGTGCACCACGCAGCCCAGGTCCTCCGGGTGGATGAGACTGGCCAGTTCGGTGCCGACCAGTTCCTCCGCGGGCCGCCCGTACACTCCGGCGGCGGCCGGGGAGACGTACCGCAGGACGCCGTTGGGCGCGGCGATCATGATGACGTCGCTGGAGCCCTGCACCAGGGAGCGGAAGTGGTTCTCCTGCTGGGCCAGTTCCTGGGTGAGGGCGATGTTGTCCCGCAGCACGATGCCCTGGCGCACGACGAGGGCCAGCACGACGGCGCCCGCGGTGATCAGCATCACGTGGTCGACGCTGTTGCCGTTGAGCACGTTGTAGAGGACCCCCAGCGTGCACACGGCGGCGGCGAGGTACGGGGTGAGGGCGGCGAGGGGCCGGCTGGTCGGATACCGGTCGTGGTCACCGCCGGGCAGGAGTGGCGGCCGGTGGGCGGCGGGCGCGGCCGGGAGCGGGCCGGGCACGCGCTCGTGCTCCGTCCCGTGCGTCACGCGGCTGTGCCTGTCGGTGCGGCCGTGCGCGCCGGCCACGCGCGCACGGCCGTCGGCGGTGTCCCGGTCCGTCTCGCACGCGTCCGTCTCGCACGCGTCCGTCCCGCACGGGTCCGCGGGGTGCCCTTCCCCGCGCTCCGTCCGGTCCTCGCGGTCCGTCTGGTCCGCCTCGTCGTGCCCGTGCGCGCCGTCGTGCCCGTGCGCGCCGTCGTGCCCCTGCGCGGCGCTGTGCTCGTGCTCGGCGCCGGGCCCGGGCCCGGCATCTGGTCCGGGTCCGGCGTCGTGTCCAGGTCCGGCGTCGTGTCCGGGCTCGGCGTCGGATCCGGGCGTCTCGTGCTGCTCGGCGACCGTGCGCCCGGAGCGGGGCGAGGCCCAGGGGGCGTACGCCAGGAGCAGTGAGCCGGCGAACCAGCCGGCGTCGAGCAGCTGCCCGGAGCGGTAACTGTGGTTCAGCAGCGGCGAGGTGAACAGCGCGTCGCACAGCACGGTCAGGGCGAGCGCGCCGATCGCCGTGTTGACGGCGGTGCGGTTGACCGCGGAGCGCCGGAAGTGCAGCGCGAGCACCATGCTGACCAGGACGATGTCCAGCAACGGGTAGGCCAGCAGGAGCGCGGTGTGCGCGACGCCCGTCCCGTCGCGCTGGGCCGCCTGGGCCAGCGCGAGGCTCCACGACAGCGTGAGCAGCGAGCCCCCGATCAGCCAGGCGTCCAGTGCCAGGCACACCCATCCGGTCTTGGTCACCGGCCGTTTGGCCAGCACCAGCAGACCGACGATCGCGGGCGGCGCGAAGCACACGAAGAACAGGTCGGCGTAACTGGGGCTGGGCACGGGCCGGTCGAGGACGACCTCGTACCACCCCCAGACCGCGTTGCCCAGGGCCGCCATCGCCGAGGAGAGGGCGAACAGCAGCCAGGCGGTCCGGAAACGGGCGCGACGGCTGCGCGCGTACAGGGCGCAGGAGACGGCGGCCGTGCCGGCCGCGGCGCTCAGTCCGAAGTCGCCCATGATCAGCGCGACCTCGTCCGACCCCCAGCCGCATGCGGCGCCGATGGCGTATCCCGCGCACACCAGTGCCAGCAGAAGCCGCGGGGTCTGCCCCGCACGGTTGGCGGCCGACGGCCGGGACAGCGGCGCCCCCGGCGACGACGTCCGCAGTGCGCTGCCCAGCACGGTCAGGGCGGGTGGTGGCGGACTCACTGGAGCCTCCTGGTCCGCGCCGCCGGATCCCGGGAGTCCCGGCGGGTGTGCCTCCGGTGACCTCCGGGCCTGCGATGGTGATGATGATGGCTGCTGTACTGACCGCGCCTGCGCGCGGCCGTGTGCCAGGGCCTTCGGTGGCGGCCCCGCCGCTTCGGATGGTTCGTCCATAGGCCGTGCATCGCCCGTCGCCCCCCTCGCAGTCTGAAGTGTCCGTCCCCGGCGCCGACGGTGCGCGGCGCAGCCCCTGTCGGGACGATACACCAGGATCGTCACTCAGGGACATAGGTTCTCTACTCTCCGTGACGATCGGCCAGGATGTGAACACACAACGTTTCTGATGCGTCGCGGACGGTACCCGAAACGGATTATGAGCTTGCCGCGCCCGTCGTCAGGATCACGTTGGCGAGCGGCTCCCGGTTCACGAAACGGCGCAACTGATCCCTCAGAAGCCGCTTCGCGCGCGGCAGGAAGGCGGACGTGGGGCCGCCGACATGAGGGGTGATCAGCACGCCCGGCGCGTGCCACAGAGGGTGCTCCGGGGGCAGCGGCTCGGGGTCGGTGACGTCGAGGGCGGCGGTGAGACGGCCGCTCTCCAGCTCGGTGAGCAGCGCTTTGGTGTCGACGACGGGCCCGCGCGCGACATTCACCAGCAGTGCGCCGTTCTTCATCCGGGCGAGGAAGCCGGCGTCCACCAGCCCGCGTGTGGACTCCGTCAAGGGCGTGGACAGGACGACGACATCGGCTTCCGGAAGCAGGGAGGGCAGATCGGTGAACGGATGCACCGGACCGCGCGCCGTGGTGCGCCCGGAGCGCGCCACGCGCGCCACCCGCGCGAGCTCGAAGGGTGCGAGCCGGTCCTCGATGGCGGCGCCGATGGAGCCGTAGCCGACGATGAGCACGCTCTTGTCGGCGAGGGCGGGACGGAAACCTCCCTGCCACTCGCCCCGGTCCTGGGCCCGCACGAAACCGGGGATGCCGCGCAGCGAGGCCAGGATGAGCGTCAGGGCGAGTTCGGCCGTGCTCGCCTCGTGCACCCCGCGCGCGTTGCACAGCACCACGCCCGGGGGCAGCCGCCGCAGGGCCGGCTCCACGTGGTCGGTGCCGGCGGTCAGCGTCTGGACGACCCGCAGGGAGCCGCTCATGTGCGGCATCGGGCGTGTGCAGATGTCATTGGGCCGCATGTACGGCACGACGTAGAAAACGCAGTCGGCGGGGTCCGCGGGGAACTCCCCGGAACCGTCCCAGAAGCGGTAGGCGAGCCCCTCCGGAAGATCCTCGATCTCGTCCGGCGGAATGGGCAGCCATACGTCAGCACTCATGGTCAGGAGGCTATGCCAGGCGAGGAGCAGGCAAGGAGGCCATGCCGGGGGTCCTGGACGGCAGAGGTTAGGTTGGGGACGCCGAGAAAGGGAGGGTTACGGCCAAGTGGAGCGCAGGACGATCGGCTCGGCGGCACTCGCGGTGGGGGCCGTGGGACTCGGGTGCATGCCGATGAGCTGGGCGTACAGCGCGTCGCAACAGCGGGGGGCGGAATCGCTCAGGGCCGTGCACCGGGCGCTGGATCTGGGCTCGACGCTCCTGGACACGGCCGACATGTACGGTCCGTTCACCAACGAGCTGCTGGTGGGGCGGGTGCTGAAGGAGCGGCGGCCCGACGCCTTCGTCGCGACGAAGGTCGGCCTGCTGGTGGGCGAGCAGCACATCGTGGCCAATGGGCGCCCCGACTATGTGAGGCGGGCCTGCGACGCCTCGCTGCGGCGGCTGCAGACGGACGTGATCGACCTCTACCAGCTGCACCGCGCCGATCCCGAGGTCCCGGTCGAGGAGACCTGGGGGGCGATGGCGGAGCTGGTGCGCGCCGGGAAGGTGCGGGCGCTGGGGCTGTGCGCGATAGGGGTGCGCGGCAGGCGCAGACCCGGGGCCGGGCTGTACGACGAAACGCTCCGGCAGCTGGAGCGGGTGCAGCAGGTCTTCCCGGTGAGCGCGGTGCAGGCCGAGCTGTCGGTGTGGTCGCCGGAGGCCCTGGAGTCGCTGCTGCCGTGGTGCACGGCGCGCGGGATCGGCTTCCTGGCCGCAATGCCCCTCGGCAACGGCTTCCTGACCGGCAGGCTCGTCCCCGGCGAGGGCTTCGAACCGGACGACATCCGCGCCCGTCACCCCCGTTTCACCGCCGAGATGATGGCCGCCAACCAGCCGATCGTGGCCGGCCTGCGGCGCACGGCCGAGCGCCACGGCGAGCACGTCACCCCCGCCCAGGTGGCCCTGGCGTGGGTGCTGGCCCAGGGGCCTCATGTGATCCCGATACCGGGCACCAAGCGGGAACGCTGGGTGACGGAGAACGCGGGCGCGGCGGCGCTGCGCCTGACGCCGCGGGACCTGGCGGAGCTGAGCCGGCTGCCCCCGGCCCAGGGGTCGTGGGACTGAGGCCCGGGACCCCGGCCCCGCGGGCCTGAGGTCCGCGGGGCCGGGGACGCACGGCGGCGGACGCGGGCGCCGGGCC
>NZ_BAAAHG010000060.1:0-35101 GCF_039525155.1 Streptomyces thermoalcalitolerans | reverse complement strand
CGGCGAACGGATTCCGCTCGTCCGCGACCGAGACCGCACCGCGCCCGCGCTCAACGGCAGCCTGCCCGGCAGGCAGGTTCTGTTCTGGAATGTCGTGGCTACTCATGACCTCTTGGCCTTTGCGGTCCGAGCGGTGACCCAAACGGTGACCGCGATCAGGGCGCCCAGCCCGAAGATCCAGGCGAACAGGCCCTCGACGACCGGTCCGAGACCGCCCAGCTGCATACCGCCCGGGTTCTCGGTCTCAGGACCGTTGACCTCGTTCAGGTACGCGACGATGTCCTTCTTGTTCTGCTCCGACAGCACGCCCTCGGGGAAGGCGGGCATGTTCTGCGGGCCGGTCAGCATGGCCTCGTAGATGTGCTTGTTGCTCACACCGCTGAGGTCCGGGGCGTACTTCCCGTGCGTCAGGGCACCGCCCTGGCCGGTGAAGTTGTGGCACTGGGCGCAGTTGTTGCGGAACAGCTCACCGCCCTTGGCCGCGTCCGCACCCTCGGGGTTGTACTGGTTCTTCGTCGGAATGGCCGGGCCGGCGCCGAGCGAGGCGATGTACGCGGCCATCTGGTCGATCTCGGCCTGGGTGTACTTCCCCGGCTTGCGCGGAGCCTGTGCACCCGGCTGCTGGGCCGGCATACGGCCGGTGCCCACCTGGAAGTCGACTGCCGCGGCGCCCACGCCCACCAGGCTGGGACCGTCGCTGGTGCCCTCACCGTCGGTGCCGTGGCAGCTGGCGCAGCCGACCGTGTAGAGCTTCTTGCCTTCTTCGATGGCGAGGGACTGGGCGGTGTCCTCGGCCTTCGCCTTGCTCGCGGGCGCGAACGCGGTGTACAGCCCCCCCGTGGCCGCCAGCGCGAGGAGTAGGACGACGACCGCCGCCAAAGGATGGCGTCGTCGTGCGGAGAGCTTTTTCACGATTACCCCGGTGTCAGGATCTTCTGCGTCGATGTTTTGCGGACTTGGGCCGGCTCGTCGGCTACTGGATCAAATAGATCGTGGCGAAGAGACCGATCCAGACGACATCGACGAAGTGCCAGTAGTAGGACACGACGATGGCTGCGGTCGCCTGCTCGTGAGTGAACCTCCGGGCCGCGTAGGTACGGCCGAGCACCAGCAGGAAGGCGAAGAGGCCGCCCAGCACGTGCAGGCCGTGGAAACCGGTGGTCAGGTAGAACACCGAACCGTAGGGGCCGGAGGAAATGGAAACTCCGTGTTCCTCCACCAGGGCGGTGTACTCGTACACCTGGCCGCCGATGAAGATCGCGCCCATGATGAAGGTGATGATGAACCACAACCGGAGCTTCTTCACGTCCCCGCGCTCGGCGGCGAAGACGCCGAGCTGACAGGTGAGTGAGGAGAGCACCAGGACCGTGGTGTTCACCGAGGAGAACGGCACGTCGAGGCCGCCCGCCATCTCTTTCCAATACGCCGGACCCGTCACCGAGCGCAGGGTGAAGTACATCGCGAAGAGGGCCGCGAAGAACATCAGCTCGGAACTCAGCCAGATGATGGTTCCGACGCTGGTGAGGTTCGGTCGGTTGACCGACGGGTGCGCGTGCCCGGTATCTACTGTCGTTGCTGTCGCCACGCCGACATTATGTCGGTCGCTTATCTCGCCCTCACTCCGGGGGGTGCTGTTCGGAGTGTCCGGGGTCGTGCCCTGCTCGTACGGCCCGCCGAAGAGCTGTTCCAACCGCTGCCGACCAGGGGTGGGAAGGAGTAGCATCCGCGCCATCGGTACCCGTAAGTTCCCGACGAGTTCCCGATCGACGACGCGGAGGAACCATGCAGGCGACCGCCACGGTGCTGGTCTACAGCGACGACGCCAACACCCGGGAGCAGGTGCGGCTGGCCTGCGGCCGCCGGCCGGCTCCGGACTCCCCCGTGGTGGAGTTCCTGGAGTGCGCCACGCCCGCCGCGGTGCTCAAGGAACTGGACAAGGGCGGGGTCGACGTCTGCGTCCTGGACGGCGAGGCCGTGCCGCTGGGCGGTATGGGGATGTGCCGGCAGATCAAGGACGAGATCTTCGGCTGCCCGCCGGTGCTGCTGCTGATCGCCCGGCCGCAGGACGCGTGGCTGGCGACGTGGAGCCGGGCCGATGCGGCGGCCACCCTGCCGGTGGAGCCGGTGGAGTTCGCCAACGCGCTGGCCTCCCTGCTGCGGAAGAAGGAACTGAGCGGCGTCTGACCTCCGGGCGCTTCGCGGAACTCGGGACGGCCCGCTCGTCCTGCGGGTGCGGGCCGTCCCGGGCGGTGCGTCCGCACGGTGGAGCCGTCCCCCGGCACGGCTCCTTGTTCTTTTACCGGCCCTTTTACCGGCCCTTTCGCCGGTTGCCGGTCCTCTCGTCCCTCTCGTCGGTCCTTTTCGCGCGTCGTCTCCGCCCACCGGAGCCGGTGCGATCCCCACGGCACCCTCCTACAGGCTCTGGGGGCGCAGCCGGGGCTGGTCGCCGTTCGTCCCCGGGGTCTTCGCCGCGGTCAGGGCGCTGCCCTGGAGCCACTCCTGCCAGGGGATGTTCCAGTCGCCGAAGCCGTTGTCGAAGTGCTCCATCGGCTTGCCGGTGGAGTTGACGACCTCGACGAGGTCGCCCTCCTTGACGGTCTTGAAGAACCATGCGGCGTTGGCGTTGCTCATGCCGACGCAGCCGTGGCTGACGTTGGCGACACCCTGGGAGCCGACGGACCAGGGGGCGGCATGGACGTACTCGCCGCTCCACGTCACCCTGACGGCGTAGTACACGGGCAGGTCGTAGGAGTCCGGGGAGCCGGCGGCGATGCCCACGGTGCTGCTCCTCATCCGCACGTAGTACTCCTTGGCCAGGACGACCTTGATGCCGTTGCGGGTCTCGAAGCCGGCCTTGCCGGCGGTGACGGGGATCTCCTTGATCTTCTCGTCGTTCCTGTAGACCGTCATCCGGTGCTTGGCGACATCCGCGACAGCCACGACGCGGTCACCGATGGTGAGCTTCAGCGGCTTGGCGCTGCCGCCCCACAGCCGGTCGCTGATCCTGATGTTCTCCAGGTTGCTGCGCACCTCGATGGTGGTGTTGGCGGGCCAGTAGGACCGGGGGCGGTAGTGGAGCTCCTTGTCGTTCACCCAGTACCAGGAGCCCGCCACGGCGGGCACGGAGTCGACCCTCAGGCCGCGCTCCACGACGGCCCGCTGGCTCCGGTCCGTGATCGGCTGGTCCAGTTCGGCCGTGATGGGCTGGCCGACGCCGTAGGTGCCCTCCTTCGGCCCGAATGTCACGTTCAGCCGCTTGAGGCCGGCGGGCGCGCTGGTGTCGAAGGTGAAGACCTTGCGGCCGGGTCTGCCGCTGCCGTCCTCGGTGCGCACGGTCACCGTGTAGTGAGCACCCGCGGCGAGCGGTGAGGTGCTGTGCCAGCGGCCGCCGTCGGCGGCGAGTTCGCCGGAGACGTAACGGCCCGTGGAGTCCACGGCGGTGACGTCCGTGATCCGGCTGTCCGCACCGTCGGCCGTGATCTCCAGGGGCTTGTCCGGGTCGACCTTCTCGCCGCGCTTCCCCGAACCGCTGAAGGAGATCTGGTCCGTCGCGTCGTACGGGGTGGCGGCCAGTGGGTTGCCGTCGGCGTCGCAGGCGGTGACGGTCGCCCCCAGAGCGGCTGCCAGCAGGACGCAGACGGTGCCGGCGGTGTGCGGAGTGGTGCTCATGACGTCACGCTAGGAAGCTTCGCCGGCTCCGGCACGATGAATCGTCCATGCGGGTGATCCCCTCTTCGGCGGAGACACAGCAGCCCGGCTCCTTCGGGGAGGAGCCGGGCTGTCGGTGTTCAACGCCGGTTGCCGGGCCGGTTACTGGGTGCGGTTCTCACCGCGGTAGTACTCGAAGACCCAGCCGAACACGCTGAGCAGGATGATCGGCACCGAGAAGTACAGCAGCCACCAGCCGACCGCGACGCCGAGGAAGCCCAGTGCCCAGCCGATGGCGAGGCCGAGCGGCTGCCAGCTGTGCGGGCTGAAGAAACCCAGCTCGCCGGCGCCGTCCGCGACATCGGCCTCCTTGTCGTCCTGGGCGCCCGGGTCGACCCGCCGGGCGGTGAAGCCCAGGTAGAAGCCGACCATGATGGCCAGGCCGAAGGCCATGAAGAGCGTCGTGATGCCGATCGGCTCCTTCGCCCACAGGCCATAGAGGATGGCCATGATGAGCAGGAAGACGCTCAGCCACATGAACATCTTGCCCTGGATCTTCACTTGCCGGCCTCCTTTCCGCCGACGAGGACCTTCTCGCCGTGGCCGGCGCTCTCGAGCTGGTCGAGCGCGGCGATCTCCGGGTGCTGCAGGTCGAACGCGGGGGCCTCACTGCGGATGCGCGGCAGGGAGAGGAAGTTGTGCCGCGGCGGCGGGCAGGAGGTGGCCCACTCCAGGGAGCGGCCGTAGCCCCACGGGTCGTTCACACCGACCGGCTTGCCGTACTTGGCCGTCTTCCAGACGTTGTAGAGGAACGGCAGGAGCGACAGGCCGAGCACGAACGAGGAGATCGTGGAGACCGTGTTCAGGGCGGTGAGGCCGTCGGCCGCCAGGTAGTCGGAGTACCGGCGCGGGAAGCCCTCGACACCCAGCCAGTGCTGCACCAGGAAGGTGCCGTGGAAGCCGATGAACAGCGTCCAGAACGTGATCTTGCCCAGACGCTCGTCGAGCATCTTGCCCGTCCACTTCGGCCACCAGAAGTGGAAGCCGGCGAACATCGCGAAGACGACCGTGCCGAAGACCACGTAGTGGAAGTGGGCCACCACGAAGTAGCTGTCGGTGACGTGGAAGTCCAGCGGCGGCGCGGCCAGGATGACACCGGTCAGACCGCCGAAGAGGAAGGTCACCATGAAGCCGATCGTCCACAGCATCGGCGTCTCGAAGGAGATCGAGCCCCTCCACATGGTGCCGATCCAGTTGAAGAACTTCACACCGGTCGGGACCGCGATCAGGAAGGTCATGAAGGAGAAGAACGGCAGCAGGATCCCGCCCGTGGTGTACATGTGGTGCGCCCACACCGTCACCGACAGGCCCGCGATGGCGATGGTCGCGCCGATCAGGCCCATGTAGCCGAACATCGGCTTGCGGGAGAACACCGGGATGATCTCACTGACGATGCCGAAGAACGGCAGCGCGATGATGTACACCTCGGGGTGACCGAAGAACCAGAACAGGTGCTGCCACAGCAGCGCACCGCCGTTGGACGAGGCGAAGATCTCACCGCCGAACTTGCGGTCGTACTCGAGCGTGAGCAGTGCGGCGGCCAGCACCGGGAAGGCCAGCAGCACCAGCACACCGGTCAGCAGCACGTTCCACGTGAAGATCGGCATGCGGAACATGGTCATGCCCGGGGCGCGCATGCAGATGATCGTGGTGATGAAGTTGACCGCACCGAGGATGGTGCCGAAGCCCTGCAGGGTCAGACCCATGATCCACAGGTCGGCGCCCACACCCGGGCTGTACACCTCGTTCGACAGCGGCGCGTAGCCCGTCCAGCCGAAGTCCGGCGCGCCCTGCGGGGTGAAGAACCCGGAGATCGCGATGATCGAGCCGATCAGGTACAGCCAGTAGGCCAGCATGTTCAGCCGCGGGAAGGCGACATCGGGCGCGCCGATCTGCAGCGGCATGATCCAGTTGGCGAAGCCGGCGAACAGAGGCGTCGCGAACATCAGCAGCATGAGCGTGCCGTGCATCGTGAACGCCTGGTTGAACTGTTCGTTCGTCATGATCTGCAGGCCCGGACGAGCCAGCTCGGCGCGCATGGCGAGCGCCATCACACCGCCGATGCAGAAGAACACGAACGACGACGCCAGGTACAGCGTTCCGATCGTCTTGTGGTCCGTGGTCGTCAGCCACTTCACCACCACGCTGCCCGGCTGCTTGCGC
This sequence comes from Streptomyces thermoalcalitolerans, assembly GCF_039525155.1. NCBI lineage: Bacteria > Bacillati > Actinomycetota > Actinomycetes > Kitasatosporales > Streptomycetaceae > Streptomyces > Streptomyces thermoalcalitolerans. The sequence goes on along the minus strand of NZ_BAAAHG010000060.1, from coordinate 29,230 downwards.
CGGGCCGGCAGCGTGCTCTCCTGAGAGCTCTCGACTGCCGCAACACTCTGAGGTTCGTTGAGGATGCTCACAGCTCGTTCACCTCCCGGTTCTTCTCGTGGCTCGTCTGCGCGATACCGGCGGGAACGTAACCGGTCTGCCCCTTCTTGGCGAGTTCCTTCAGGTGCTGCTCGTAGCGCTCAGGCGAGACGACCTTCACGTTGAACAGCATCCGCGCGTGGTCCTGGCCGCAGAGCTCGGCGCACTTGCCCCGGAAGGTGCCCTCCATGGTGGGGGTCACCTGGAAGGAGTTGGTGTGGCCGGGGATGACGTCACGCTTCATCAGGAACGGCAGCACCCAGTAGGAGTGGATGACGTCGCGCGAGGTGAGGATGAAGCGGACGGTCTTGCCCTTGGGCAGCCACAGCGTCGGGCCGGGGTTGCCGTTCTGGGGGTTCCGCATGCCCGGGATGCCGTAGTCGTAGACACCGCCGGCGTTGGCCGGGAAGTCCTTCTTGTACCGGTCCGGGATGGCGGCCAGGTTCTTGTCGGTCTTCGCGTCACCGGTCGAACCGGGGACGGACTCGATGTAGTTGAAGGCCCAGCTCCACTGGTAGCCGACGACGTTCACCGTGACGTCCGGCTTCTTGGACTCGTCCAGGAGCTTCGACTCGTCACGTGCCGTGAAGTAGAAGAGCACCGAGACGATGAGGAGCGGGACCACGGTGTACAGGGCCTCGATGGGCATGTTGTAGCGGGTCTGCGGAGGCACCTCCACCTTGGTGCGGCTGCGGCGGTAGAAGAACGCGCTCCACAGGATCAGACCCCACACCAGGCAGCCGATGGCGAGTGCGGCCGCCCAGGAGCCCTGCCACAGGGAGAGGATGATCGGAGCCTCTTCCGTGGCCGGGGTGGGCATACCCAGCCGGGGAAAGTCCTTGTATGTGCAACCAGTAGCAGTCAACAGGACCAGGCCCGCAGTCAGTGCCTGCAGCAGCTTCCGCCGCATCGGGCGCCGCGGCGAGCGGTCGGAGCCGTTGGGACTCACGTAGCGCCTTCCCGAGAGTCTCGCCCGCGCGGTTGGCTGCGGCCTGCCTTCTCGCTGGTCGGTCGCCGCCCTGCGTCGGGCAGGGGTTTGGATGTTTATGCGGACCAAACCCTACTGGACGCCTTCCGGCGGAGCGCGGGGAGGGTGGGTTACGCGCCGCGGGTCGGACCGAAGGGGTGGGATGGACCCATATGCCCGGCTTTGCGTAGGGGGTTGAGGCACTCCGGCAGGACGGCTGTGCGGCTTGTGCGGCACCCGGGGAAACGGTACGGCCGGCGCGTCCCGCGCGATGGGCCCGCACCGGCACCGCCCCGCGCCCCTCCCGCGCCCCTCCACGTCGTAGCGTTGCTGTGTGGCCTACTTCGACGCTGCTTCCGGTGTTCCCCTTCATCCCGTCGCCCGGCAGGCTCTGCTCGCCGCCCTCGACGAAGGGTGGGCCGACCCCGCCCGGCTCCATAAAGAGGGACGGCGTGCCCGGCTGCTGCTGGACGCGGCCCGGGAGACGACCGCGGAGGCGGTGGGGTGCCGCCCGGACGAGGTGACGTTCACCCCGTCGGGAACCCTGGCCGTGCACAGCGGAATCGCGGGCGCGCTGGCGGGGCGGCGACGCACTGGACGCCACCTGATCGTGTCAGCGGTCGAACACTCCTCTGTCCTCCATTCCGCCGAAGCGCACGAGGCGGACGGCGGAACGGTCACCCGGGTGCCGGTGGACCGCGGGGGCCTGGTGGCCGCCGCCTCGTACGAGGCCGCGCTGCGCGAGGACACCGCGCTGGCCTGTCTGCAGTCGGCCAACCACGAGGTGGGGACCGAGCAGCCGGTCGCCGGGGTGGCCGAGGTGTGCCGGGCGGCGGGTGTGCCGCTGCTGGTGGACGCGGCGCAGTCACTGGGCTGGGGCCCGGTGGAAGGGGACTGGTCGCTGCTGACGGCGAGTGCGCACAAATGGGGCGGACCGCCCGGAGTCGGGCTGCTCGTGGTGCGCAAGGGGGTGCGGTTCGCGCCTCGGAAACCGGTGGACGAGCGGGAGTCGGGACGGGCGGCCGGCTTCGAGAACATCCCGGCGATCGTGGCGGCGGCGGCGGCGCTGCGGGCGGTCCGGGCGGAGGCGGCCGCGGAGGCGGTACGGCTGCGGGAGCTGACGGAGCGGATCCGGGCGCGGGTGCCGCGGCTCGTGCCGGACGTGGAGGTGGTGGGCGACCCGGTCCGCCGGCTGCCCGGGATCGTCACCTTCTCGTGTCTCTATGTCGACGGGGAGGCACTGCTGCACGAGCTGGACCGCGAGGGCTTCTCCGTCTCCTCCGGCTCGTCGTGCACCAGCAGCACCCTGACGCCGAGCCATGTCCTGAAGGCGATGGGTGTGCTGAGCAGTGGCAACGTCCGGGTGTCGCTGCCGCCCGGGACCCCGGAGGAGGACGTCGAACGGTTCCTCGAGGCCCTGCCGGGCGCGGTGGCGCGGGTCCGGGAGAAGCTCGGGGCGCCGGCCGGGGAACCGGCCCCCGTGCGGGAGGACGCGCTGGTCGTGGACGCCCTCGGCAAGCGCTGCCCGATCCCGGTGATCGAGCTGGCCAAGGTGTTCAAGGACGTGCCCGTCGGCGGCACGGTCCGGGTGCTGGCCGACGACGAGGCGGCGCGTCTGGACATCCCGGCGTGGTGCGAGATGCGGGGCCAGGAGTACGTCGGCGAGGAGCCGGCGGACGGAGGCTCGGCCCACGTCGTCCGCCGGCTCTCGTAGGAACCGTCGCCGAGGCCGCCGCTGTCGCCCCGTCAGGAGAGGTGGGCGCGGACCTCGTCGGCCGCCTCGTCGCCGTACGCCTTGGCGAAGCGCTCCATGAAGTGGGCGCGGCGCAGCTGGTACTCCTGGGTGCCGACCGTCTCGATGACCAGGGTGGCGAGCATGCAGCCGACCTGGGCGGCGCGCTCCAGGCTGACGCCCCAGACCAGGCCGGAGAGGAAGCCGGCGCGGAAGGCGTCGCCGACGCCCGTCGGGTCCGCCTTGCGCTCCTCCTCCGGGCAGCCGACCTCGATCGGCTCCTCGCCGGCGCGCTCGACGCGCACGCCGCGCGAGCCGAGGGTGGTGACCCGGTGGCCGACACGGGAGAGGATCTCGGCGTCGCTCCAGCCGGTCTTGGACTCGATGAGGCCCTTCTCGTACTCGTTGGAGAACAGGTACCGCGCCCCGTCCAGCAGTATCCGGATCTCCTCGCCGTCCATCCGGGCGATCTGCTGGGAGAAGTCGGCGGCGAACGGGATCCCGCGCGCACGGCACTCCTCGGTGTGCCGGAGCATCGCCTCCGGGTCGTCCGCGCCGATCAGCACCAGGTCGAGACCGCCGACGCGGTCGGCGACGGTCTTGAGCTCGATGAGACGGGCCTCGCTCATCGCACCGGTGTAGAAGGAGCCGATCTGGTTGTGGTCGGCGTCGGTGGTGCACACGAAGCGGGCGGTGTGCAGGGTCTCGGAGATGCGGACCGAGGCGGTGTCGACGCCGTGCCGGTCCAGCCAGGCGCGGTACTCGTCGAAGTCGGGGCCCGCGGCGCCGACCAGGATCGGCCGGGTGCCGAGCTGCCCCATGCCGAAGGCGATGTTGGCGCCGACCCCGCCGCGCCGTACGTCCAGCTGGTCGACCAGGAAGGAGAGCGAGACCGTGTGCAGCCGGTCCGCGACGAGCTGATCGGCGAACCGGCCGGGAAAGGTCATGAGGTGGTCGGTGGCGATGGAGCCGGTGACTGCGATACGCACGGCGTGATTGCTCCTGGAGTCCGGAGGAATGACAGTTCACGCTACCCGGTGTCGCGGTGCGCGCCACCTGGTCGGCGGGTGACGGTGGAGCGGAAAAACTACCCGATAGTAGGTCTATCTCGGGCGGCTTCTCCGAGCCTACGGTTCGCCCATGACGAACAACAGGGCCCACACCGTCCATGCTGCCCCGGCTCCGGCCGACCTCGAGGGCGATCTGGCCTCACTGCGCGGGGACTGCGCCCGGATGGCCCCCTGGTGGGTGGCACCCGACCGGACCGCCGAGCCGCCGGTGCCGCCGTCCCGCCTCCACGGGGTGGAGGTGCCCGCCTCCTCCGCCCGGCTGCTGGACGCGATGTCGGACTACGGGGACTGAGGCCGCGGAGGCCGGGGCCTCCGGGACCTCAAGAGACCGGGATCCCGAAGGCCTTGAAGGCCGGCCGGCCGGACCGGCGTACCGAGGGGAACCGCGTGCTCCTCCGCTGCGTCCCACCGCTGTCCCCCCTCTGGGGGATGCGGGATACGACCCAGCCGAAGGAGCGATGCGGTGAACACCGAGCGACCCGACCACGACGACGCGGCTGCGGGCACCGCCGAGGAAGCCCCGGAGCAGGCGGAGACGCCGAAGCGGAAGGCTTCGGAGGACGGTGGCGGGGCCTCGAACGCTTCACAGGACGGTGCCGGCACCTCGAAGCCCTCCGAGACCTCCAAGGCCTCCGAGACTGCCGAGGCCTCCGAGGAGCAGGCGGCCTCGGAGACCACTGAGGACCAGCGAGCATCGGAGACCGCCGAGGAGCAGGCACTCTCGGACAGCACCAAGGACCAGCAAGCCTCGGAGACCGCCGGGACCGCCGAGGCCACTGGGGACCAGAAGGCCCCGGAGACCTCCGAGGACCAGAAGACCTCTGAAGGCCGGAAAGCCCCGGAAACCACCGAGCCCCCCGAGGAGCAGAAGGTCTCGGGGGCCGCCGAGACATCCGAGGTCTCCGAGGAGCAGAAGGCCCCGGACACCACCAAGGCCCCCGAGGACCAGGAGCCCCCGAAGGACCAGGACCCCCCGAAGGACCAGGACCCCCCGAAGGAACAGGAGGTTCCGGACGTCACCGCGGTCCCGGACGGGGACGAGCGCTCCGGCGGGTGGCGTGTGCGCAGGCGGTCGCCGGTGGTCATCGCCTCGGTCGCCGCCACGGTGTTGCTGGTGGGCGGCGGCGGGGTGTTTCTCGCCGCGGGTACGGGTGAGCGTCCGGGGACGGCGGCGGCCGACGGGCGCGGCACTCCCCCGCCACTGGTCCTCGACGGGTACGTCGCCGCCGACGCCGCGAGCGCCGCCGCCGGTCCGCACGAGATCGCCCCCGGCGAGCCCAATCCCTACGGCGCGACCTACCGGGCCGGCGGCACGCTTCCCGACGGGCCCGGCTCGGCACCGGTGTACCGGGCCCGGGGCGAGGTCACCCGGGAGGAGGTGGCCCGGCTCGCCGAGGCGCTCGGCGTGGAGGGCACGCCGGTGGCCGACGCCCAGGCCTGGAGGGCGGGGTCCGGGAAGGACGGCTCCGGCCCGGTGCTGCGGGTGAGCAGGCAGGCACCCGGGACATGGACGTTCAGCCGGTACGCGCCGGGCACCGACAACTGCAAGGGTGCGGTGTGCACGGCGGTCCCCGGGGTCTCCGGGACTCCGTCCGTCCGCCCGGTGAGCGTGGCGGCGGCGCGGAAGGCGGCGGCTCCGGTGCTCAAGGCGCTGGGCCAGGACGACGCCAAGGTGGACGCGAGCCGGACCGTGGGCGCTCAGCGGGTCGTCAACGCCGATCCGCGGGTCGGCGGGCTGCCCACGTACGGCTGGACCACGGGCCTGAGCATCGGCCCGCAGGGCGAGGTGGTCAGCGGCAGCGGCCGGCTGAAGAAGCCGGTGAAGGGCGACACGTATCCCGTGCTGAGCGCGCGCAGGACGCTGGAGCTGATGAACGCGGTTCCGCGGACCGGCCGCGCGGGCATCGGCGGCTGCGCCGCTCCCGTACCGCTGAAGGACCACTCGCCGGAGAACCGCCCGCCGAAGGACCGCCCGGAGGTGCCGTGCGAGGCGAAGGCCCCGGCCCCGCCCCACAAGGAGTCCACGAAGTCCTTCACCGGGAACGCCTTCACCGTCGACAAGGCCGTGTTCGGGCTGGCCTCGCACTCCTCCGACGGCCGGCGGGCACTCGTGCCGTCCTGGCTGTTCCAGGTGCGGGCGTCAGACGGGCGGGGTGTGCCCTTCACGGTGACGCATCCGGCCGTCGACCCGGTGTACCTGACCTCGCCGAAGGCGTCGGGCGGCTCGGACGGCGCCACGGTGACGCGGGACGTGAAGGTGACCGGCTACAGCACCGAGGGCGACGAGCTGACCGTCCGCTTCGAGGGCGGGGTGTGCGCGGACTACCGGGCGTCCGTGAAGGAGGACGCCGACCGGGTGACGGTCACGGTGACCGAGACCTCGCGGCGGGACCAGGTCTGCATCCTGGTCGCCAAGGTGTACCACGAGAGCGTGCGTCTGGACCGGCCGCTCGGTGACCGGAAGGTGGTCGGCTCGGACGGGCGGGAGATCCCCCGGGAGAGGCCGGGCGCGCGGCTGCCGGAGTCGTCGTCCGCCCGCTGAGAGAGCTGAGAGAGACGGGCGGGACATCGCGGAGGGCCGGAAGGCGGCGGCCCCTTGATGAGGGCTGCCGCCTTTCGCTGTCCTCGGTGTCCTCGGTTGTCCTGCCGTGACCGGCTGCTCAGCTGAAGGAGTCGCCGCAGGCGCAGGAGCCCGTCGCGTTCGGGTTGTCGATCGTGAAGCCCTGCTTCTCGATCGTGTCCACGAAGTCGATGGTGGCGCCGCCGAGGTAGGGGGCGCTCATGCGGTCGGTGACGACCTTGACGCCGTCGAACTCCTTCACCACGTCGCCGTCAAGGGACCGCTCGTCGAAGAAGAGCTGGTAACGCAGGCCGGAGCAGCCACCGGGCTGGACGGCGACGCGCAGGGCGAGGTCGTCACGGCCTTCCTGGTCGAGCAGGGCCTTGACCTTGGCCGTGGCGGCGTCGGTCAGGATGATGCCGTCGGTGACGGTGGTGGTCTCGTCCGATACGGACATCTAGATCTCTCCCGGGTTGTACGGAGACTGCTTGCCGACGAGTCCAACCGGCGAGGCCGCGGATTCATTCCGGGCCGGGGTCGTGCTTTTTCTCTTCTTCAGGCTCGTCCACATCATGCTCGCACACGCGCGGGAGGACGGACAGCGGCCTGTGGAGAGAGAGGGAGGGATCACCGATCGGGCCGGCGGCAGGCACCCCAGGATTCACGTCACATCGACGCTATGACCATCGTCAAACTGACGTGAAGCCGCTATGATGGATAGCGTCAGTTCGACGAAAAGTAGAAAGGGTGCGTGTCGTGACCACCGCCCAGACCCAGGACCTCGACGTCCAGCCGACGCCGCTCGCCCTGCTGCTGCTCGGCCGCGAAGCCGACCCGAAGAGCGAGCGCGGCGTCGAGTGCCCCGGTGAGCTGCCCGCCCCGTCCGACCCGGACCTGGTGGAGCGCGCTCGTGCGGCCAAGGAGAAGCTCGGGGACAAGGTCTTCGTGCTCGGCCACCACTACCAGCGCGACGAGGTCATCCAGTTCGCCGATGTCACGGGTGACTCCTTCAAGCTGGCGCGGGACGCGGCGGCGCGCCCGGAGGCCGAGTACATCGTGTTCTGCGGTGTGCACTTCATGGCGGAGTCCGCGGACATCCTGACGTCCGACGAGCAGAAGGTGGTCCTGCCGGACCTGGCGGCCGGCTGCTCCATGGCCGACATGGCGACGGCCGAGCAGGTCGCCGAGTGCTGGGACGTGCTGACCGAGGCGGGGATCGCCGAGCAGGCCGTCCCGGTGTCGTACATGAACTCCTCCGCCGACATCAAGGCCTTCACGGGCCGGCACGGCGGCACGATCTGTACGTCGTCGAACGCCAAGCGGGCCCTGGAGTGGGCCTTCCAGCAGGGCGAGAAGGTCCTGTTCCTGCCCGACCAGCACCTGGGCCGCAACACGGCGGTGCGGGACATGGGCCTGTCCCTGGGCGACTGCGTCGTCTACAACCCGCACAAGCCGAACGGCGGCCTGACCGCCGAGGAGCTGCGCGCGGCGAAGATGATCCTGTGGCGGGGCCACTGCTCGGTGCACGGCCGCTTCAACCTGGACTCGGTCAACGAGGTCCGCGAGCGCATCCCCGGTGTGAACGTCCTGGTCCACCCCGAGTGCAAGCACGAGGTGGTGACCGCGGCGGACTACGTCGGCTCGACCGAGTACATCATCAAGACCCTGGAGGCCGCCCCGGCCGGCTCCAAGTGGGCCATCGGCACGGAGCTGAACCTGGTCCGCCGCCTGGCGAACCGTTTCGCTCCCGAGGGCAAGCAAGTCGTCTTCCTCGACCGCACGGTCTGCTTCTGCTCCACCATGAACCGCATCGACCTCCCTCACCTGGTCTGGGCCCTGGAGTCCCTGGTCGAGGGCAACGTGGTCAACCGCATCCAGGTGGACAAGGAGACGGAGAAGTACGCGAAGCTGGCCCTGGAACGGATGCTGGCACTCCCGTAAACAGCGACGCACCCGACAGCACGACGCCCCGGCCGCCCCACGGCGACCGGGGCGTCCTTCTGCACGGAGCTTGCACCAGCCCGTCCCTTCGGAGATGCACCACCTCTCGGAGCTTCCGGCGTGACGCCATCGGCCCTTCCTGCCCGCATTTCATCGGGTCGGGCAAGGTTCGCTTGTCTGCTGAGATCCGTGGGTGCGGCGATGCCGAGTCCGGTTGCCGTCAGGACACGACGGTCATTCGACACCGAGAATGCGGAGACCGTGGTGGAGGCGGAAGTCCTCGTAGTCCTTGAGATTGAGGGTGGCCAACGGCAGGTCGTAGGTGAGAGCGCAGGCCGCAACCCACATGTCGTTGGCCGGACGGGGCCGGCCACGCTGTATCCCGGCGGCCGAGAGCCGTCCCCAGGCAGTGGCGACGGACTCGTCGCCGGGCAGGACGGGGATGCCGGAGAGCCAGTCGGCGAGTTCCTGGCGGCTGCGGGCGCCCCAGTGGCGGATCTCCGTCCACTTGGTCAGTTCGCCGTAGGTCACGAAGGTGATCAACGGTTTGCGGCCGATGAGGCGAGTGGCGAGCGGCCCGGTGAGCTTGCGCTTGTGGGACAGGGAAGCGACGTCGGTGTCCAGGATGACGGGTTGCATGCGGTCTCAGGCGACGTCTCGGTGCCGCTCGGCATAGGTGAAGGCGAGGAATTCTTCGAGTTCCTCGTCCGACTCGAACGTGTCGGCGGCGAGATCGTCCAGGGAGCGGATCGGTTGGGTGTTCTTCGCCGCCAGCATCTCCTCGACCGACAGACGTGGCCGGAGCGGCGGGTGACTGAAATCTTCCGGTGCGGGCGTACTCATCAGGACCTCCACCAGGAACGAGAACCGGCTCCGTGGCTCAGCATATGGGTGCCTCCATCTGCTCACACCAAGGTTTCCCCCGCAAGAGCCAGGCCCCGAACACGCATGCAGTGAAGCCGGTCGCCAAGCCCTGCTCACTCTCGCCCGTCCATGGGACCGTCCGGCCTGTGGCGTTCGGGGTGTCGTGGAAACAGCAGAGGTGCAACGGCTGGGCGTCGCCGCTCCTGGCGGGGCGGCCTGGAGACCGTGCCGGTCCCGGCGGCCCCGGGCCCGCAGATGGGTTCAGTGGTCCGGCAGGCGGGCGCCCCGGCTCTTGGCGATTCCCAGCACGTCCGTCAGCGCCGCGGCGAGCTGCACGCCCGTGAAGCGCAGCTCCCGCGCCCCCGACGACTCGTCGGCGAGCAGCGGTCCGGCCTCGGACAGGACGAACTCGGCCGATTCGAGCAGCTCCGCCTCCAGTTCGTCCGGCCAGGCGGGACAGCCGGCTGTGCGGGTCGCCGGTGCGGCGCAGGCGTTACCAGGACTCTTACAGGCCAGGGAGTACGCCGAGGCCCAGCTCGGTCTGCGGGAGGAACTGCTGCCGGAGCAGCTGGAGGAGCGGGTCAACGCGCGGATGTCCCGGCAGGAGAGAATCCGTTCGCCCACCTCCGCTGCGATGGGCGATCATCGACGAGTCCGTGCTCCGGCGGCACTACGAGGTGCTGCGCGCCAAGGCCCTCTCGCCGGCTGCCTCGGCGGAGCTGATCCGACAGGCGATGGAGGACTACAAGCCGTGCGACACAGCTCTGAGCCGAACTCTGCCCGCTGGCGCCGGAGCAGCTACAGCAATGCCAACGGGGGCGAATGCGTCGAGATCGCCGAGAACCTCCCCGGTGTCGTCCCCGTCCGTGACAGCAAGGCCCCCCACGGCCCTGTGATCGTCGTCCCGGCGTCCGCCTGGGGCGCGTTCGTCGCCTCGCTGAAGGCGTGCCCCCCAGGTGCCCCCCCAGGCGCGCCCCAAGGCGCGCCCCAAGGTGCGCCCCAAGGTGCGCCCCAGGGGTGACCCGACGGCAAAAGCCGGGCCCGTACGCGGTGTACGGGCCCGGCCGTCGTGCGGGTCACACGCCCGCGGGCTCCAGCTCCTCCGTCGTCGCCTTCGCCTCCCGCTTCGCCGCCCGCTTCTTCGCGCGGCGCTCCTTGCGGAGCTCCAGCATCGCGTAGAGCGTCGGGACCAGCAGCAGGGTCAGCAGGGTCGAGGTGAGCAGGCCGCCGATCACGACCACCGCCAGCGGCTGGGCGATGAAGCCGCCCTCGCCGGTGATCCCCAGGGCCATCGGGATCAGGGCGAAGATGGTCGCCAGGGCCGTCATGAGGATGGGACGCAGCCGGTGGCGGCCGCCCTCCACGATCGCCTCGACGATGCCGTGGCCCCGCTCGCGGTACTGGTTGATGAGGTCGATCAGCACGATCGCGTTGGTCACCACGATGCCGATCAGCATCAGCATGCCGATCATCGCGGGCACCCCCATCGGCGTTCCGGTGACGATCAGCAGCCCCAGGGCGCCGGTCGCCGCGAACGGGATGGAGACCAGCAGGATCAGCGGCTGGGCCAGCGAGCGGAAGGTCGCCACCAGCAGCATGAAGACGATCGCGACGGCCGCCAGCATGGCCAGGCCCAGCTTCTCGAAGGCCTCGTCCTGGTCGGCGGTGACACCGCCGATCTCGGCCCTCGCCCCCGCGGGCAGCTTCAGCTCACCGAGCTTCTTCTCGAGCTGCGTGCCGACCGCGCCGGTGTTGTCCCCGACCGGCCTGGCCGTGATCGTGGCGGCGCGCTGACCGTCGATCCGGGTCATCGACACCGGCCCGTCGACCAGCTCGACGGTCGCGATGTCCCCCAGCTTCACCGGGCCGAGCCGCAGGTTCTTCAGCTGGTTCAGCGTCCGCACCGGCTTCGCCGACCTGATGACCACATTCCGCTCGGCGTTGTCCAGCACCGCCTTCGCCGCGGTGGTGCCCTTGACGGACTGGGCGACCGCCATGCCGAGGGTCTGGTCGGTGAAGCCCGCCGCTGCCGCCTTGGCGTTCGCCCGCACCGAGATGCGCGGCACGCTCTGCGACAGGTCGTTGGTGACGTCGGTGACGTCGTCGAGGCCGGCGACCGTCCTGTGGACCTGCTCCGCGGCGCGGCGCAGCACATCGGGGTCGCTCGCCTTGACGATCACCTTCAGGTCCTGGGAGCCGAATCCGTCCCCGACGCCGATCGTGGTGGTGCCGATGCCGGACAGCTTGCCCAGGCGGTCCTCGATACGGGCGCGTACGTCGTCGGCGGAGGCCGAGTCCTCGAGCATCACCTGGTAGGAGGCCTGGTTGGTGTCCGTACCGCCGCCGAAGGCCGCCATGAAGCCGGAGGAGCCGATGGTGACCTGGTAGTCCCTGACGCCCTCGACATCGGCGAGCACGTCCTCGATCTTCCGGGCCGCGGCGTTCGTCGTCGCCAGGCTGGCGCCCGGCTTCAGCTCCTGCCGGATGGTGAGGACCTGCTGGTCGCCGGGGTGGAAGAAGTTCGTCTTCAGCAGCGGGGTCATGCCGAGGGTGACGACCAGGACGGCGACCGCGATCAGCACGCTGGTCAGGCGCCGCCGGGTGGCGAAGCGCAGGACGGGGACGTAGAGGCGCTGCAGAAGGCTCCTGGCCTCCTTCTCCTCGGCCAGGCGGCGGGCCTCCTCGGCCTCGGCGGGCGTGCCCTTGGGCGTGCTCAGGAACCAGTACGACAGCACCGGCACCACCGTCAGCGACACCAGCAGCGAGGCCAGCAGGGCCACGGTGACGGTGAGGCTGAACGGGCCGAACAGCTCGCCCACCATGCCACCGACCAGGCCGATCGGCAGGAACACGGCGACGGTGGTGAGCGTGGAGGCGGTCACCGCGCCGGCCACCTCGCGCACCGCGGTCATGATGGCCGCGTGGCGCTCCTCGCCGTAGCCGAGATGCCGCTTGATGTTCTCCAGGACCACGATCGAGTCGTCGACGACCCGGCCGATGGCGATGGTCAGCCCGCCCAGCGTCAGCATGTTCAGCGACAGGTCGCGGGTCCACAGCACGATCAGCGCGAGCACGACGGACAGCGGGATCGACACCGCCGTCACCAGGGTGGAGCGGACCGAGGCCAGGAAGACCAGGATGACGAGGATCGCGAAGAACAGACCGAGCAGACCCTCGTTGGTCAGTCCTTCGATGGCCCGGGCCACGGCCGGGCCCTGGTCGCTGACGACGGTGATCTTCGCGCCGGAGCCGAGGGCCTCGCGCAGGTCCGGCAGCTTGTCCTCGACCGCTTCGGAGATGGCGACCGCGCTGCCGTCGTGGTCCATGGTGACGGCGACGGCCAGGCTGGGCCTGCCGTTGGTGCGGGTGAGGGAGTCGGACGGGGCCGGCTCCTGCTTGACGGTGGCGACGTCGCCGAGGCGCACCGGCTTCTTCACGCCCTCACCGGTGATCCGCAGGTCCTGGATCTGCTGCAGCGAGGTGAAGCCTCCGCCGACCTGGACGGTGCGGTTGGCGCCGTTCTCGTCGAAGGAGCCGGCCGAGACGGTGGCGCCGCCCGCCCTGAGGGCCTCGCCCAGGGCGACGGGGGTGAGCCCGGCCGCGGCGAGCTTCTTGTCGTCCGGGGTGACGGTGATCTGCAGGTCCCATACACCGTTGACGGTGACCTGGCCGACGCCATCGATGTTCTTCAGCTCGGGGACGACCGTCTTGTCCAGCTGGTCGGCGAGGGCCTGCTGGTCCTTGTCGGAGGTGACGGCGAGGACCACGGCGGGGATGTCGTCCGTGGAACCGGCCACCACCTGCGGGTCGACCTCACTGGGGAGCTGGGCGCGAGCCCGGTTGACGGCCTGCTGGACGTCGGCGACGAGCTGCTTGGTGTTGTTGCCGTAGTCGAAGGACGCCATGATCACGGCGTTGCCCTCGCTCGCCGTGGAGGTGACACCGGTGATGCCGTCGACGGCCTTGAGGTGGTTCTCGATGGGCTCGACGACCTGCTTCTCCACCACGTCCGGGGACGCGCCCTGGTAGGGCGCCAGCACGGAGACCACGGGAAGGTCGATGCTGGGAAACAGCTGCTGCTTGAGCTGCGGTATGGAGATCGCCCCGAAGACGAGCGCGATGATCGACACCAGTCCGATCAAGGCCCGTTGCGCGAGGCTGAATCTGGACAGCCAGGACATGGGTGAGGGTCTCGATTCTCTGAGCGGTACAAGCACCAAACGGTACGAACGATAAGCGGCGCCGACCGTACGGACGCACAGTGGGCGCACCTCTAAACCCTCGGCCATGGGAGGGCGGCGTTCCGTAGCCCTGGGGTCCATTTCCGCGCCCGGCCCCTACTCCGAGCGCAGTACGCTCACTCCGCCCTGGGCCGTACCAGCCCCGACTCGTAGGCGATGACGACGAGTTGTGCCCGGTCGCGGGCGCCCAGTTTGGACATGGCCCGGTTGACATGGGTCTTCACCGTCAGCGGGCTGACCCCCAGACGCTCGGCGATCTCGTCGTTGGAGTGCCCGCCGGCGACCTGGACGAGCACTTCGCGCTCCCGTACGGTCAGCGCGTCCAGCCGGGCCGGGTCGTGGCCGCCGGCGGTCTCCGGGGCGCTCTGCGCGAGGAAGCGGGCGATCAGTCCCTTGGTGGCGGCCGGGGACAGCAGTGCCTCTCCCCGGACGGCGACGCGGATGGCGTTGAGCAGTTCCTCGGGTTCACTGCCCTTGCCGAGGAAGCCGGAGGCGCCCGCGCGCAGCGCCTGCACCACGTAGTCGTCGACCTCGAAGGTGGTGAGGATGACCACGCGCACCTGGTCGAGGTCGGGATCGGCGCTGATCATACGGGTGGCCGCGAGACCGTCGGTGCCGGGCATGCGGATGTCCATCAGCACCACGTCGGCCCGCCGTTCCTTGGCCAGCCGTACCGCCTGGGCGCCGTCGGAGGCCTCGCCGACCACCTCCATGTCCGGCTCGGAGTCGACGAGCACCTTGAAGGCACTGCGCAGCAGGGCCTGGTCGTCGGCGAGCAGGACGCGGATCGTCATGCGGGATCCCCCGGAGCGCTGGTGCGGCTGTCGACCGGCAGGATGGCATGGACGCGAAAGCCGCCGCCGTAGCGGGGACCGGTGGTGAGGGTGCCGCCCAGGGCGGTGACCCGTTCGCGCATGCCGAGCAGCCCGTGTCCACCGCCCTGCTGCGGGCCGCTGTCCGCGCCGGCTCCGTCGTCCAGGACGGTGATCTCGATGTCCGGCCCGACCCGGACGATGCTGACCTCGGCCTTCGCCGTCGTCCCCGCGTGCTTGTGCACATTGGTCAGGGCCTCCTGGATGATCCGGTAGGCGGCCAGGCCGACGGCGGCGGGCAGGGAGGTGTCCTGGTCGGTGCGGGCGACCTCGACGTGCAGGCCGGCGCTGCGGAAGGAGTCGACGAGTTCGTCGAGGCGGTCCAGGCCGGGGGCCGGTTCGGTGGGGGCCTCGGGGTCGCCGGACTGCCGCAGCAGTCCGACGGTGGTGCGCAGTTCCTCCAGTGCGGAACGGGCGGCTTCCCGGACGTGGGCGAGGGCCTCCTTGGCCTGGTCGGGCCGCTTGTCCATGACGTGGGAGGCGACTCCGGCCTGCACGTTGACCAGGGCGATGCGGTGGGCGACGACATCGTGCAGATCGCGGGCGATGCGCAGGCGCTCCTCGGCGACGCGGCGGCGGGCCTCCTCCTCGCGGGTGCGTTCGGCGCGTTCGGCGCGCTCCCTGATGGCGTGCACGAAGGCGCGGTGGCTGCGGACGGCGTCGCCGCCGGCGGCGGCCATGCCGGTCCAGGCGAAGAGGGCGAGGTTCTCCTGCGCGTACCAGGGCAGGGGCCCGGCGAGCATGGCGGCGCCGGTCAGCACGGTCATGGTGAGCAGGCCCAGGCGCCAGGTGGTGGGGCGGTCGGTGCGGACGGCCACGGTGTACAGGGCGATCACGGCGGACATGGCGACGGGGGCGCGGGGGTCCCCGGTGACGCATTCCGCGAGGGAGACGGTGCCGGTGACGGCGAGGACCGTGCGCGGGGCGCGGCGGCGGAGGACGAGCGCGGCGGCGCCGAGGGCCATGAGGATCAGGCTGAGCGGTGCGGGCCGGCGGACGGCCCAGGTGACACCGTGCTCCCCGTGGGGGTTGACGAAGGAGCCGGCCACCATGCACACCAGCACCCCGGCCGCGAGGGCCGCATCCAGCGCAAGGGGGTGCGCTCTCAGCAGGCGGCGGGCGCGGTCCAGGGTGGTGGTCACGTCTGCGTACGGTAAGGGGTCCCCGCGGGACGCCGGAGCGCCGGGGCCTGCCGGGTGTCTCTCACCCGGGGATCAGGCCGTCGTCGCTCAGCAGCTCCCGCACTTCCTCCAGGGTCGAGTCCGGGGCCGGGAGGATCAGCTCGGACGGCTCCAGGGAGTCGTCCGGCAGGGGCTCGCCCACCTCGCGGACCTTGGCCAGCAGGGCCGAGAGGGTGCGACGGAAGCCGGGACCGTCGCCGTTCTCCATCTCGGCCAGGAGTTCGTCGTCCAGTCTGTCGAGTTCGGCGAGATGGCTGTCGGACAGCCTCACCTGTCCCTCTCCCATGATCCGTACGATCATGTCCGCCCTCCTCGGCGTGGCCCCGGCTGTCGGTGACGTGGTGTGCCTCGACGCGGTCTACTGCTTGTCGAAGCGGGGGGTGTCCTGCGGCTGCTGCTGGGACTGCTGCTGGTTCTGTCCGCCCTCGAGCGCCTGCCGCTCGGCGGACGTTCCGCCGGCCAGCTCGGCCTTCATGCGCTGCAGCTCCAGCTCCACGTCCGTACCGCCGGAGAGCCGGTCCAGCTCGGCCTGGATGTCGTCCTTGGCCATGCCGGTGGGGTCGTCCAGGGCGCCGGAGGCGAGCAGCTCGTCGATCGCACCGGCCCGGGCCTGCAGCTGTGCGGTCTTGTCCTCGGCGCGCTGGATGGCGAGCCCGACGTCGCCCATCTCCTCGGAGATGCCGGAGAACGCCTCGCCGATCCGGGTCTGCGCCTGGGCGGCGGTGTAGGTCGCCTTGATGGTCTCCTTCTTGGTGCGGAAGGCGTCGACCTTGGCCTGCAGGCGCTGGGCCGCCAGGGTGAGCTTCTCCTCCTCGCCCTGGAGGGTGGCGTGCTGGGTCTCCAGGTCCGTCACCTGCTGCTGGAGCGCGGCGCGGCGGGAGAGCGCCTCGCGGGCCAGGTCCTCACGGCCCAGCGCGAGCGCCTTGCGGCCCTGGTCCTGCAGCTTGTCGGACTGCTGCCGCAGCTGGTTGAGCTGGAGCTCCAGGCGCTTGCGGCTGGTCGCCACGTCCGCGACACCGCGCCGCACCTTCTGCAGCAGCTCCAGCTGCTTCTGGTACGAGTAGTCGAGGGTCTCGCGCGGGTCCTCGGCCCGGTCCAGGGCCTTGTTCGCCTTCGCGCGGAAGATCATCCCCATCCGCTTCATGACACCGCTCATGGGCTTCGCGCGCCCCCTTCTGACCGACTCCAGCTCACACAGCTTGCGACAGAACCCACAGTACGGGCCCTGCATCCATTACCGCACTCTTCGGGAACGGACGCGATCATCCCCAAGAACGACTGTGTCCGCTTCCGCTCCGGCGCAGGGAGGATTTCGCCCCTGAGGACAGTCGGACCACGACGGGCGCATCCTCCCCTCTTCTTTGTCCTCGGGTTCCCTCTTTACGGACGACCGGTGTTGCCGGATCGTTCCCCACCTGACTGATGTCCATGCGGGACAAGCCCGTACCCTTGGGTTCTGTGTTCCGTAGCCGTGCCAAGGAAGAGAAGGCCCCGGTCGCCGAGAAGGCGCCGGTGACCGTCTCCAAGCAGTCCCGTGACCCGCAGGCCCCCAAGGGCCGGCCGACGCCCAAGCGCAGTGAGGCCCAGCGCCGGCGCCGCAGCGTCGCCAACACGCCGATGACGCGCAAGGAGGCCGCCAGGCGGCGGCGCGAGGAGCGCCGCGCCCAGCTGGAGCGGCAGCGTCAGGCGCTGGCGACCGGTGACGAGCGCTACCTCCCGCCGCGCGACAAGGGCCCGGTGCGCCGGTTCGCCCGGGACTTCATCGACTCGCGGTTCAACCTCGCGGAGTTCTTCCTGCCGCTGGCCGTGGTCATCCTGGTGCTGAGCATGATCCGGGATCCCGCGGTGCAGGCCGTCGTGATGCTGCTGTGGCTCGCGGTGATCGTCCTCATCGTGCTGGACTGGATCGTCACCGGCTTCCGGCTGAGGAAGGTCCTGAACGAGCGCTTCCCCGACCAGAACAAGCGGGGCGCGGTCGCCTACGCCCTGATGCGCTCTCTGCAGATGCGCCGGCTCCGGCTGCCCAGGCCGCAGGTCAAGCGCGGGGAGCGGCCCTGAGCACAGCCGCTTCCCCCGGGGATGCCGCGCACGCGTGGCCGCACCGGCCGGGCGGGCTGCGCGATGTCGTACGGCGAGAGCTGGTGGCCCGGCAGCTTCAGGAGCAGCTGGCCGCGCGGTTTCCGGTCGGAAAACGGCTGCGGGTGCTCGACGTGGGCCTGGGGCAGGGCATGCGGGCGCTGCGGCTGGCCCGCGCCGGGCACTGGGTGACCGTGCTGGAGCGGGACCGGACGAGGGTCCTTCAGGCCCGCCGGGCGCTGGCCGCCGAGCCGAAGGGCATACGGGCACGGATGCGGATCGTCGAGGGCGACGGCCGGGACACCGGGGTGCACTTCCCTCCGGGCGGCTTCGACGTCGTGCTGTGCCACGGCGTCCTGATGCACGCCGAGGAACCGGACCCGCTGCTGGCGGGGCTGGCGCGGATGCTCGCACCCGGTGGACTGCTGTCGCTGCTGGTGCGCAACGGCGACGCGTCGGCGCTGCGTCCGGGGCTGCGGGGGGACTGGGCGGCGGCCCTGAGCGCCCTCGGGGCGACGGCCCGCCTCCCCCGTCCCCGGACGTCCCCGGACGAGAAGGTCCCCGCGGGGCCGGAAGCGGGCGCACGGGCGGACCGGCTGGCGGACATGACGGCGACGCTCGCCGGGATCGGGGCACCGCTGCGCGCCTGGTACGGGGTGCGGGTCTTCACGGACACGGCGTTCGCGGACACGGCGGCGGACGACGCCGAGCCGCCGGACGATCTCGAGATGCTGCTGGCGGCCGAGGAGCAGGCGGGGCGCACGGACCCGTACCGCGCGGTGGCGGCGCTGCTGCATCTGTGCGGGGTGCGCGGCTGAGCACGTTCCGGCTGTCCGGGGTGCGCGGGCGGGCGTGGCCCGGCTCCGCGGGATGCACGGCCGGGTGCTCTTTCGGGTGAACAGCGCACGCCGGGCGTTCACCCCGCGGGAAGACTCGGATCATGGATGTCTCCCGCAGCCGTGCCCATGACTGTGCCCGTGTTCTCCGGTCGGCCGGTTCCCTCGTCGCATGGCTCTGCTGTGCCGTGCTGCTGTTCGGGTGCACCGGCCCGGCCGGTCCCCAGCGGGCCCGGAGCACCGAGGACGTCCCCGGCACCGGGGACGCCGGGCGACGGGCCGGCACCTCCCCCGCGGCCGACGAACTGCAGAACGACTATCTGCGGGTGATCAGGGATGTGCTGCCGTCGGTGGTGCAGATCCGGACCGGCCGTGAGCTGGGGTCCGGGGTCGTGTACGACGACAAGGGGCACATCGTCACCAATGCGCATGTGGTGGGCGGCGCGAGCACCTTCGAGGTGACCACCGCCAACAGCGAGGCGGCGCTGACCGCGCGCCTGGTCTCCTCCTACCCCGAGCAGGATCTCGCCCTGGTGAAACTGGACGAGGTGCCCCCGGGGCTGCGGCCCGCCGCCTTCGGCGACTCCGAGAAGGTCGAGGTGGGGCAGATCGTGCTGGCCATGGGGTCGCCGCTGGGGCTGTCGTCGAGCGTGACCCAGGGCATCGTGTCGGCGATCGGGCGCACCGTCAGCGAGGGGCGGGACGGCGGCGGCACGGGGGCGACGATCGCCAACATGGTGCAGACCTCGGCCGCGATCAACCCGGGCAACAGCGGGGGCGCGCTGGTGAACCTCGACGGCGAGGTCATCGGCATCCCGACGCTCGCCGCCACCGACCCCCAGCTCGGCTCCGCGGCGCCCGGCATCGGCTTCGCGATCCCGGCGTCGATGGTGAAGACGGTCGCCGACCAGATCATCCGCTACGGCAGGGTCGTGGACTCCGGCCGGGCCGCGCTCGACATCGTCGGGCGCACGGTCGTCGACGCCGCCTACCGGCCCGCGGGTGTCGCCGTCGTCGAGGTGCAGGCGGGCGGCGCGGCGGACAAGGCCGGCATCCGGGCCGGGGACACCGTCGTCGGCCTCGGCGGCAGAGCCATCACCACCATCACCTCGCTGTCCGAGGCGCTGGCCGCGTACAAGCCGGGACAGCGGGTCAAGGTGACCTTCACCCGGGACGGCGCCCGGAAGACGGTGGAGGTGACCCTGGGCGAGCAGTGAGCGGGGACGGGCCGGGTACGGCCGCCCCCGGTCCTGACCGGTCCCGGCCGGGTCCGGGGACCCGTCAGGACTGGTCGGCGTGCAGGCTCATCGGACCGTAGACCTCCGTGCCGTCCTCGAACAGCCGTACCTGGTCCGCGCCGCCGTCGCGCAGTTCCCTCCAGTTCTCCCCGATCCAGGACTCCGCGTCGCTCTGCGTGGTGAACTCCTCGGGCTGCACCGCGGGCTGGACCTCCGTTCCGTCGGCCGTCTCGAACCGCCACGTCCATGCCGCCATGTACGCCTCCCTGGGTGAGCACACTGCACAGCGCCGTCCGGCTCCCGGTCCGGCTCCCGCACAGAGCCTAGCCGGGCGCGCAGGACCCGCGGGCACCTTGGACAATCGGGTCCGTGGACGTGACTCTGCTCGGCACCGGTGCCCCCACGGGACTGCCCCGCCCCGACTGTCCCTGTGCGGCCTGCACGACGGCGCTGGGCGCGGACGCCCGGGCGGCGACCTCGCTGCTCGTGGACGGTTCGCTGCTGCTGGACCTGACCCCGGGCGCGGCGCTCGCGGCGGCGCGGGCCGGGCATTCGCTGAGCGGTGTGACCCAGGTGCTGCTGTCCCACCCGCACAACGGGCCGGCCATCGAGGTGCCGGCCGGGCTGCCGCAGCCGGGACGGGTGCCGGACGGGCGGGAGCTGGCGCTGCTGACGGGGCACCGGGTGCGGGCGGTGGCGCTGGACTCCCCCGGCACCGGGTACGCGGTGACCGGCCCGGAGGGACTGCGGCTGCTGTATCTGCCGCCGGGCGGGGCGCCGGCCGGTCCAAAGGAGGGTCCGGCCGCACCGTACGACCTGGTCCTCGTGGACGTCGTGGGGCGTCCCGACGCCCTGGCCGGGCTGCGGGCGGCGGGGGCGGTGGGGCCGACCACGGACGTCGTGGCCGTCCACCTGGACCACGACGTGCCGCCGGGGCCGGAGCTGAGCCGGCGGCTGGCGGCGGCCGGGGCACGGGCGGTGCCGGACGGTACGACGCTGGTGGTCGGGGCGTACGAGGAGGTCCCGGACGTGCCCCGGCGCACGCTGGTGCTCGGCGGGGCGCGCTCGGGGAAGTCGGTGGAGGCCGAGCGGCGGCTGGAGACCTTCCCCGATGTGCTGTACGTCGCCACCGGCGGGTCCCGGGGCGGGGACGCCGAGTGGGCCGCCCGGGTCGCCGCGCACCGGGAGCGGCGGCCGGGTTCCTGGCGCACCGTGGAGACGTGCGACCTGGTGCCGCTGCTGGAGGAGGACGGGCCGCCGCTTCTCGTCGACTGCCTGTCCCTGTGGCTGACGGACGCGATGGACTCCGTCGGCGCCTGGGACGACGCCGAGTGGGCGGGCGGCGGCGAACGCGCCCTGCGCGAGCGGGTGGCCGCGTTGACCCGTGCCGTGCGCACGACCCGGCGCACGGTGGTCGCCGTCTCCAACGAGGTGGGCTCGGGCATCGTGCCCGCCACCGCCTCCGGCCGCCGCTACCGCGACGAACTGGGCCGTCTGAACGCCGCGTTCGCGGCGGAGTGCGAACAGGTGCTGCTGGTGGTGGCGGGCCAGGCCGTCACGCTGCGCGGGCGATGACGCGGTAGGCGTTGGACAGGCCGGGGACCCGGCGCATCAGGGGGGAGAGCAGGGCGTCCAGAGCGGCGGCCACGTCCACCAGGGGGCCGGTCACGGCGGACAGGACGGTCCGCAGGGTGCGCTGGAGGGCGGTCGGCGGAACGTCGCGCCAGGGGGCGTCGTCGGCGGGCAGGACGTGACCGAGGGCCAGGGCGACGGCCGCGGACAGGTCGCCGGGGGTGTGCGGGGTCCGGCGGTCGGTGACCAGGACCGTGCAGCCCTGGGCCTCCAGTTCCGCGCACAGATTGCGCAGGGGCAGCAGATGCAGATGGCGCGGCTGGCCGTGCGGCAGCCACCACTTGCCCAGCAGCAGCGCGAACAGGCAGCGGGGGTCGGGGAGTTCGACCAGCAGATGGCCGCCGGGGCGCAGCGCGGTCAGGGCCCCGCGCAACTCGGCGCGCGGGTCCGGCACATGGGCCAGGTGGTGGAAGATGCTGACCACGTCGTAGCGGCCGCGCAGACGCTCGGCGATGTGCGGGTCGGCGAGGTGGCCGATGTGGGCCTCCTCCACCCGCCCGGCCGCGCGGGCCTGTTCCACGCGCGGGGTGGGGTCCAGGCCGTCGAAGGAGGTGTACGGGAACACCTCCTGCGCGGCCCGGGGGAAGTGGCCGTGGCCGGTGCCGACGTCCAGCCAGGCCTCCGGTTCCCCCACGCCCCGCATCAGGTGCGCGTCCCAGCGGTGCCGCCGGTGGCTGCGGCGGACCGCGAGCGCCGGGTCGGCGAACCCCTCCGGGTCGGTCTCGTCGAAGTCCCGGTGGTAGAAGGCCAGTCCGGCCGGGGTGAGCCGGGGGTTCTGGAAGGCGTGGCCGCAGTCCCGGCACTGGGCGAGCACGAAGGTGCCCGGCTTGTGCTGGAGCAGGTCCGGTGCGCGCAGCCGGGTGCGCAGGTGCCGGGAGCCGCACCAGGGGCAGTCCTCGCGGGGCGGCTCCTGGAAGCGGTCCGTGCCCTGGGCGAGTTCGAAGGCGTACGCGATGCGGCGCGGGTCGTAGTACCGCGGGGCGTACGGCAGGGGCGGCATGGGCGGCTCCCGGGGCGAGAACAGTTTGCGGGACATTTCACCGCAAAAACGGCGCGAAGGGACGCAGGGGATCAGGGTTCCGGGCGGAAAGACTCCGTACGGGTGTGCCGCCGGCAGGGCGTCTCCCCGTTCGGCCGGGGCCGGTACTGTTCGGCGAATGAGCTCGCTGAATCTCGACGACTTCACCGATCTGATCGAGCGTCCCGACAGCGGTGTGCGCCATGCCGCGGAGGCACGCCGGGAGCGTCAGAACGTGCCGCCCGGGGCGCTGGGCCGCCTCGACGAACTGGGTGAGTGGCTGGCCGCGGCCCAGGCCGCCGTTCCGGTGCGGCCGGTGGAACGGCCGCGGGTGGTGCTGTTCGCCGGCGATCACGGGATCGCCGAGCGGGGCGTCTCGGCCCGGCCCGCGGGCGGCGCCGAGCGGCTGGTGCGGGCGGTGCTGGAGGGCGGCCGGCCGGTCTCCGTGCTGGCCCGGCGGCTCGGTGTGCCGGTGCGGGTGGTCGACATGGCGCTGGACTGCCCGCCCGAGACGCTGCCCCAGGACGTCGTACGGCACCGGGTGCGGCGCGGCAGCGGATGCATCGACGTGGAGGACGCGCTGACCCTCCAGGAGGCGGAGGCGGCCTTCCGGGCCGGGATGGCGGTGGCCGACGAGGAGGCCGACTCCGGCACGGATCTGGTGGTGCTCGGCGACATCAGCGTGGGCGGGACGACGTCGGCCGCCGTGCTGATCGCCGCGCTGTGCGGGACGGACGCCTCCGTGGTGACCGGGCGCGGCGGCGAGCCCATCGACGACCTGACGTGGATGCGCAAGTGCGCGGCGATCCGGGACGCGCTGCGCCGGGCGCGGCCCGTGCTCGGCGACCAGCTGCGGCTGCTGGCCACGGTGGGCGGTGCCGACCTGGCCGCGACGACGGGCTTTCTGCTGCAGTGCGCGGTACGGAAGCTGCCGGTCGTCCTGGACGGCGTGGTGTCGGCCGCGTGCGCCCTGGTGGGGCAGCGGGTGGCGTTCCGGGCCCCGGACTGGTGGCTGGCCGGCCACAGCAGCGGCGAGCCCGGCCAGGCCAAGGCCCTGGACCGGATGGCCCTGGAGCCCCTTCTCGACCACGGGGTGACCGTCGGCGAGGGGGCGGGCGCCCTCCTGGCCCTCCCCCTGGTCCAGTCCGCCGCCGCCCTGGCCGCGGAGCTTCCCGAGGTCCCGGAGGACTGGGGCGAGCCGGAGGACAAGGCGGAAGCGGAAGAAGAAAAGGAAGAAAAGAGGGAGAAGGAGAAGCAGGAAGAGGCGACGGGCGGGAACCGGGACTGACCGCCTCCTCCCCCGCCCCGGGGCGGGGGAGGACGTCCGGGAACGCATGTCACGGCCGGCGCGGTCACCGCGGCGAGGGCGGTGACGCGGCTCACCGGCGTTCCGGAAGACGGGCCGGCCGCGGGTCCGGCTTGCCGCCGATCCAGTCCTGGAAGGTCCGGAGGGGACCGGACCAGCGGCGGTCGTGGCGGCGGGCGCGCAGCCCGGCCCGGGACCGGGCGCGCGGGCGGCGGCGGTAGAAGCGTCTGGCCCAGCAGGACCCGGGGCGGGCCAGGCGGACCGCCCCGATCAGCGCGACGAACGGGATGATCACACCGAACAGGGCGATCCGGCCCTTGCCCTTGCTGAGGGCCACCAGGGAGAGCAGGAAGTTCACGGCCACCGCGGCGATGGCCGCTCCGCGGTTCTGCAGTTCGTCCTGTGTCAGGTCGTCGACGCCGAACGGGGAGAACCCCGCGAGCATCAGCCCGACCAGCGCCGCGGTGATGACGACGACCTCGACGCTCTTGCGGCCGGCCTCGCTCCAGTAGACGTCGTGCAGGTGCAGGATCAGTGCGAACTCGTCCAGCACCAGACCCGCGCCGATCCCGAAGACCACCGCGAAGGCGGCCGCTCCGAAGCCGCGCTGACCGCTGGCGACCGCCCCGAACCCGCCGAAGACGGTCAGGACCACGCCGGGCACGACATGGTGGATGTGCAGACCGCCCGCCTTGACGTTGCCGAAGGGGCCCTTGCCGGCGCGGATCATCCGGGTGACGACCCGGGTGACCACGAAGGTCAGAACGAACGCGGCGAGGGCGAGGAGCAGGGGCAGTTTCCCGGGTTCGACGATGTTGCGCTCCAGCCAGTGCCCCATAGGGGTAGTGTGCCGCGCCTTCCGGTGCGCCGCCCGTCCGCGCGGGACGGTCCCGTAGTCTGCCCGGGTGTCCACGACTCCTCAGCAGGTTCCCCCGCCGCACGGGCTGCGGTTCGCCTTCGGCACCCTCACCGTGCTTCCGGTCCGGGTCGGCCGTTGGGACCGCGAGGCCGCACGTGCGGGGATGCTCTGCGCGCCGCTCGCCGGACTCGTGGTCGGAGTGACGGCGGCGGCCGTGGGGCTGCTGCTGCTCCTCCTCGGCTCCGGCCCGGCGCTCGCCGCCGTCGCCACCGTCGCCGTCCCCGCCGTACTGACCCGCGGTCTGCACCTGGACGGGCTCGCCGACACCGCGGACGGGCTGGGCAGCGGCAAGCCCGCCGAGGACGCGCTGCGGATCATGAAGCAGTCGGACATCGGCCCCTTCGGGGTGATCACCGTCGTCCTCGTCCTGCTCGCCCAGGTGGCCGCCCTGACCCGGGCCTACGACGGCTCCTGGGCCCGGGGGGCGCTCGCCGCCGTCGTCTCGGCGACCGTCGCCCGGCTGGCCCTGACCCTGGCCGCCCGCACCGGGGTCCCGGCCGCCCGGCCGACGGGGCTGGGCGCCGCGGTCGCGGGCGTGGTGCCCGTACCGGGCGCGGTCGGCACGGCCCTCGCCGTCGTGCTGGCGGCGACGGCGGCGGGCGCCTTCCTCGGCCCGTACGTCTGCGTCCTCACCGCCCTGTCGGTCCTCGCCGCCCTTGCCGCCGCCGAACTTCTCCTGCGCCGCTGCACGCGCCGTTTCCAGGGGGTGACCGGGGACGTCTTCGGCGCCCTCGCCGAGACGGCGGCCACGGCCGCCCTGGTCGTGCTCGCGCTGCGCTGAGGCGGCCAGGCCCGGCGCCCGGCCCCGGCACGGCGGGCCGTCCGCCGCCCCCGCCGTGGACGAACCCGGCGTTCCCGCCCGGGAGATGAGCCGCCGTCGCCCCGTGCGCGCGCACCCGTGGAGCGGCCCCGTGGCGGGACGCGCGTAGTCTCGGAGAGGGTGTTTGCCCGCCCGGGTGAAGACCGCGCCGCAGAGGAGTTCTAGGGTCGGTGGTCGGGCCCGGTCGACCCACCTGTTTTCGGCCACACACCTTTACAGGGAAGCGAGATTTCACCACCGTGACTGCTCTCACTCTCAGCACCGCCGCGGCCCCCGGCCTGCGGGCCGACGCGATCGTGATCGGTGTCGCCAAGGGCGACGACGGCCCGGTCCTCGCACCGGGTGCCGAGGCCGTCGACCAGGCGTACGACGGCAAGCTCGCCGGCGTTCTGGAGACCCTCGGTGCCTCCGGTGCCGAGGGCGAGGTGACGAAACTGCCGGCCCCGGCCGGCTTCGAGGCCCCGCTTCTGCTCGCGGTGGGACTCGGCCCGCGGCCCGAGGAGGGCGCCGCCTACGAGGCCGAGGCGCTGCGCCGGGCCGCCGGCGCGGCCGCCCGTGCTCTTACCGGGAGCAAGAAGGCCGGCTTCGCGCTGCCGCTCGCAAGCGCCGCCGACGCCGCCGCGATCGGCGAGGGGGCCCTGCTCGGTGCGTACTCCTTCGACACCTACAAGAACAAGAACAACAAGAACGACGGCAAGGACGACGGCAGGAACGCCAAGGACCGCGACGCCAAGGCCCCGCTCGCCGAGGCCGTCCTGCTCGGCGGCAAGCCCCGCGCCAAGGAGTACGAGGCGGCCGTCGAGCGCGCCACCGCCGTCTGCGAGGAGCTCAACCGCGCCCGCGACCTGATCAACACCCCGCCGAACGACCTCGATCCGGCCGCGTTCGCCGCCCTGGCGCAGGAGGCGGCCAAGGAGCACGGTCTGAAGGTGCAGGTGCTCGACGAGAAGGCGCTCGCCGAGGGCGGCTACGGCGGCATCCTGGGCGTCGGCTCCGGCTCGGCCTCCGCCCCGCGGCTGGTCAAGCTGTCGTACACCCCCGCCAAGGCCGACAAGCACCTCGCCCTCGTCGGCAAGGGCATCACCTACGACTCGGGCGGCATCTCGCTCAAGCCCTCCGGCCACAACGAGACGATGAAGTGCGACATGAGCGGCGCCGCCGCCGTGTTCGCCGCGGTCGTCGCCGCCGCGCGGCTCGGTCTGGAGGTCAAGGTCACCGGCTGGCTGGCCCTGGCCGAGAACATGCCCTCCGGGTCCGCCACCCGCCCGGGTGATGTGCTGCGCATGTACAGCGGCAAGACGGTCGAGGTGCTCAACACCGACGCCGAGGGGCGGCTCGTCCTCGCGGACGCGCTGTGGGCCGCCTCCGAGGAGAAGCCGGACGCCGTCGTGGACGTCGCGACCCTGACCGGCGCGATGGTGCTGGCGCTGGGCAGCCGGACCTTCGGCGTCATGGCGAACGACGACGCGTTCCGTTCCGTGGTGTGCGAGGCGGCGAAGGAGGCCGGCGAGGACGCCTGGCCGATGCCGCTGCCGGAGCACCTGCGCAAGGGGATGGACTCCGCCGTCGCCGACATCGCGAACATGGGCGAACGGATGGGCGGCGGGCTGGTCGCGGGGCTGTTCCTGCGGGAGTTCGTCGGAGAGGGGATCACCTGGGCGCACCTGGACATCGCCGGACCCGCGTTCAATGAGCAGGGTCCCTTCGGGTACACGCCGAAGGGCGGGACGGGAGCCGCGGTGCGGACGCTGGTGCGGCTCGCCGAGCGGGCCGCCGCCGGCACCCTGGGCTGAGCCCGCCCCCCGGCTCGGGGCCGTCCTGTCGTACGGCGGCTCCGCCGTGTGCGAACCGGTCGCATCCGCACGGCGGGGCCGCGCGCCCGTGCGGCCCCGTGCCCTCCCCCTCGGCGGGTGGTCCTGGCGTCCGTCGCGGACGTGCCGTGTATCACACTCCGGCCCGGCGTCTCGTCCCCTCCCCACAAGTGCGAAGATGGGCGTCGGCAGGACAGGGCCCCACCGAAGGGCCGGAAATCAAGCGGCCGGACACCAGCCGCCTGCCGGTCACCGCTGACCGGCGCACGGCGCACATGCATGGAGGACGTGACGTGGCGAACGACGCCAGCACCGTTTTCGACCTAGTGATCCTCGGCGGTGGCAGCGGTGGTTACGCCGCAGCCCTGCGCGGAGCTCAGCTGGGCCTGAACGTCGCCCTGATCGAGAAGGACAAGGTCGGCGGCACCTGCCTGCACCGGGGCTGCATCCCCACCAAGGCCCTGCTGCACGCGGGCGAGATCGCCGACCAGGCTCGCGAGAGCGAGCAGTTCGGCGTCAAGGCTTCTTTCGAGGGCATCGACGTCCCTGCCGTCCACAAGTACAAGGACGAGGTCATCGCCGGCCTCTACAAGGGCCTGCAGGGTCTGATCGCCTCCCGCAAGGTCACCTACATCGAGGGCGAGGGCCGGCTGTCCTCCCCCACTTCCATCGACGTCAACGGGCAGCGGATCCAGGGCCGTCACATCCTCCTGGCGACCGGTTCCGTGCCGAAGTCCCTGCCGGGTCTGGAGATCGACGGCAACCGCATCATCTCCTCCGACCACGCTCTCGTCCTGGACCGCGTGCCGAAGTCCGCGATCATCCTGGGCGGCGGCGTGATCGGCGTGGAGTTCGCCTCCGCGTGGAAGTCCTTCGGCGCCGACGTCACGATCATCGAGGGCCTCAAGCACCTCGTCCCGGTCGAGGACGAGAACTCCTCCAAGCTGCTGGAGCGCGCCTTCCGCAAGCGTGGCATCAAGTTCAACCTGGGCACCTTCTTCCAGAAGGCCGAGTACACCCAGGACGGCGTCAAGGTCACCCTCGCCGACGGCAAGGAGTTCGAGGCCGAGATCCTGCTCGTCGCCGTCGGCCGCGCCCCGGTCTCCCAGGGCCTGGGCTACGAGGAGGTCGGGGTCGCCATGGACCGCGGCTACGTCCTCGTCGACGAGTACATGCGCACCAACATCCCGACCATCTCCGCCGTCGGTGACCTGGTTCCCACGCTTCAGCTCGCGCACGTCGGCTTCGCCGAGGGCATCCTGGTGGCGGAGCGTCTGGCCGGTCTGAAGACCGTGCCGATCGACTACAACGGCGTTCCGCGGGTGACGTACTGCAACCCGGAGGTCGCCTCCGTCGGTCTCACCGAGGCCAAGGCCAAGGAGATCTACGGCGCGGACAAGATCGTCACTCTGAAGTACAACCTGGCGGGCAACGGCAGGAGCAAGATCCTGAAGACCGCGGGCGAGATCAAGCTCGTCCAGGTCAAGGACGGTGCCGTGGTCGGCGTCCACATGGTCGGCGACCGCATCGGCGAGCAGGTCGGCGAGGCCCAGCTGATCTACAACTGGGAGGCTCTGCCGTCCGAGGTGGCCCAGCTCATCCACGCCCACCCGACGCAGAACGAGGCTCTCGGCGAGGCCCACCTGGCCCTGGCCGGCAAGCCGCTGCACTCCCACGACTGACGCCTCGGCATCGGGCGACGACACAGACTTCCGCACTTCGTTAAGGAGCAACCGAAACCATGGCGGTTTCCGTAACCCTTCCGGCGCTCGGCGAGAGCGTGACCGAGGGCACTGTCACCCGCTGGCTGAAGGCCGAGGGCGAACGCGTCGAGGCCGACGAGCCGCTGCTCGAGGTCTCCACCGACAAGGTCGACACCGAGATCCCCGCGCCCGCCTCCGGTGTGCTGTCCTCGATCAAGGTCGCCGAGGACGAGACCGTCGAGGTCGGCGCCGAGCTGGCCATCATCGACGACGGCTCCGGCGCTCCTGCCGCGGCTCCGGCCCCCGCGGCCGAGCAGGCCCCGGCCCCGCAGCAGGCCGCCCCGGCCCCCGCGGCTCCGGCCGCC